>DASYVB010000156.1:0-11958 GCA_036000525.1 Nitrospiraceae bacterium | reverse complement strand
CACAGTTCGGCATTCCCGTGCCGAAGGGCAAGGAGATCAAGACGCCACTGGCGGCCGAGAAGTGGGCAGAGGCGTTGAACAGCCCTGTCTATGTGGTGAAGGCCCAGATCCATGCCGGAGGACGGGGCAAGGCCGGTGGCGTGAAGATTACAAAGACTCAAACCGAAGTGCCTGCCCTCGCGAAAGAGTTGCTCGGCAAAACGCTCGTCACGCACCAGACCGGACCGAAGGGACGGAAGGTGCGCCGGCTGCTGATCGAAGAGGGAGCCGGCATCGCCAAGGAACTGTACCTGAGCCTGCTCGTGGACCGGGATTCCGGCTGGCCCGTCTTCATCGCCAGCACCGAAGGCGGGATGGAGATCGAAGAGGTCGCCGCCCATACCCCCGAGAAGATCGTGAAAGAGCCGATCGATCCTGCCGTGGGGTACCAGGGGTACAACGGCCGCAATCTGGCCTTCGGGCTTGGTCTGCCGGCCATGGAGCCGACGCTTCTCAATCCGTTCGTGACCATGCTGGGCAATCTCTACCGGCTCTTCATGGAGAAGAACGCCTCGCTGGTCGAGATCAACCCGCTCGTCATCACTCAGGATAAGATGCTCATCGCGCTGGATGGGAAAGTCTCGTTTGACGACAACGGACTGTTCAAACACCCCGACGTGCAGGCCTTCCGCGATCTGCACGAGGAAGAACCGCTGGAGATCGAGGCCAGTGGAAACAACCTCAACTACGTGAAGCTGGACGGCAACATCGGTTGTATGGTGAACGGAGCCGGGTTGGCCATGGCCACGATGGACGTGATCAAGCTGGCCGGCAGTGAGCCGGCGAATTTTCTCGATGTCGGCGGAGGGGCGACGAAAGAGACCGTTGCGGCCGGCTTCCGGATTCTGCTCAAGGACCGCAACGTCAAGGGCATCTTTATCAACATCTTCGGTGGCATCGTCCGCTGCGAGCGCATCGCCCATGGCGTCATTGATGCGGCCAAGGAAGTGGGGATTAAGCTGCCGGTGGTGGTGCGGCTGCAGGGGACGAATGCGGAGGAGGGGCGGAAGCTGTTGATGGAGTCTGGCTTGAAAGTCGAAGTGGCGACGGATCTGTGGGAGGCGGCGCAGAAGATTGTGGCGATGACGGGCAGGAAGAGGAAAAAGGCGGAGGCGGTGGCATAAAAAGCCTCGGCTGACGAACGGCGCGCGCGTTCGGGCGTGGCATAATGCGTTGGAATCTGATGGCTACTGGCAACCCTACTGTTGGCTGGTCGCCTCAGGCAGACCAACGGATCGGCGACCTGCATTTCACCGCCGTTAACAGGCAGTGGCGCTATGCCGCTACCCTCAGCGCGCATCCGTTCCATCCGAGGCGACGAGGGAAAGACGAACGGTGTGTGCCCCGTTCCTCCAGTGATGTCGCGACGACCGGCAGGGCGTCGCTGCTACGCCGTCATCAGGAAAGAAGGAGAGTGGAAAAGTCCTGAAATTGCGGTGACCTGGTCTCCGATCATCACTTGGATGAACGGATAGAGGAAGAAAAGGGGAGAGATGTGAGCATCTTGGTCAATAAGAATACGCGAGTGGTGGTGCAGGGGATCACGGGCAGGGAAGGGTCGTTTCACGCGACGCAGTGCAAGGCCTATGGGACGCAGGTGGTCGCGGGCGTGACGCCGGGAAAGGCGGGGCAGGAAGTCGAAGGGATTCCGGTCTTCAACACGGTTCGGGATGCAGTCAAGAAGACCCAGTGCGACACCTCACTGATCTTCGTGCCGCCGGCCTTCGCGGCTGATGCGATTCTGGAAGCCGCCGACGCCGGCATCAAATTGATCATCTGCATCACTGAAGGCATCCCCGTCAACGACATGGTCAGGGTGAAGCGCGCGTTGCGCGGGCGCGATGTTCGGTTGATCGGACCGAACTGTCCAGGCGTCATCACGGCGGATGAGTGCAAGATCGGGATCATGCCGGGCTTCATCCACAAGAAGGGGCGAGTCGGCGTGATCTCTCGCAGCGGGACACTGACCTATGAGGCCGTCAACCAACTCACAAACCTGGGCTTGGGCGAGACCACCTGTATTGGGATCGGCGGCGATCCAATCATCGGCACGGGCTATATAGATCTCCTGGCCATGTTCGAAAAAGACCCCGAAACTGAAGCGGTCGTGATGATCGGCGAGATCGGCGGCGATGCCGAAGACAAAGCGGCGGTCTATATCAAGCAGAACATCCACAAGCCGGTGATCGGCTTCATCGCCGGCATTACCGCTCCGCCTGGCCGCCGGATGGGCCACGCCGGCGCGATCATCACGGGGGGAAAGGGCACTGCCACTGAGAAGATGGCCGCCCTCGAGGCCGCCGGCGTCCGCGTCGTCCGCAACCCCGCCGAAATCGGCGCTTCGGTCAAAGCGGCACTCGGCCGCTAGTTGCCCACCCGTTCGCATAGGAGGTCCGCCCAGACCCAAGGCGAACCTTCATCTTCGTCCTTCAAGGAGACCAAGCACTCTTTCTCCCTGTCGGCCTCCGCTATGAGCCAGTCAGCCCGTCCCGCCAGTTGCTCTTCTCGCTGCACTCACTGCGACGCAAGCTGGTGTACCAGAAGCTGGCCCCGTCGCAACGTTCGGCGGGAGAGAGAGTCAGCGACCATCCGCCCCTGCCAGAGGGTTCAGATCTAACTAGACGAGATAGTGGAAAGATGACGGTTGTGGAGGTTCCGCGGGGATGCTGAGTGCCGGCGGCTGAGGAGGGTGATGAACCATTACCCTCCTCAGGCTCGAAAACTCCTGCCGTCACTGCGGATTTTCAATAAGGGATGACCGTGTCCATCACAATTTTGTTGATCTCAAGGACATACTTGCGGGACGGAGCGGCCAGTGCGGTTTCATAAGATGTCAAGGTCATCTGACAAACGCCCACTCCGGTCTTGACCACCGGTTCAGCCATGGCGTAGGGGGCTTGGATCAGTCGTCGAAACAGAGTGACGAAGGGATCTCCGTTCTGTTGCCCTTGAACCTGATCCAAGGACTGATCAAAGCAGTCCTTAGCGAAAGCCAGCCATTGCTGCGAGCGCAGAAGTCCCTGTTTGATGATGCTCTTGGCCACCCGCTCATTTTCCCCTTGCCACCTCAAGCCGGCTTCAAGGCCGCCTAAATAGGCTTCCTTCCAAACCTTGGCCATCCCAGTGAAATCAACCGTTCCCGCTTTCGCCTTCGTTTCTTCAGCTGCCATCCTGGACCTCCCTGTTGGTTGTTACCTCACCCATGAATCGGGCTACACGACTGCTCTGTGGTGTTATAGCCCGAACCTTTGGCTCCTGTCTGCCTGACTACCCACGTGCCCGGAGACAACACGAACTCCCTTCCTGTTCTCTTCCGCCACGCTAGATCTCTTTTCTCGACGCTTGGTCTGTCTGTTGGCCCCTCGGAACGGTCAATACATCCGTATAGAGAAGTAATCATCCAGCTCCTTAAATTCAAGAAGTCATGTGGCCTATGTTTGCTAGCTATGAATCCCTATGGAATTAGTCCAACCTAGGCCCTTTAGGGTCATTGTGTGACTTGAAAGAGCGACTGGCGGATTACAAGGAGAACAGGACGGATAAGGCAGCGTGGCTTCTCAGAGGGCTACCAGTTCCGGATTGAACCGAAACGTGAGTGAGTAAAAGGCGTGGTCTATTCTTCTCCCGCTGTTTCCCCACCCTCGGAAGTCAGCCCCGCCAGATCTCGCAAGGTCGGGATGAGCTCGGCGTAATAGCGTAAGATGTCTGCGACCGAGAGGATGCCCAGGATTGTCCCATCGACCGTCACCGCCAAGTGTCGGATACCTTTCTCCTTCATCAAGAGGACGGCCGCTGGCATGGACTCGCTGCCATCGATGGTCAAAATCGGCTTGGTCATACAAGTTTTGACCGTCGTGCTGGACAGATCGAGGCCTCGCGCGGCCGCTTTCCGACTCAAATCCCTTTCGGTAATGATGCCCACATAGCGGGAGCCATCATCGACCAGCAATGAGCCAACTTGCCATTTCTTGAACAGCCTGCCTGCGTCCTTTAAGGTCGCGTCAACACGCGCGCTCCGGATCTCGGTAGACATGTAGTCCGCCACTCGTCCAGCGACCATTCTGGTAGTTCGGATGCTCTCGAGTGTTGAAACGCAGCTTTCCAGAACTTGCTTTCGCTGCTGCAGGGTCTCCCGTTCGAAGTTATGAGCCCCGCTTTCCTGGGCCTCCTCCGGTGCGTTGACCAGGCTGGCCGCTTCACCCAGCTTGGCATACTCGTACGCCTCCAACAATTCCGATGTCTCACCAAACACCCGGCCGATCAACCGATTCGTGGCTTCATCAAACTCTTCAAGCGAACTCGGGGCTTTCCGCCGGGAGAGAAATGGTTGAAATCGGAGGAGCTGCTGCCGTAACGATTCAATATCTCGATCCAAAAACAACCTTCGCGTCAATCGCGTGTTGGTGAGTGTCTGCATAACGTCCTCGTCTCGTCAACTCTCCCCCAATCCAACATTGGGTGAAGATGATACAGTCTTACCTGGAAGCGCAACCGTCGCAGTTCGGAGTGACCAATCTAATCTGGACGCGAGAAAAAAATAGGCCTCCTTCCAAGGCGACCTGTGAAAAGAATAACTCAAATTCAGTTCTTAGTTCAAGATGAACTATTGGGCGAAGGAAATCGAGATTCATAGGCTCCCATGATGGATTGGCAGGCACGTACTGCTTGACTCTTAAAGTGAAACTGGGTTATGGTATGTTGACACTTACATTGACCCTTTCTAAAGCCCACCTGACTCATCCGGCTTCAAAGCCCAGGGAGGTCCAGCGTGGTGGCCAAGAAAAAGGCAAAGGTTGTCTCTGAGCATATCCAAGACCAGGTAGAGAGACAACCGAGTTATTCAGCTCCGCCAACTGTTCTGTGGGAGCTCATCAGGGACGAGCTAGGAAAGAGGCCGAGTGCTCTGGCTTACGCAGCAGAGGAGGCACATAACCAGTCTCACGGGTCAAGCTACGAATTATTAAGCCAATTGTGGATTGCAGGGGAAGACATGAGGGCGAGAGCGGGGGCAGTTGATTTTACTGGGATGACCAAGTTTTTGAAGGAATCCTATTTGGGAGGCCTTGAAGCCAGCTTGAAGTGGCAAGAGGAGAATGACCAGGCGACTAAAAACATCATCAAAGGGGGATTTACTGGCTTCCAGCATTGGCTACTGTTGTATAAAAGCTGGGCAGATAAGTCTTTGGATCAGATTCAGCGGCAACAGAATGCAAATCTGTTGTTGACGTTTTCCCGGCACCTGATCCAAGCGTCTCATGCCATGACTGACCCAATCTTCGAGGCGGGTGTGGAGGTCTATAAGAGGACAGTTGACTCTTATGAAACACTCTTGGCTAGTCCATCGCGAAGGTATGTGCACGAGATCAACAAAACAATGATGGAGACCATCATTCCAAGTAGCGTGAGTGGGAGGATGCCCTAAGTACCAGAGAGGGATGAATTAGACGAGTGGTTATCAGAAGAGTCCCGCGAAGTAGTTCGTCCGCTTGTTTCTTCCCCCGATCAGACCCTGCGGAAACCCCATCGTAATTGATGTGACACGGCTACCTCTTGAATCTCCCCACGGGCCAAAAGTGCGACCGACCTTTTGGGTCGAATATCCGCCAAATGGGATAACAATATGTAGGCCTAAGTAGGCCTTTTGTTCAATCCGATCAGTCCATTTGGAGGATAGTATGCGTTGTAAAACTCTGCTAAGCTCCAAGATTATTAGCCTACCCTCTTGACCTGTTAGGAATAGTGGCTAAATCCTCGCACACGCATCAACTCATTCAGCTCATTCAGCCACCACAGAAAGGAAACCGATTTTGGCTGCAAGAAAAACAATCAGAGGTGTGAAAGAAACAAAGAAGGGCGAAAGAAGACCGTTGGCTCCGCAAGGACAGAGCCCAATTGCGGGTGCTGTAACCAGGAAGGGCTCCTATAACCAGCTTGAGCAATCAGGCGATAAACCAGAGAGGAGACCGATGATGGCGACTGACACGAAGATGGGTGCAGGCAGAGCGTTGGACGCGACGGAAATGGCGAAGACCTGGAAAGAGGGATATCTCAAAGGACTGGAAGCCTCCTTGCAGTGGCAAGAGCAGAGCGAACATTTGGTTAAAGACGCAGTCAGGCAAGGACTGGCGGCTCCCCAGCAATGGCTCGCCTCGTATAGGGACTTGCTTGTGATGCATTGGGATCAGATCCAAGGACAAAAGAACGAGGTGCCGAATCCGTTCTTGGCCTTCACCCGGCAAGTCCTTCAAACCTCCCAGGACGTGGCTGAACCGGTGTTGAAGACCGCAGCCGATGCCTGTGAGACTGCCTTTGAATATTATGAGACTTCGGTAGCTGGTCCGTCTCGGAAGTTTGCGCTTGAGATCAACAAGAAGGTGATGGATACCGTCATTCCCAACTAAGCCCTCTGGGGTGTAGGCAGAAGCTTTGAGGACTGAGGGCGGATGAGCAAGTTTCCGTTTTCTCAGTCCTCAGCTTCTGTGTCCCCTGTTCAACTGCCGTATGAAGGCCTGTTAGTGAGCAGTTCCCGGCCGCGATCTCCCCGAAGAGCGTTTCATCTGGAAATCGCTTGACCGGCTGGTACTCTCCCTCTTCTAGAGCCTCCACGCACGCTCTCACTTCCACTGTCAGGGTGTGGTGAAGCCCCATTTTGGTCCGCAGGCTGGTGTGGATGGGTTGCCGATTTTTGCCTCTTCCCTAACGACCTATCAATGAACTAGACTAGGAGATCTCAGCACTCATTCATGAGATCTGTAGACATAGATTAATAGAGGTCATCGGGAAAGCACGCGGCTAACTGACGAGTGATCACGGATCATCTCTGCCCACATTGCCAACCGCTGTGATTCCGGTGCAAGGAGGTTAGCCATGAGACAAGTCGTGATAGCTGGGGCGGTGCGGACCCCAATCGGGAACTTGAATGGGGTGCTCAACACCGTGAGCGCCACGAGTCTAGGAAGCTGCGTGATTCGGGAGGCACTACGCCGGGCTAACGTCCCTCCTGAGGTGGTTGACGAAGTGATCATGGGGAATGTGCTCACGGCGGGCGTCGGTCAGGCTCCTGCCAGACAGGCCGCTAAAGGGGCGGGGCTTTCGGATTCGGTGAGTGCCACCACGATCAACAAAGTGTGTGGATCAGGTCTGAAGGCCGTCATGCTGGCCTGCCAGGCCATTCAGGCTGGAGATGCCGAGGTGGTTGTGGCGGGTGGTATGGAGAGCATGAGCCGGGCTCCCTATCTGCTGGAAAAGGCCAGGTCTGGGTACCAGGTGGGGCACGGGGAACTCGTTGACAGCATGATCAAGGACGGGCTCTGGGATGTCTACGGGAATCTCTCTATGGGAGCTTGCGCGGAGCTGTGCGCCGCCAAGTATCAATTCTCACGGGAACTGCAGGATGACTTCGCGGTTCAAAGTTACACCAGAGCGTTGAAGGCCCAACAGGAGGGTTGGTTTCGCGAAGAGATCGTCGAGGTTGAGGTCCCAGGAAAACCCAAGCCACTGCAGGTCCGGGATGATGAACGGCTCACCCGTTTCGACGAACCCAAGTTGCGTCGGCTTCCCCCGGCCTTTCAGAAGGATGGCACAGTGACGGCTGGGAATGCATCCGGCATGAATGATGGGGCCGCTGCTATGGTGGTCCTCTCTGAGGAACGAGCTGACTCCTTGGGGATTAAGCCGCAAGCGAGAATCGTCGGGTATACCCAGAAGGCAGTGGCACCTGAATGGTTCACGATCGCACCGATCCAAGCGATTACAGCCCTTTTGAGCAAACTGAAACTCGATGCCCGCCAAATAGATCTCTACGAGGTCAACGAGGCTTTTGCGGTTGTGACCATGGCAGCGCTTAAGGAACTGAGGCTGGATCCGGACCGGGTCAATATCCATGGCGGGGCCGTAGCCCTCGGCCACCCAATTGGAGGCAGCGGCGCGCGGATCCTCACGACGCTGCTCTATGCATTGAAGCGGACGGGGGGGAAACGCGGGATCGCGAGCCCTTGCATCGGAGGAGGAGAGTCGGTGGCTGTTGCAGTGGAATTGGTGGACTAACCCTCTCCGGGAGTAACGGGAGGGGATCTGCTAGCCTCTCGACGGGAGGAAAGCCGTCGACGGGCTGGTGGAGGAAAAATCTGGGGAGCAGCAGATGGGAAATAATAGCTTAATGGATCGGGTGGCCCTGGTGACCGGTGCGGTGGGGGGAATTGGACAGGTAATCTCCCGGTATCTGGCTGAGGAAGGTGCAGTTGTGGGCCTCAACTATCTCGTGGAGCCGGATGAGGTTGCAGAGAGCTTCTTGAAGGAATTTATCAAACAGGGATATAGCGGCAAGCTGTATAAGGCAGATGTCTCCAAGTTTGAAGATACAACGCAACTGGTCGAAAAAGTCTCGAAAGATTTCGGCCGGATTGACATCCTCGTGAATAATGCTGGGATCACGATTGATAGGACTCTCAAGAATATGACTCCTGACCAGTGGGAGAAGGTGCTCGCGGTCGATCTCTCCTCGGTCTTTCACTGTTCAAAGGCAGTGATTGGTCAGATGCTCGAGAGGGGCTACGGACGGATCATCAGCATCACGTCGGTCGTGGGACAGAAAGGAAATTTTGGACAGACCAATTATGCAGCGGCAAAGGCCGCGATTATCGGGTTCACCAAGTCCCTTGCCCTGGAAACAGCAAAAAAAGGGATCACCGTCAACGCCGTTGCCCCTGGGTTTGTGAAAACAGCAATGACAGGCCAGATGCCCAAAGAGGTTCTGGATAAGATTGTGGAGAGCATTCCAGTTGGACGGATGGCCGAGCCATCGGAGATTGCCCGAGCGGTCTTATTTTTAGCGGATGAGAAATCCTCCTATATCACTGGCCAGGTCTTCAGTGTGAACGGTGGACTGTACATGTGAAGCGTGGCGCCGTAGTCGCTCTTTCTTGGTGCGGCTTTATAGTCTGTTGTTGGCAGCATACTCCGGTCAATGAAAGATCCAGTCGTCATAGAAGCTTGGCTTCGTCTGATGCAGGAAACGATGCAGGGAGCTGGCCGATCACAGGAGACGCTTCGCTGGCTGGGTGAGGCATGGAAGTCCCCGGAGGAGCTGAACAGATGGATGGAAAGTGTTCCTCCTTTGAGAAGTGGTTTCTCCAGCTCAGAGGAATTTCGGGAGTGGATGCAAGAATGGTGGAAGATGATGGGCGTCGTTCCACGCGCTCAGTACCTCGAACTTCTGGAAAGATATGACGTCCTGAGGACTAGGCTTGAAGAGGCGGAGGCGACGATACAGCGGCTGCGGGCCACCCTGGGAGTCAAAGGGCAGGAGAAGCAAGCGAGCGAGATTTTGGATCTTTGGGAGACAGCTACTCAAGCGGCCTTGAAGGCGCAAAGCGAGTGGCTGCGGACTTGGACAGACATTTCTGGCAAATCACAAGAACCAACATGAGAAAGGAGAGGTGGCACTATGGATACGGAATGGACCAAGCAAGCTCAAGAGATATTTAAGACCTGGATAGACACTCAGAAGAAGATGTGGGATGAGTGGTTTCAGGCCACACAGGGGTTCGGGAAGGCACAGGGGACGGAGGCATGGAGGAAGACCGTTGAAACTTGGGAACAATCTCTGAAGAAGAACCTATATCTTCAGATGGAGTGGACCAAGCTCTGGGCCGAGAGTTTGAGCAGCGTGAAAGGTACCCCGAAGGAACTACAGGAGTGGGCGCGACAAGGTCAGGAGATGATGAGTCGCTGGGCCGAGACCCAGATGCAGCTCTGGGCGGGATGGTTTGAGGTTGTCAAGAAACTCGACCCGACCGCGCGGGGTGGGAACTGGGAGAAAGAGTCAGAAAAAGTTCTGCTGATCTGGCGGGAAGCCCTCAAGAAGGCACTAGACGTCCAAGTAGAGTGGGGCCGTGTCTGGACCGCAGGACAAGCCAGTAAAAAGCCCAAAGAGCAGGCGAAGACATAAGCCTATTGAGGACGAAGAGGAACAAGTAGTTATGTCCTGGACCGAACAGGCTGACACTCTGGTCAAAGCCTTCACTGAGGCACAGACCAAGATGTGGGAGAGTTGGTGTGATCTGATACGGACCGCACCTGTGCCAACGATGCCAGTTTGCTCCGGTGTGGTAGACCAATGGCGGGAGATTGCTTCGCAGGGGCTGAAAGCCTGGACTGGCGAAGCAGAACAGGTTGTCAAGGATGTGGCCAAGCAACTCCTGAGCGCTCAGGATGTCGGGATGCGCTTCTTCGAGCTGTCACTGAGCACCTGGAAGGCAATGGCTCCAAAGATCGAGTCCGGTCAAGATTGGCAAACGGTGCTTGACAGTTACTCTGCTCAGTTCCGTCAGCAGTTCCTTCAGGCTCCTGATGGGGTAACCCGGGCTGCTGAGGATACAGCCGATCTGTGGCGACTGTATCTGGAACAATGGCAAAAGCTGGGACAGCCGTGGGTCGAATCATTGCGGCGGACGCCAAGGCACTTCGGCCAAGCCGCGATGGGTGATGGTTCCGCCCCGATTGAATTGATGAATCTCTACTGGGACACGTACGAGCGGACCTTCGGCCGGCTGCTCGAAAGTCCAAGCCTGGGATATTCTCGCGAACTGAACGAGCGACTGCTGAAGGGATTTGATGCCTGGCTCGGGTTTCGTCGGGTAAGTTACGAATACCAGGTTTTGCTGGCTGAGTCTTGGGCCAAAGCTTTCGAACGGTTGAGTCAAAAGCTTATTTCAGTAGCCCAAGCCGGAGAAAAAGTCGAAAGCCTTCGTCAACTGCTCTTCCTGTGGATCGACGTCATTGAAGAGGCCTTTCTGGGAGTATTCCGTACAGAGGAGTACATCCAGATGCAGGGACGGTTGGTGGACACGGCGATGGCCTATCGGATCCAGGAGCGGGAAATCGTTGAAGGGTTTTTGAAGGTCAGCCATGTGCCCTCTCGAAGTGAGCTTGATGAAGCCTACCGGAGAATCTATGAGTTGGGCAAAGAAGTCAAACAGCTCAAGAAAGCATTGCAGGAAGTCAAAGGAGGTCGGTCCGCCCACAGGAAGGTTCAAAGCTGAGTGGGGCAGAGCACAAGCCCGTAGCAGGCTGTTGAAAAGCTCATCTGACACTCGTTTGAAAGACAAGCCGAGAGGGCGGCGACGATCTCGACAGCCCACATCCAGGATCTTCAAAAAGACCGCTCAGCGCGGCCGCAGCGAGCCAGGAGGCGAAGGCGTACAGGGGATCCGCTGCCAGGCTTCATGCAACGTGTGAACGAGAACAAAGCTGGAGGCCTTTTTCAGCATCCTGCTAGTCGATGAGGTGATGGTGAGCGAAACGATCAAGGACATGAGTCACGACCAAGGAAGGAGCAAGCAGGAACATGATCCCGTTTCCGTTACTTCTCAAGCCTGAGGAGGCCTTTCGTCAGCTGACGGAACTGAACCGAAAGGTTATCCAGGGGATCGAAAGCCTCAGCCGTATCCGACATGACGAATTTCGGGTCGGTGCGACAGCAAAGGAGGAGGTCTACCGAGAGGACAATATCGTCCTCTACCGGTACACCCCAATGGTGGAGCGTCCTTTTCATGTTCCCATCCTTATCGTGTACGCGCTGGTCAATCGTCCCTATATGGTGGATTTGCAGGAAGATCGATCACTCGTTCGTAACTTGCTCAAGTTGGGCATGGATGTCTATCTGATCGACTGGGGCTACCCGACGCGGGGGGACCGTTGGCGGACGCTCGACGACCACATCAACGGCTATATCAACAACTGTGTTGATGTCGTGAGTGAGCGGCACGCGTTGGATCAGATCAACCTCCTCGGGATTTGCCAGGGTGGCGTGTTCACCGCCTGCTACGCGGCGCTCTTCCCGCACAAGATCCGCAACCTGGCGTTCACGGTAACGCCGATCGACTTCCATGGGGACCTACGCCAACCCGAGCCCGGGTC
>DASYVB010000155.1:0-12461 GCA_036000525.1 Nitrospiraceae bacterium | reverse complement strand
ATGGGTGTCTCCGTTGAGCATCAGCCGGCATTCTTTTCTCTGGCACAGGACCGGTATCGAACTTTGTTGGAGAGGGGGGAAGATTCGCCGCTCGCAGTCATCAAGGCAATCCAAGAGGTGGTGGCTGGACACCCATTGTTTGCTGATATCGCGGAGTGGCCATAAGTAATTTTTTCTCCACAGAATTTTCTAATTCGGCTATAATGCGACCGTTGCGTCCTATACGCAACAGAGAATTATCCACTCATACTAAGGAGGAGGACTTATGTTGAAGAAAGTGCTTTTATTGTCTGTCGCGGTGCTGTTCGGCATGCAGGCAGGCCTAGCAATGGCGGCCAATCCAGACACAGGGCCTGGCTGCGGGCTGGGCAAGCTCGCCTGGAGCGATTATTCGCACCAGAAGAACATTGGGCCGCAGGTGTTGATGGCCACCACCAACGGCACCTTTGGCAGCCAGACGTTCGGGATCAGTACGGGGACCTCGGGCTGCACGAACGATGGGAAGGTAATGGCCGAGCAGAAGACGACGATGTTTGCTCAGCTCAACTTTGAGAATCTGTCTCAGGAAATGGCGCAGGGCCAGGGCGAGCATCTCGCATCGCTCGCCACCTTGATGGGTGTGCCGGCCGAGCACCAGGCTGCGTTCTTTGCCATGACTCAGGAGCGGTACGCCTCCTTGGTCAAGACAGGTGAAGCCTCACCGGTCGCGATGGTCAAAGCAATCAACGACGCCATTGCCACGCACCCAGTCCTTGCCAAGATTTCGACTCGCTAACAACCAGCACGGGGCTTCGACGTTGAAGTCGAAGCCCCGTGTCTTTCTGACCCGCCGCTTGTACATCGTCCTACTTCTGTTCATGCTACTTCTCGCTCCAGCCTTGCCGGTTGATGCTGGTGAATCTCCCGAGAATGCCTACCTTGTCGAACTGATCAACAAGGGTCGGCTGGCCAAGCTCGCCAGCGAGCGAGAGTGGCATCTCCTGCTCCATTACCGAAAGAATCTGCTTGGCGGCCACACCAGCGAGCAGGACGACCCGGGGTATTTCATGTCGCCCGATGGGAAAACCGATCCACAGGCAGAACTTGACGCAACGTTGAAGCAGTTCTTCTCTGGTGATCTCGTTGGCCGCTCGAAGCAGCCGGCTCAATGTGCGTTCATCGCGCGGTATGAGTGGCTGAAGCAACGCCTTGCATTTGATGAAACCCGCCTCCCACCGATGGCTTGCGAGCGGTTCGATCGGTGGTATGCCGATTTTGAGGCCCAATCGATCACGCTCATTTTTCCCTCCGCCTTCCTGAACAATCCCGCGTCGATGTTCGGACACACGCTGCTCCGAGTGGATCAGAAGGGCCAGACTGAACAGACCAGAATTCTGGCGTACACGATCAACTATGCGGCGGACGTGCCTCCCGACGCCGGAATGGCCTATCCGATCCGGGGCATTTTCGGCGGGTACCGCGGATACTTCTCGACGATTCCCTACTACCTGAAGGTGCAAGAGTATCGAGACATCGAAAATCGGGATATTTGGGAATATCGCCTAAATTTCTCGGAAGATCAGGTAAGGCGGTTCCTGATGCACGCGTGGGAACTCGGTAATGCCTCCTTTGACTATTTCTTCTTCAAAGAGAACTGTTCCTATCATCTTCTAGCGCTTCTCGATTACGCCGATCCCACCCTGCACCTTACCGACGAGTTTCTTTTTTGGACCGTCCCTGCCGACACAGTCCGGCTGATTGCATCGAAGCCTGGACTGGTTTCCAGTATTGCGTATCGGCCTTCCCGTAGCAACGTGATCCGGCGGAAGCGTGAATCTCTGCCTTCGGAGGAAGGGGAGATCGCTCATCGGCTCACAGAGGATGTCGGCGAGCTGAAATCATCGGCATTGAGTCGATTGGAGCCTATGCGACAGATCTTCGTTCTCGATCTCGCCTCCGACTACCTCCGGTATCGAATCGATACAACCGACGAACCGCCGCCTGAACTGAAAGAGCGAAACCTCGCCATTCTTGCCGCCCGGAGCGAAATCAGATTGCCTTCGGAAGAATTTCTGGTCGAACCGTTCGCCAAACAGCCGGAGTTGGGTCACAATACTTCACGAGTCAGCGTGGGCGCAGGTTGGCGAAACAACAGCGCGTTTGAAGAGCAGACGATACGCGCCGGGTATCACGACCTGCTCGATCCCGAAATCGGATACACTCCGAACGCGCAGATTGAGATCGCCTCGGTGACGATGCGAACCTATAACCGGGATAATCAAACGAGATTGGAGCGTGCAACGCTGGCCAATGTCGTCTCGCTCTCTCCGATTGACTCGGTCTTTCACGCGCCATCGTGGAAGATCAATGCCGGCATGAACACGATTCGCTTCGGCAGCTGTAAACACTGCAGTAACGGGGTCCTGAACGGCGGCATCGGGGCGGCGGTGGAATCTCACTGGCTGAAACGGGAAGTTATTTTCGCCTTCGCAGAGGCAGAGGCCAACTACAGCCGTGCCTACGACGAGGACCATCGCGTCGGCGGGGGAGGAACCCTTGGTCTACTGGCCGATCTCACTGACCGATGGAAACTGATGGCGTCCGGAACATACCTGCGCTATGCCTTGGGGGATAAGTCAGACGACTTTCGATGGTTCGTGGGCCAGCGATTCACCCTCCTCCAGAATCTGGCTCTACGGCTCGAATACAACCACCGCGACCACGACAATGATGTGATCTTTAGCTTTCAGGCGTTCTTCTAGACTGTGCTCAAGGGGAAGTGGTTGATGCAGGGGAAAGAGGAGTCGTCGGTTGGTCTGATCGTGGTGCCGGACATTTGCGGATATGTTTTTCCTGTTCTTCCTGCGCCGCCCTCATTTCTGCAGACATCGGTGGTGGAGTGTAGCCGGAGAGTGCAAGGGCGCGATTATCTGGGCCATAGGTGATCTTTGTTTCCTCGTCGTGTCCCTGCGTCAACTCGATGATGCTATAAATTGGCTCACCAAGAATGCCGATGATGGTCAGCCAAGCATAGCCCCACATGCTGGCCCGCCCAGGATTCACCGTATTTCCCATTTCGTACTTGTATGTGGCTTCTTGTTTGCCATCCGAGAGCGCTTGGACCGCCACCGGCGCGCCCATTTCGAACTCAACCTCTTCTCGCGTCGCCCCGACCTTAACGTAATCGAAATTTGGCTCCGGATGACCAGAGAGTGCCATCGCGATTGAGCAACCAGACAGAACCAAAATCGCATAGAGCCCGCACACCGTCGTTACAATCCTGAATGCCATTGTGGTCTCCCTCCATCAACGCTACGCACGGGCGGTTGGCAAAAAACAGTACGAGGATTTTATAGAGCAGTCGCGGAATTCTGACAAGCGAATTCTTGCGTTAGCCCATCGAAATGGAAGTATTATTACCTCAACAACCTCGCCCTTCCTTCTCCTGATAGGTTCGGCTATCCTTCCTCCGTGAGTCTCCTCGATCAATTCTTCGTCTACCATCCTGATCCGTGGAAGGATCAGGACTGGAAAGCCCACAGTGGCTTACCACTGGAAGAGGTCTGGTTCCAGTCGGGGGACGGTACGAAGCTGTTTGGTTGGTATGTGGAGAACCGCGCTACAGCAGCCGTGATTTTGTGGTGTCATGGGAACGCGGGCAACATCATCAACCGGCTGGAGAATCTGCGCGAACTCTACCGGATCGGATTGTCTGTCTTCATTTTCGACTATCGTGGGTATGGGAGAAGCCAGAGTCTTCGTCCCAGTGAGGAGGGGCTCTATCAGGATGCGCTGGGGGCGCACGATTATCTGACGCGAACCAGAATGATTCGTCCTGAGCGCATTATTCTATTCGGGCGCTCGCTTGGTGCGGCTGTGGCGGGAGAACTTGCTGCGCAGAAGCCTGCCGTGGGGCTGATCCTCGAATCATCGTTTCCGTCGATCGAAGCGGTGGCCAAGTTTCATTACGGGGGGTTGCCGGTCCATTGGCTGCTCGGGGCAGCCTTCACATTGATCGATCGCCTTCCGCAGCTCTCGCTCCCGAAGCTGATCATTCACGGCGACAAAGACGACATTATCCCGCTCGAATTTGGCCGGCAGGTCTTCGAAGCTGCCAAGCCGCCCAAGTCCTTCTATGTCATTGAAGGCGCCGACCACAACAACACCTACCAGGTCGGGGGCGCGGCCTATTTCCGACGATGGGCTGAATTTGTTCAGGCCGCCATCCGGTCCTAACCTGCGTTCAAGCGAGACGAGCGAGGGTTCGAGGTTTTCGGAACTTCGAACCCCGAACTTCGAACCCCGGATCGCGCTTCTCGCGGGCCCCGCCAAGATTTTATAAAGAAAAAGAAATGGTTGGAGATTGCCGTGGCATTTGGTACAGTGCGCGTCGGCTGAATTTGCGCGAGACTCGCGAGACTTGCGAAAAAAGCCGGACGGGCAAGATGGGTGGGGACTTCGAGTCGCGCTTTTCCCGCCTGTCTCGCCCGTCTCGCTTGAGTCAGGCATCGGCGATTGCAGCAGAAGCGTTCATGAGTAATGCGGGTAAGGAGGCCGGGATGGTGATTCCCTTTCGTCTGCTGACGTTCAGTCTGCTGGGTGTCGCGATGATGCTTGCCATTGGCTGCGCAGGGAAAACCGGAACAGTGCAGCCACAGGGGTTGAGTGACGCGAGGCCAGCCGCGGATCCGACTCCGGCGCCCGCGTCGCCGCCAGAGACTCAATCGGACGAGCCGCTTGACCCCTTTGCCAGGGCCGATGAGGGAGCCGGTGAGGAGTATGATCCCTGGGAACCGATGAACGCCAACATATTCGAGTTCAACCGCCAGGTCGATCGATTCGTACTCAAACCGGTGGCAAAAGGATATGATTTCGTCCTGCCCGACCTGGTTCAGGTCGGTATCAGCAACATCTTTTACAATCTCCGGTTCGCTCCCCGATTTTTGAATAATGTGTTTCAGGGCAAACTCAAAGGTGCCGGCATCGAAATAGGACGGTTCTTGATCAATAGCACGGTGGGATTGGCCGGGTTCTTCGACCTCGCGAAACATGTTGACCTTGTCACATCGGAAGAAGACATGGGACAGACGCTTGGATTCTATGGCGTCAAACCAGGCCCCTATCTCGTGTTGCCGCTGCTCCCTCCCTTCACCGTTCGGGATTTTGCGGGGTTTGTCGGCGACGTGTTTCTCAATCCAATCAACTGGTTGGTCGTACCGATCATTGAAGTCGACGGCGTCCCTTCCGTGATCGCACACAAGAACCGTATGACGTCGACCTTAATCCAGACTGGGTCTCGCGTGGGCGAGGTCGTCAATGAACGGTCGCGGAATCTCGAAAAGTTCCAGGGAGTCGAGGAAGCGACGTTGGATCTCTATACCGCCGTCCGCAACGCCTATCTGCAGAAGCGAGCCCAGGCAATCCGGGAATAGGGACGTGAGGGGTGAGGGGTGAGGCGTAAGGTGATAGGAAACAAGCGCTTCGTCCTTGCCGTCATCTCACGCCTCACGTTTCACGCCTTACGCCTTACGGGATGATACCCAGTTCCCGGCCGACTGTGGCGAAGGCGGCGCTGGCGCGCTCAAGCTGTTCCTGTGTGTGGGCCGCCGACATCTGCACACGAATTCGTGCCTGGCCTTCCGGCACAACCGGGTAACTGAACCCCACGACATAGATCCCTTCCTCCAACAGCCGCTCTGCCATCCTGGTAGCGAGCGAGGCGTCGCCCAACATGATTGGGATAATGGGATGCTCACCGGGAATGAGCCGGAACCCGAGGGCGGTGAGTTGCGCACGGAAGAAGGCCGAGTTCTCGCGCAGCTTGGCCCGTAACTGGTCGCCTTGGGCCACGAGGACCACGGCCCGTCGAGCCGCTGCGGCGATGACCGGGGGAAGCGAATTCGAAAACAAATAGGGCCGCGACCGCTGCCGCAGCAGCTCGACGATTTCCTTTCGTCCGGAAGTAAAGCCACCAGCCGCGCCACCCAATGTCTTGCCCAGCGTGCTGGTGACGATCTCGATTCGACCGGCGACGCCGAAATGGTCCGGCGTACCGCGCCCGTTGCGCCCGAGCACACCGGTCGCGTGACTGTCGTCCACGATCACCGCGGCATCGTATCGATCCGCCAGCTCGACGATCCGATCGAGTTTTGCGAGATCGCCATCCATGGAGAAGACCCCATCCGTCGCGATCAGGCGAAGGCGATAGGATGTCGCGTCGAGCAGCTTTGCTTCCAGGTCTGCCATATCGGAGTGCGTGTAGCGGAGCCTGGTGGCCTTACAGAGCCGGATGCCATCAATCAGGCTGGCGTGGTTCAAGGTGTCGCTGATGACAGCGTCTTGCTCGCCCAGTAGTACCTCAAAGAGCCCGCCGTTGGCGTCGAAGCAGGAACTATAGAGGATCGTGTCTTCGGTGCCCAGGAAGGTGCTGATCGCCTGTTCGAGTTGTTTGTGGAGATCCTGCGTGCCGCAGATGAACCGGACGGAGGCCATTCCATAGCCATGCTCTTGCAGTCCGGAGGCGGCGGCCTGTCTGATGTCAGGGTGGTTGGCGAGCCCCAGATAGTTGTTGGCGCAGAGATTGAGGACCTCACCTTGCGCCACACGAATCTCGGCCCCCTGCGGACCAAGGATCTGCCGCTCAGATTTGTAGAGGCCTGCCGCGCGGATTTCAGCGAGTCGATCTGAAACAGTTTTTTTGAGTGAGTGGTAGGCCATCTTTTTCGTGAGGCGTGAAACGTAAGGAGTAAGAGGACGGCAAGGACGAAGCGCTAGTTTCCTATCACCTTACGCCTGACCCCTGACCCCTCACGGAAACAGCACCACCTTCCCGCATTGGCCGGAATTGATCAACTCGAACCCCCGCGCGAAGTCTTTCATGGGAAACGTATGGGTGATCACCGGCTTGATATTGAGTCCGGCCTGGAAGAGACCGGTCAAGCGATACCAGGTTTTGAAGAGTCGGCGGCCTGTAATGCCGTAGACGCGTATCCCCTTAAAAATGATTTCATTCGCGAGATCGCAACTCATCGGGCCGGTTGGAATGCCGAAGAGTGTCACGCGTCCGCCGTTCTTCACGGCACTGAAGGCTTGATGCAATGCCGTGGGGTTCCCCGACATTTCGAGCGAGGCGTCGACGCCTTCGCCGGCGGTGATCTCGCAAATGGCGGCGGCGATGCGGTCCGCTGTCTCGGTCTTGGCGTCGAGCAGGTGATCGACACCGACTTGTTTGGCAAGGTCCAGGCGGTACGCACTGACATCCGTGGCGATGATCATGGCGGCGCCGGCCGTTCGTGCGACGGCGGCAGCGAAGAGTCCGGTCGGACCACAGCCGGTGATCAAGACCGTCTGTCCGGTGAGGTCTTCGACTAAGGCGGCGTCGACGGCGTTGCCGAGCGGTTCTTGGACGCAGGCGAGTTCCGGTGGAATGGTGGGCGAGGTCTTCCAGAGCACAGCTTCAGGCAAGACGACGTACTCCGCGAACGACCCGTCGCGATCGACGCCGAGGATGCGGTAATTCTTGCACACATGCGCCTGTCCGGTGCGACATTGGAAACAATGACCACATGTGATGTGCGACTCAGCGGCGACGTAATCGCCCACCTTGACGAGCGTCACATCCGAGCCGACATCCTCGACCTGGCCGCACATTTCATGGCCAATGATACGCGGCGGGTGAATGCGGCTGTGAGCCCAGGGATCCCAATTATAAATATGGGCATCCGTTCCGCAGAGAGAGGTGGCTGTGACGCGGATGATCGCATCGGTGTGGCCCGGTTTCGGATCCGGCCTGTCGGTAACGGTCAACCCTGGTTGTGTCGAGGTCTTGACGAGCGCACGCATGGGCCCATTGTATACCACGGGCTCAATCCCGAAAAACTATTTTGGCATGCAAGCCTGGTCTGTCCGGTTTCTCTGGTTGATTTGGTTCATCTGGTTAGGTTCGTTCAACCAAACAAACGAGACAGACCGAACAGACCAAATGAACAAGACAGGCTGGCGGATTTTTTCAGCAGCCTGTTAGAGAAAAAACGGGTTGCGCCAGGAGCTGCGAGATCGGTAGGATGCAACCGATGAAGGCTCTGCACTACCGAGGCCTTATGCTGTTGGCGGGGATGTGTTGTGCGGCACTCTTCTGTCCCGGCCTCATCGCACCAGCGTGCTCCGCATCATCGCCACAGACGGCTTCCTCGTCCGGCCCAACGAAGCGGTGGGCGCAGTTCGAGTTGAGCCAAGCGGAGTCGATGGGGGATCCGCAAACCGGCAAGCCAGTCAAGCTGACGATTTTTCTTGGAGGCGTGACAGCGGGTATGACTCCGGTGGTGGCGACCTGTGAATCGATTGTGTTTCAAGCCCAAACGGTCACGCTTGAGCCGGATGCAGAGTCGATGGCGTTGAAGGGGACGGTGACGCTCGAGCCGATCCTGATGAGTCGGACCTCCGTGCCACCCAGGGCGGCGCGAGTCCAAGTGACCTTTGCTCGATCCCGCCAGGACAAACTCGAACGGTTCATGCGGCGGATCGTATATGTGACCATGGATCGTTCAGAGCCGGCAAATGAGAGTAGTGAATTACCGTCCGTTCGTCCCGAGGAATCGCAGAGCGAGGATGTCATCCTGGATGAAGTGCAACCGGCCGTGGAACCAGTCTCGACCGGCGCCTTAGCGGAGGAAGATCTAGTCCCATTTGCCTCCCCAGGGGAAGGGAAGGCGTACTGGCAGCATGTGAGTCACCTCATCAGCCGGAGTTGGGCGCGCCAGGTCCGCGGAATCCGGCATGCGCCAAAAAGCGAAACGGTGAAGGTCCTTTTCAAGATGTTTTCCAACGGCCGTGCCCAGCTGATCGAGATTGAGAAAGGCTCAGGGGCGCGCGAAATCGACGAAGCCGGAATCTATGCGGTGGTCAATGCCCAGCCGTTCTTGCCGTTTCCCAGCGAGTTGGGGGAAGACGCAGTGGACGTGCATGTCCGGATGCGAACCGGTAGTCGGGGACGTTCTCGCGAGGTGCAGTCGGTCGGGAGTCGATCAACCAGCAAGCCTGATCCATTTAGCCAGTCTTCGAAGAAGTAGGTTGCAACCCATTCAGACCTGGCTGCGATACGTTTGACCTAGAAGGAGTAATTCATGCTGAAGAAGAGAAGGCAGAGTTGGCCTGTGCTCTTGCTGCTCGGAGCGACGGTCTGGTTCCCGTTGGTGGTTCACGCAGAAACAGCTCGTTGGAGCCTGGATCCTGACCATTCGACGATCGAGTTTCGAGTCACGCACATGGTCGTGTCGAAGACGACAGGCCGGTTCACGGACTATGCCGGGTTTATCGACATGGATGCCGAAGCCGGCACTGTGAAGGCCATTGAGGCCACGATCAAGACCGGGTCGGTGAATACGAATCACGAAAAACGCGATGTCCACTTGCGGAATGCCGACTTTCTCGACGTAGAACACTATCCGACGATAACCTTCAAGATGAAGAACTACAAGAAAACCGCAGAGGGTTATACGGCGTTGGGAGACCTCACGCTGCACGGGGTGACCAAGGAAATCACCCTGGCGGGCCAGTATAACGGGAAGACGAAGGACCCCTGGGGCAATACCAGGGCCGGCTTCAGCGCGGAGGGGAAACTCAACCGCAAAGACTTCGGTATGGTCTGGAACAAGACGTTGGATAGCGGCGGGCTCGTCGTTGGCGACGAGGTCCAGATTCGGCTCGATATTGAATGTATCAAGGCGAAATCGTAGCAGGATGTTGAAAAAGTCGCTATTCTCACCCGCCCGACCCCGACGCCCCGAGACGCGCCTTTCCCCATGCATTGTTCTCGTATCGCTCACAGGAACCATGAAACGTGAGGCGTGAAACGTGAAACGAGGGTCAATCGCGGAGCTGCGGCCTTGCATGGGACAAGTCGCGTCCTAGGGCAAAGAGTCTGTCTTGGCAGACTTAGGGTGGGAGGGTGCAGTAACCGTCAGGGTTGGGCGGGTGAGAAGGTGGCCTTTTTGAACAGCCTGCGTGGTTGGCCTGCTAGCGCATTGTTGTTCATCGGCCCATCTTCCTGAGAGGAATCAATGATGAAGGCGATGGTCCTGGCGCACACTGCGGACGTGGGAACCTCCCCGCTGCAGCTTCGCGAACATCCAATGCCAGAGCCAGGCCCTGGGGAGGTCTTGGTTTGCCTCACTATCTGCGGGATCTGCCGGACGGATCTTCACGTCATCGAAGGGGAATTGGCCAACCCATCGCTTCCGCTCATTCCCGGCCACCAGGCCGTCGGGGTCGTAAGTCAGGTTGGCGCCGGCGTGGGTGAGCGGACGGTCGGCGAACGAGTCGGCATCGCCTGGCTGCAGCACACGTGCGGCATCTGTGAATTTTGCACGAGCGGGCGCGAGAACCTGTGCGAGCGAGCCAGGTTTACCGGCTACCAGGTCGATGGTGGATACGCAGAGTATGCGCTCGTCCCGGCAGCATTTGCCTATCCGATTCCGCCGATCTTCAGTGATGAAGAAGCTGCCCCCCTTCTGTGCGCCGGGATCATCGGCTACCGCGCATTGCGCATGAGCGGAATCCAGCCGGGCCAACGGCTCGGTCTCTATGGATTTGGAGCATCCGCTCACATTGCCATCCAGATTGCTCGTCATTGGGGCTGTCAGGTCTATGTCAGCTCGTTGAAACAGGAGCATCGACGTCTTGCACGTGAAATGGGCGCCGCATGGGTGGGTGGGGCGACCGACAGGCCGCCGGACAAGCTCCACGGTTCGATTATCTTTGCGCCGGCCGGGGAATTGGTCCCGCCAGCCTTGCGCGCATTGGAACGCGGCGGTACGCTCGCCCTCGCCGGTATTCACATGACGCCGATTCCCTCGCTCGACTACGATCGCGAGGTTTTTGGCGAGCGGGTCATTCGAAGCGTCACGGCCAATACGAGGCAAGACGGCCTCGATCTCTTGCGAGAGGCGGCTGCAATTCCCATCAAACCCCATACCCTGTCGTTTCCCCTCGCCGATGCCAACCGTGCGTTGCAAGAGTTGAAAGCCGGACATTATTCGGGAGCCGGTGTGCTTGTCCTCGCTTAACCGATCCAGAGGAAAGTGAACGTAGCTCTATGGTAGGATTTCGCGCGATGCGTCAGACCTGTCTCGTCCGTTTGTGTGCTGGTAGCCTGTTGCTCGTCGGCCTGCCGGCCTGGGCTCTGGAGTTTACTGCCGATCAAGTGACGAAGATCGATGGCCGAACGCACAAAGCGAACATCTATTACCGTGATACGATGTGGCGCATCGAACACCATTCGATGGGGCCGGTCAACGTGAGTATCGTGCGCAAGGACAAGCAAGTCGTCTGGTTGCTGCTCTCGCGGATGAAACATTTCAAAACAATGCCCTATAGCCCAGAGCAGGATCTCATGGTAAGTGAAAAGCTGGACGGAGAAGTATCGCGGCAGGAGATCGGTACGGAGGTGCGCGAGGGGCATCCGACGATCCTGTACGAAGTCACGACGAAGCAAGGGGAGCAGGTCGAGGTGTACTATCAGTGGGTTGCCACGGATATTCATTTTCCGATGAAACTGGCGAGAAAAGACGGGAGTTGGATTGTGGAGTACCAGCATGTGAAGCTGCGGTCGGTCTCGGACTATCTCTTCAACCTGCCGGTTAGTTTTCAGCCGCTTGAAGACTTCGACAAACAAGAGACACCCGGGCAGAGCGGGCCTGGCATGCAACGCGGCAAGGAGGCTGGATCGTGAGAGTTTTCGGAATCATCGCGGGCATTGTGATAACAGGACTGATTGCAATGGGCGGATCGGTTCACGCGTTGGACGTGGCCGACGTCGTCCGGGAATGGACTCCCGAGGGGAAAAAAATTGCCGCCGAGCGAGTGAAGCTGCCGGCTCACGACGAGATGGTCCTCATCCCGGCTGGCTCATTCATCATGGGGAGTGACAGGAAGATAGACCACAACGCCTATCAGGCGGAGTTCCCGCAGCGAAAGGTCTACGTGGATGCATACGAGATCGATAAGTTCGAAGTGACCACCGTGCAATATCTGAAGTTCATCCTCGTCAAGGGTCTGGCGCCGCTGATCGACTGGCAGTATGACGGCGGCAACTTCCAGGAGACCATGGTCAACCATCCTGTGATGCACGTGTCGTGGGATGATGCCGATGCCTACTGCAAGTGGGCGGAGAAGCGTCTGCCTACCTCGGCAGAGTGGGAAAAGGCCGCCAGGGGCGAGGATGGACGCATCTATCCCTGGGGGAATCAGCCTGCGGGATTGAGCCGGGCCAACTTCGGCCGCACGGGATTGTCCGGACCAGTCCGCGATCGGCCGGAGCGACTGCTGCTCTACCCGCCTATCGTCTCCGTGGACAAGTATGAGAACGCGGTTAGCCCTTACGGTGTCTATCAAATGTCTGGCAATGTGGCTGAATGGACAAACGATTGGTACGACCCGAACTATTACAAAACGGCGCCGGACCGGAATCCCAAGGGGCCGGAACG
>DASYVB010000154.1:0-13389 GCA_036000525.1 Nitrospiraceae bacterium | reverse complement strand
CACGGCACTTGCCCATAAGACTCCACTTTTCAGGGAAATCCAGACCGTTTCCTATGACCATGCTGGCACGTGCATTGCGCTTCAGGTGGGGCAAGAACACGTAAGCCGACCATGATGCAAACACATCTACCTATCAACCAAGGAGGGTGCCATGGATGAGTTCAAGTCTGGGTTTTTCGTCGGTGGAGAGGCCTGCGAGGGACGGGTGCTCGTGGTAGACGACGAGCCCGATATTCGCAAAGTCGTGAAGATGACTCTGCAGAAAGCCGGCTATGAAGTCCTTGAAGCAGAAAACGGTGAGAAGGCGATCGAAGTCATCAATTCGGGCGAAAACCGGCTCCTCCTCGACGTCGTCATCTGCGACATTCGTATGCCAAAGATCAATGGAGCCGAAGCCATTGCCTACTTCCGGAGCAACTACCCTCGCGTCCCGCTCATCGTGCTAACCGGCTTCCCGGATGCCGATATGGCAACATCCTTCCTCCGACAGGGCGTAGTGGATTATCTTGTCAAGCCGGTTGAGGGAGAGAAACTGAGATCAGCCGTCGCGCGAGCCATAGAACAGCGGGAACTTGCACGGCTATGACATGGAAAGCTCTGACCATACCAAGGTCGCCATTTTGGGAGCAGGTCGCGGCGGTCGCGCGCTGTTAGATCTGCTGCACCAAATCCCGTCGATTGAGATCGTTGGCATTGCAGACCGTGACCCTGCTGCACCAGGGCTGCAGCGCGCGCGTGAGCTTCAGGTTCCCGTGACCACCGATATTCCAGACCTGATCAGCAACCATGGCGTGAGCCTGATTATGGATGTCACGGGCGATCCAGAGATGGAGACGTATCTGCATGCCCACAAACCTCCTACCGCAGACATCCTCAGTGGATCAGCCTCCCGACTGCTGTGGGAACTGGTCCAGCATGAATCCAGGCTCGAAGCCGAACTCCTCCAGTCAGAAAAGCTTGCAGGAATCGGCTCATTTGCTGCGGGAATCGCGCATGATATGAACAACCCCCTGCAACTCATTTTGGGCCTGGCGGAAAACCTCGCAGAGGAACGCGATCTGACCGCCGTTCACAAACAAGCCCGGGACATTATTGAAGCTGCCAAACAAACAAGTGCCATCTGTCGGGACCTCACCCGCTACTCAAGGCGCGCATCTCCCCACGAGGATGTGCTGGTGTCTGTAAACGGAAAGCTGGACGAGGCGCTGAAAATCGCACGCTACGCATCAAAATTTCACGACATTGAGATGCTCAAACACTACCAGCCCGGCGTCGCCGTAAAAGGCAATCCGGATGAGTTACTGCACGTCCTCGTCAACCTCATCACCAATGCGGTCCATGCCATGGAGGACGTTGGCGGCACACTGACGCTCGAGACCAGCCTCCTTGACGGACAGGTCGACGTCCGAATCTCCGATACAGGATGCGGCATCGCCCCGGACAAAATCCCCCAGATCTTCGAGCCATTTTTCACGACGAAGAACCCTGGAAAAGGCACGGGGCTGGGACTCTATAACGTCAAAACCATCGTCAACAAAATGCGCGGCACGATTGCTGTCGACAGTCAGATCGATAAGGGAACGACCTTTACCGTGACCTTCCCCAACGCCGAGCCGGCCGGACAAGGATGTTTGTCATGAATGCAGCACGTCCCGCGTCTCGCTCTGGAACGAGGTGGGGGCTTCAACTCAAACTGATTCTGTCCATGTTGCTCGTGGGGGTGGTTCCCCTCATAGTGGGTCTCGGTCTCGCCTTTTGGCAAGGCTCTCGCGAGATCCAGGTCGTCCACGGCGAAAGCTTCAAGGCCCTTGCCGAGGAGACTGCACGAAAAGTCGATCTCTTGATGTCAGATGAAGTCGGCCGGACAGCACGAATTGCGGCAGACCCTTCGATTATCCTTGAACTTGAGCATCGGCGCGATGCCTTGCTGGATATGACGGAAGATGAGCGCCGCCGCGCGGTGGACAAAATCAAGAGTGGCTGGGAGGCAAAAGACCCCGCAGCAGTCCAGGCCATCACGGGAAACAAAATGGCCGGCCTCATTCAGGAATATCTCTCGGGAGCCAAGAGCGAAGCCGATCAACTGATACCGCAAGTGGTCCGGTCTGCCACCAAGATGCTGTACATCACCGACACTGAGGGCAACCTGGTTGCCGCATTGACCACGATGCCTCCCTTTGCCAATAAAGAAACGGCCTGGTGGAAAGGCGCCTCCCATCACGGGATCGGCCAGCTCTTCATCGAAGATGTGCACTTCGACGAACGTGCCCAGAGCTATGTCATCAGCATTTCGCTGCCCATTATGGATCGCATCCGATATGGCGCAGTCGGCGTACTCCATCGCGTGATCGACGCCAAAAAGTTGATCTCGCCCTCGATCTCTCCCATTCGCTTCGGCAAGACCGGACATGTGATGCTGATCGACCATCGCGGCATCGTCATGAGCTGTCCCATTCTGCCGACCGGCGTCCGACTCTCCGATGCACAGCTCATACCACTTGTCACGCCTCTTCAGCCGGGCTGGGTCAGTGCGCCGAGCGATGGCCACGGCGGACAATCGACCTCTCTTATCGGATTCGCCCCGGTGCCGGAAATCAGCCGTGCCACCGATAGTGATCTAGACAAGGGCTCCTGGCACACCTTCGTGTGGCAAGCCTCTGACGAACTCTTTGCCCCGATTCGTCACTTCCTCACCTGGATGGCCGTATTCAGTCTCATCGCAGTCGGATTGATGACGTCTCTCGGCTACCTTGCGGCCAATCGTATTGTCAAGCCGGTGCGCCGATTACAGGCAGCGGCACAATTGATCGGGCGCGGTGAGCTTCGGCAGCCTATCGACATTCAAACCGGCGATGAGCTCCAGGATCTGGCCGACGAATTCAATCGAATGAATCGCCAATTGGAAGCCGCCTTTGCAGGCCTGAACAATCAAGTGACCATCAAAACGCAGCAAGTGGAGTCCCTGCTTCACTCGACGGACCAGATCCTGGATGCAGTCCCAACTCCGATCCTCATGGTCGATCAAGACGAACAGGTGCAGTACATCAACCGGGTCGGACGCGACTCCTTTCAGGCCACACTGGATTCGACCAAATCAATCCCGTTGTTCGATATACTCCCCGTCGATGCCGCTGTACGAGAGCACCTGCGAAAAGAATTCAAACGTGCACGGAGCGGAGAAAATATCGCAACAGCATCCGAGGCAGAGGATGCCGCTGTCGTCAACCGCGCCCGTGACCCGTTGGCCCCCGTGATGGGAACGGCGGAACCAAGCAACCGACAGGAGATTCAGATTGGTCCCCGACGGTATCACTATCAGTGGTTCCATATGACGGGGAGAAACCAGGGAGAGGATCGGATCGGCCTTGTCTTCAGGGACACGACTGACGACAGCTTCCTCCAAGACCAGCTCATCCAGGCCGAGAAATCAGGCAGCCTCGGGACTCTCACCGCCGGAATCGGACATGAGTTGAACAATCCGCTCTTCGGAATTCTCGGACTGGGAGAAGCCATCGGAGAAGAAGCCAACCTCGACCGCGTCAGATCCTATGCTCACGACATCGTCCAGCATGGTCGTCGAATGGCCGCTATTATTCGAGACTTCACCGGCGTCACGGCCCGCGAGACTTCGGACCAACGGCAACCGGTTCACCTCGAACGGGAACTCGATCAGGCCATCGCAACACTCACGGGCAGCATGGACGCTTCAGGACTCGCAATCCAGAGAACGTACGCGGGAGACACCTGTGTGCCGGCCCTCCCCGACCAACTCAGGCAGGCCTTCACGAACGTGTTGATGAATGCCTTTCAGGCGATGAAGGGCCGGGGCACCTTGCGTCTCTCGACATCCCTGATCGATACATCCGTCGTGACCACGATCGCGGATTCAGGCCCCGGCATTCCGAAACAGCATCTGTCAAAAATATTCGATCCATTTTTTACCACGAAGGGACAGGGCGAAGGATCCGGGCTCGGCCTGACCGTCGCGCGCCGGATCATTAAGAAATTTCGAGGGGACATCAGAATTGAGAGCCAGGAAGGGAGCGGCACCTCGTGCATCGTGACCCTCCCGGTGTTTCCTCTTCTGCCACCCACACAGGAGGTTTCATGCACCGATTCAACGTCTCGCTCTACGCCGCAGCCCTCACCATCTTAATCTCAGGGCTGTGGTGGGGGCCCTACGTCCCATCCGCAAAGGAACGATCTGGATCGTCCGGCATCCCGCCGGAGAAAGCGACGGCCTATATCTATGATGTCATCAAGGCCGATCGCACGCTATACACGACGGAAATTGTCAATCGACTCCAGGCAAAAGGCGTCACTACGGCGTCCGAACATTGGGAGCAGGAGAACGCCCTCATGGTGCCGGCTCAGTTTCTCCAGCATTCGGGCAAGCTGGCAGCCGAAAACGGAAGCGGGATCCGGTATCGACTGATCGGTCTCTGGCCTATTTACCGGCGCAACGCTCCGGCGAGCGACCTGGAGCGCAACGCGTTGGAGTCTCTTCGGAAGAATCCCGACCTGCCGGTCACCGGAATCGTGACCAGTGGGCGCCAACAATACTTTCAGGCGATCTATCCCGACCTCGCCGTCTCACCAGTCTGTATCGACTGTCACAACGGTCATCTGCTCAGCCCGAAACGGGACTTTAAGCTCAACGATGTGATGGGCGGGATCGCCATCACCATTCCGCTGGAATAGCGAAGGTGCGGCGAGCAGTTGCCCCTTGCCGAACATCCGCGATTGCAAGGGCGATCTGATACAGGAGCAACAAAAGGAGAGCAAAGAACCGGGCGGTGAAGCGCTGCGGCTTCGTCATGGATTGGATATGAACAGGAGAGAACCGGCGGACTTATCGGTGCGCTTCGCCGCTGGACTCTTTATCAAGCACTACAACCTGCTTGGCCCGGTGTGCGGAGAGATCATGGACGCCGCCCGGCAACTTCGGAAGCTCGTCGGACCAGGCAGTTACCCCCATGTCCGTCGTACCTTGGAGCTTGGCACCTTCTTCTATGATGAGCACCGGCGTAAGGACTTCTCCGATGAGCGTCGCCTTCTTCATCAAATGGACTCGCTCAATGGCTGTCACCTTCGCCTTGATGCGACCGCTGCTGATCACCGTGCCGGCCGTAATCGTTCCCTGCACCAGTCCATCCTCGCCGATGATGACTTGCCCCTTGGTCTGAATTTCGCCGTCGAGGTAGCCGTCGATCCGCACTGTCCCTTCAACATGGATCTCGCCTTTCAACACCACCCCTTTGGCCAAGAGGGTAATGTTGTCATCTCCAGCAAAGCTATTATTCTTCATGCGTCATTCCCCCTTCACACCCGATCGTTGACGTCAGCTTACACTATTCTGCCCAGCGAGGCCTAGGAGAATCCAAAAGTATGCCTCAGCCGTTCCCATATTCCCCCTCCATGCACCTCACAATAGACGCTGGGCTCCGTGCCCTCGATGAACACCTCCGATACCTGCTCGGGACATTGAAACGTGGCTAACTGCCCTGTCTTCGGATCGATGTCTCGGGTGACCACACCAGGCGGCATCACGAATGCGGTGACATTGGGCGGGATTACCCGGCGCGCGAGATCCATCCAAATCGGTAAGGCCGCCTGTGATCCCGTGAGACGCAGAGGTCGTTCATCGTCGAATCCCACCCAGACCCCGATCACCACATCGGACGTGTAGCCAACGAACCAGGCGTCGCGATAGCCGTCGGTTGTACCGGTTTTCCCGGCCACCGTACCTTGGAGCCCAAGAACTTTGGCTTTGCTCGCAGTGCCCCGCTGGATGACGCCTTCGAGGAGAGACGTCAACACATAGGCCCCTTGAGGCGAGGTCGCCTGCTGCCGATCCGGTACGCCATTCCAAACAATGTCTCCCTGTCGATCCCTGGTTGATCGCACCGCAGTCGGCTTGACAGCGATCCCTCCGTTGGCGACCGTTCCATACGCCGCCGTGATCTCCATCAACGACACCGACGAACTGCCCAAGGCCACCGACGAAAGATCATTACCGATAGCACTCGTCACGCCAAGACGGTGCAGCAGCTGCACGATCGGCTTGGTCCCCACGGTCTTGGCCGCCTGCACCGCCGGCACATTGAGCGACTGCTCCAACGCGCTTCGCAAGGTGATAGGCCCGTGGAACTGTTTGTCGTAGTTCTGCGGAGACCAGGGACCGGTCTCTGACTCAAAGGTCACCGGTTCGTCCGCCAACAAGCTCGCCGCGGTCAACTGGCCGGCTAGACCCTCACGGGCCGCTTCCAGCGCCGCAAGATAGACGAAGGGTTTGAAGAGAGAGCCCGGTTGCCGCTGCGCCTGAACCGCACGGTTGAATTGACTCCGCCGGTAGTCCCGCCCTCCGACTAACGCCAGCACAGACCCGGTCTTGGGATCGAGCACCACCACCGCCCCTTGCATCGGTTCCAGCGAACTTTTGAGAAAGGCATGCGTGGCCTCTAACTTGGCCAGTCCCTTCTCCAGCGATTCGGTGGCAGCCTGCTGGATCATCGGATCGAGCGTGCTATCAATCCGCAAGCCCTCCGGTAAGGGCACCACGCCAGCCTCTTCCACCTCCCGAAGCACGGCATCGACGAAGTAGGGCGCATCGGTCAGGACGTCTTCTGAGGGAGTCACGCGCATTGGTTCATGGACGGCACGATTCCAGGCCTCTTCCGTCAGGAGGCCTGTCTCCCGCAGCCGCCGCAACACGACGTCACGCCGCTGTTTCGCCAGCTCAGGATGTTTCGTCGGAGTATAGCTATTGGGACCCTTGATCAGACCTGCGATCATCGCGACCTCTTCGACCGTCAATTCCTGCAGTGTCTTGCCGAAATAGCGATGGGCTGCTTCGCTCACCCCATAGATCGAGACGAATCCCGCCTGCCCGAGATAGATTTCATTCAGATAGCTTTCTAAAATGCTCTGTTTCGTATACTTCACCTCCAGCACCAACGCCGCCAGGGCCTCCTTGAACTTTCGTCCCATCGTCCGCTGCGGCGAGTAAAATAAATTCTTCGCCAGCTGCTGTGTGATGGTGCTGCCGCCCTGCACCACACCGCCCTTCGTAAAATTGGTCCAGAGTGCCCGTCCTACGGCAACCGGATCGATGCCGAAATGGGAATAGAACCGGTGATCTTCTATAGTCAGGACCGTCTCAATGATCCGTGGAGGAATCTGCGCCAACGGAATCCATTCGCGCACTTGTCGTGACTCACCACGCACACCACTCAGGAGTTCCGGTTCCAGAAAGATGGGAAAGAGCGCGGTACCTTCAAGCGGAGACACGACATCCTTCACTCGCCCCTGATCCAACGGCAATGTCACCATGGTCGCGCTGAGATGGGCCTCCGGCTGCGGATGGAGATAGACTGTCAAGGCCTCCTCGGTCAGCTGATAGTCGCCAGGAGACTGCACGGGCGCTGTCACTCGTCGATAGCCCAACCGTTGCAACCGCTCAAGAAGGTGGCTGTGCGCAATCGAGAGATCGGGTTGCAGCAGGAAGGGTCCACTGTACAGACGCAGCGGAGGATGCTCGTCGCTCTTGGGCAATTCAAGAAAGGTTGCCAAATACGCGCCATAGACCACAACGACGAGCCCGAGCGCGGCGACGAGGCCTGCCAGGACCATGCTCGCATATGTCACCCATTGGGTAGGTCTATTCACGATTCTGGAATCTCACCACAAGCATAACAAACAAGTGGGACGGATGGGACGTTTTCATCTGGTTTATCTGGTTTCTCTGGTTATCTGGTTAGTCTGGATCAACCAAATAAAATAAACGAGACAAACCAAACAAACCAGAGAAACCAAGCAATTTTTACGCGTCTCGAATTCCGATCTTCTGAGGCAATAGCGAGCCGACGACCATCCCCGTCGCCGCCACGAGAAACCCAACCAGTTGCGGAGGCCAGACTGAATCGGACGAACCGAACAGTTCCAGCCCTATCCAGGTCATCAGCCCGGCCACAAAAGCACACAAGGCCCCTTGCGTCGTTGCTCGGGCCCAATAAAGCCCGGCACAGAGTGGAACGAAGGCCGCCACCAGCGTCACCTTGTAGGCGTTTTCCACCATCTTGAAGATGCTCGCCTGCGAATTGAGCGCGAACACCAGCACCACGCCGGCGAAGCATACCAGCACCGTGCGCATGGTGTGGAGGAACGTGCGGTCGCTCATATTCGGAAAGATTTCTTTGATGATGTTCTCGCTAAAGGCCACCGACGGCGCCAGCAGCGTGGCACTCGAACAGCTCATGATGGCCGAGAGCACGGCGCCGAAGAAAATAATCTGGGCGAAGACCGGCGTGTGCAGCAGAATCAGCCTCGGCAGCACCAGCTGCGGATCTTTGTGCAGCAACGCGCCGAACATCTGCGGGTCCACCAGCGTCGCCGAGTAAGCCAGAAACATCGGCACGAAGGCGAACAGAAAGTACAGCGTGCCACCCAGCACCGACCCGCGCACGGCAGTCTGCTCGTCCTTAGCCGAGGTGATGCGTTGGAATACGTCCTGCTGCGGGATCGAGCCCAGCATCATCGTCAGCCACGCTCCGATAAAAGGAATCCAGGCATTGAAATTCGCCGCAGGGAAGAAATCCAGCTTGTCGGCTGCAGCCGCGTGCGTGAGCACCACCCCTACGCCGCCAGCGAGACCGCTGATCACGGAACCGATATAGAGCATGCCGCCCATGATCATCGTGATCTGGACGAAGTCAAGGATCGCCACTGAGAACATGCCGCCAAACGTCGTGTAGGTCAGGACGATCGCGGCACCGATCACCATGCCCAGGGGCTGAGTCACAGTACCATCCGTCACCACATTGAAAACCAGGCCGAGCGCTTTGATCTGCGCGGCCACCCAGCCGAGATAGGACGCGACAATGCACAACGTACACAGCACTTCCACGGTGCGGTTGTACCGCAGCCGGTAGTAGTCACCAATGGTCAATAGATTGAGGCGATAGAGGCGACGGGCGAAGAACAACCCGGCGAGGATCAGGCACATGCTGGAGCCGAATGGATCAGCCACGACTCCATGCAACCCCTCCTTGACGAAGGTCGCGGAGATGCCGAACACGGTCTCGGCCCCAAACCAGGTAGCAAAGACCGTGGCAATCACGATCGGTAGCGGCAAGCTCCGACCAGCCACCGCAAAATCCTTCGCGGTATGGACCCGCCTGGCGGCAGCCAGCCCGATCCCCATCGACAGGAGCAAATAGAGAATGACGAATCCCAGAATCATGGAGGAGGCTTAAGCATACGTGTGAGCGGATTCTAGCGAGGCTTCGGCAAGGGCGCAACGGCAGAGAGGCACAACAGGAAAATACTCCCGCAGGATAGCCGAGCGAGACAGGCGGGACGAGCAAGACGAATTAGGGTTGATCTGGTCTGTCTGGATCAACCAAATAAACGAGACAAACCATACACACAAGCCCAACCAACTAGCCCCCCTGTTCCCTTGAGTAATTGCATGGTAGGCTAATAGCAGTTGCTACGAAGAGGGATGCCTATGAACGATCACGACTTCCATCGTCGAGAATCCTCTCGGAAGACAGCAGGGCTGTGGCCACAGCTCCTCATCGGAACGATCGGAATAGGGATGGTGTTGGCCGGGCTACCGGCCCAGGCGAGCGAGTCGCAGACACCGTGGGAATGTTCGAGTTATACCGGCGATGCCCACACCCGTTGTGTGGAGACCATCGCCGAGTCGCAGCGCGACCAGATCGCAGAACTCCAAGGAAAGTTGCAAGCACAACAAGAGACCGTCAATCTCTTAAAAGATCAGCTCGACCGTCAGGCATCCAAGAGCACCGAGCTGCAACGTCACCTGGCACAACCACCCGTTGTCGTGCAAACGGTCCCTCCCCTCTACGCCTATCCCCCTGTGGGATTCGGCCTCTACTTGGGTAGCCCCTGGATCTTTGGGTCGCCATATTATTACCCTCCGTTCTTCTACGGTCTGCGCTACTATGGACCACACCACCGTGGCCACCGTTGGTAACCAGGCCTTACCCCGCATTACTCATAAATACTTCTGCTGCAATCGTCAATCCGCCGGTCTTGCGCGTGAAGCGTCAGTAACCGTAATGCTCAATGTTTAATGTTGAATGTTCAATTGAACATCGAGAATTGCGCATTGAATATTCCTTGGAAACACGAGATACGCCTCACGTTTCACGCCTCACGGGTTGCTGTCAGCATCCTGCTAGAGTGCATAATTGTCTTGAGCCCCATCGCAACATCGCATACCCTATACAGGTCCAGGACTTGTGATATCAGGTCCGTCGCAGTCACATATAAAGAAAGGACGGCTCATGCGCTTCAATGTCTTCTGTTTGGTGACCCTGCTCTGCCTTGGAACCACTGCGGCATTCGCTGCGGCCCCAGAGCCCACGACCGATGAACAAAAAACCCTCTATGCCTTGGGATTAGCCATCAGCCAATCGCTCGGCTCCTTCAGCCTGAGCGAGTCTGAACTTGATCTCGTGAAGTCCGGCATCGCCGATGGGGTCCTCAAAAAGGCCCCCAAAGTAGACCTCCAGACATTCGGCCCAAAGATTCAACAACTGCAACAGGCCCGCGCTTCGGTCGTCGCGGAAGCTGAGAAGAAAGCGGGGGCCGCGTTTCTCGCGAAAGCCGCGGCAGAATCCGGCGCCAAGAAAACCGAGTCCGGCGCAATCCTGACGACCATCAAGGAAGGGAGCGGCGCGACCCCGAAAGTCACGGACACGGTGAAGGTCCACTATCACGGAACCCTGACCGACGGAACGGTGTTCGATAGTTCCGTCAAGCGGGGCGAGCCGGCCACGTTCGGATTGAATCAAGTGATCAAGTGTTGGACGGAAGGGGTACAGCAGATGAAAGTCGGCAGCAAGAGCAGGTTGATCTGCCCGTCCAATATCGCCTATGGCGACAAAGGCGCGCCCCCCACGATCAAGCCCGGCGCGACGTTAGTGTTCGAGGTCGAACTCCTTGAGATCGTGAGCAAGCCGCCCGCTCCGTAATCCCTGCGAGGTCGAGCGGGAGAGTGCCCCGCTCGACTTAGGAGCCACCCATTCAACGAAAGTTTTGTTGCGTAGTGCGATGAGGGAACTCTCTTGTGAGACGAACCCAAGCAGGAAAATTTGTCTTGATCCCCATGCGCAACATCGCATAACGTACTCAGATTCAAGCCTTGCGATATCGGGCCCGTCGCAGCCACACATGAAGAAAGGACAGCTCATGCGTTTCGTTGTCTCCTGTTTGCTGACCCTGCTCTGCCTTGGGACTACCGCGGCATTCGCGGCGGCCACAGAGCCCACGACCGATGAACAAAAAACCCTCTATGCCTTGGGATTAGCCGTCAACCAATCGCTCAGCAACTTCAACTTGAGCGAGCCTGAATTTGAGATGGTGAAGTCCGGCATCACCGATGGGTTTTTCAAACGGCCCGCTAAGGTGGACCTCCAATCATTCGGTCTGAAGATTTCAGAGCTGCAACAGGCCCGCGCCTCGGTCATTGCAGAAACGGAAAAGAAAGTGGGAGCCGCGTTCCTTACGAAAGTTGCGGCAGAATCCGGCGCCAAGAAAACCGAGTCCGGCGCAATCATCAAGACCATCAAGGAAGGGAACGGTGCCATTCCAAAAATGACGGACATGGTGAAGGTGCAGTATCAAGGAACCTTGATCGACGGGACAGTGTTCGATAGCTCAGCCAAGCTGGGCGAGCCGGCCATGCTCAGAGTGAACGAAATGAGCAAGTGTTGGGTGGAAGGGATGCAGCAGATAAAAGTCGGCGGCAAGAGCAAGCTGGTCTGCCCGTCGATCCTCGCCTATCGGGACAAAGGCCTGCCCCCCCTCATCAAGCCCGGCGCCACGTTAGTGTTCGAGATCGAACTCCTCGAGATCGTGGCCAAGTAGCCCCGCACCACAAACCGAGGCGCGTGAAGCGCGAGGACCGGTCGGTCTCTCTTGTTTATCTGGTCTGTCTCGTTTAATTGGTTTGTTTGGTTTGTCTTGTTTATTTGGTTGAACCAGACCAACTCGATGAACTAAATAAACCAGATGGACCAGACAGACCAAGGTTGTCTAAGACTTGCAGGCCATCGAAATTTTGCTATGCCAAAATGGATTTTCCGCAGCCTGTTAGGAGGAAGTCGCCGGACTGTCCTTCCCTGCCGCATCAAGCAACCATCTTCTAACTAATTGATCCCTCCAAGCTTGCTCGTTATGTCTTCAGGGATGGGAGCTGATTGATCTTCTACTGCGCGCAGTTTTCTCACCCGCCGCCCACTGGCACGTCGAGATGTTCCATGCGCACGTGCGAGGGTCTTCCAGTTCGCCAAACCTCAATTTAAGGGAGTGGCCAAGGCTGCCCTTTACTGCGCGCATCCTCCCAATCCCTTATTTCCTTTCAAGGGTAGCCTGGTCGATCCTCAAATGCGCGCGTCGAACGAGCACATTCTTATCGTGCGCGCGTCCTACCTTCTCCCTTGAGGGCGGGCTAGATGGTCTCCCACTGCGCGTGTCCAACGAGGGTCTTCTGAGACCGCGCGTTGCACGAGCACAGGAGACCATCTAGTCTGCCCTCCCCACCCCTACTTGCAGTTCTCTCGTCCAACCCGTACACTGATATCGTCGCGATCCAGCCTGGCCTGAACAGTCCTGCCCGATCGTCCATCAGCTGATCAATAATTTATTCATTCGTTCGGTAGAGCTATGCCACCTACAATTCTCTTGAGCTGCGAGTCCATCAGCAAGAGCTACGGGGTGAAACCGTTGTTTGCTGATTTATCGATCGGGTTGGCCGAGGGTGATCATGTCGGATTAGTCGGGCCTAACGGCTCCGGCAAATCGACCTTGCTGAAGATCATGGCCGGACTCGAAGAACCGGATGAAGGCACCAGATCGATGCGTCGGCAACTCCGCATCGGCTACGTGCCGCAAGATCCGTCACTTGACGGAACGCGTACGATTGAAGAAGTCCTCGCACAGGTCCTGACCGACGAAGGTCTAGACCCCCACGACCATAGTGATCGCATGTCCGCAGCGCTCAGCCTGGGCGAGTTTTCCACAACCGACCAGTCCACAGCCAAGCTCTCCGGAGGATGGAAGAAACGCCTAGCCATCGTCCGGTCATTGATGCTGGAACCGGATGTCCTTTTTATTGACGAGCCGACCAACCATTTGGATGTCGAAGGCATCCTGTGGCTGGAGCGATTGTTACGCGCCGAAGCCCGTGCTTTTTTCGTCGTGAGCCACGATCGGCGATTTCTGGAAGCAGTCACGTCGCGGATGATCGAACTGAATCGCAGTTATCCCACCGGGGTATTCGAGGCCAAAGGAAACTACAGTGACTTCCTGGAACAGCGGGATGCCGCGTTGCACGCGCAAGCCAACTATGAAGCGTCA
>DASYVB010000153.1:0-2762 GCA_036000525.1 Nitrospiraceae bacterium | reverse complement strand
TGCTGATGGGCGGCATCTGGGCGCAGGTGGACATCCGGCACCAGTACGATGAGGAAGCCAAAGGGAAGCGCAGCCCTTTCTGGATTGAAAACTTGAAACCAATTCAGGTGGCCACGTTTGATCTCGACGAATACCGGGCGGGCCGCCGCCAGTTTACGACGGACGAATGGATTGATCTGCTGCTGCGGACGATTGGCATGGAACCACCCCACTTCCAGAGGCGACTGAAACTGCTTTTCCTCCTACGGCTCGTGCCCTTCTGTGAGCAGAACTACAACCTCGTGGAACTTGGACCTCGTGGGATCGGGAAGAGCTACGCATATCAGGAGCTTTCTCCATATGGCATTCTCCTTACCGGCCCGACTACCGTAGCCAACCTGTTTTACAATATGGCGTCAGGCAAGATCGGGCTGGTGGGTATTTGGGATACTGTTGCTTTTGATGAAGTGGCAGATCTCCAGATTAAATGCCCAAGGAGGTTGTCAGCACCCTGAAGACCTATTGCGAATCGGGAACCTTTGCCCGAGGCAAGGATGCCCTTTCGGGCATGGCTTCCATCGCCATGTTCGGGAATACAAACCAGCCAGTCGAGGTAATGGTGCGGTCATCGCACTTGTTCATTCCGATGCCGGACGTGATTCGAGAAGACATGGCGTTTCTCGACCGCATTCACTTCTATGTTCCCGGCTGGGAGATCCCGAAGATGCGTGTCGAGTTCTTCACGGATCACTACGGGTTCGTCGTGGACTATTTGGCTGAGGCTCTGCGCGAACTACGCAAACACAATTTCACTGAAATCATTGACCGGCATTTCTCCCTCGGCTCACACCTCAACGCCCGAGACGTGAAGGCTGTTCGCAAGACGGTCTCCGGGCTGGTCAAGTTGCTCTATCCACACGGCGAGGTGTCTAAGGAAGAATTGCGGGAGCTTGCGGAGCTGGCCCTGGAGGGGCGGCGGCGAGTGAAGGAGCAACTAAAGAAAATGGGTTCCTTTGAGTACCACCAGACTTCATTTTCCTTGATTGACAGCGAAACTCGGGAAGAGCGATTCGTCGGTGTGCCGGAGCAAGGTGGACGGGACATGATCTCTATCGATCCCCTCGCACCGGGTTCGGTCTACTCGGCTTCCGTCGATGACCAAGGCAAGGTCGGGTTGTATCGATTGGAGGTAGGCTGTTCCCCCGGCACTGGCAAATTGAAGATCGCTAGCGGTGTGGAAGGACCGATGAAAGAGTCGATCCACCGAGCTTTCGCCTATCTCATGGGTCAGAAGGTCAAGATGGGCATAGGGCAACAGGTGGACACCACTGACTTCCACGTTGAGGCCATCGACCTGCTCAGCAATCACGTGCCCTGCGAGGCCGGGATTGCCTTGGTCGTAGCTGTGTGCTCGGCAGTCAAAAGGCATTCTATCCTGGCTGGACTCGTGATTCTCGGCGACCTCAGCATTCAGGGAAACATCAAGCCGGTCCGGTCCCTATCTGAGCCTTTGCGGGTCGCGATGGACAACGGGGCACGACGGGCATTGATTCCGCTGGAAAACAAGCGAACCTTCCTCGAAGTCTCAGGCGACATCGTGGAGCGTGTCGATCCGATCTTCTTCTCCGACCCCATGACGGCGGCGATGAAAGCGCTGGGGATGACGTGATACTAGCGATGACAGACGAGCATTCAGGACATACTTCGCAGAGGGACTACGTCGTGGTTCTTCTGAGCGGCGGGATCGACTCGAGTGCGTGCGTTGAATTTTACCGGCGACAGCAGTTCGACCAGCCCGCCGAACAACAGGAGGAATCCGCAGCTAAAGCGGTCGCCAGGCACTATTCGATTCCATTGAACATCATTAGGCTGGAAGGCACACGGCCAAAGATGAGCGGAGAATCCGCTGACCAGATGTGCCGTGTCATCTCTGAGATCGTAGGCGACTCTGTGTCTGTGGTTGATCTTGTATTCTGGCGGTACGCAACAATTACCAGTAGCTATGATCGTGAATTCGGCATTGACGCGGTATGGAGCCAACGGATGCTGGAGGAAGTCGAGCGTAACGCTCTTCAGAGCGAGTGCCCCCCACTGATGAAATAGTGAGGGGCCTTTTCACATCGTGCGTTGATCCGCAGTCTTTCCTAACGATTCATAACATCACCTCCTTTCAAACTTGACAAATTTGATCAATTCGCGCGAAAGAACATGATTCACACATCCGGGTAGAATCTCCTACCTTGTTATCGTTGAGGCTCCAATCCTCATTAGGCTCGACAAGATGCGAATTGGAAAAAAGTGGAAACGGAGTGAGCAGTACAACCCCTTCAGGAGAGGTCACCATGATCCTGAGGATTGCCACGGGCGATGAAAAAGGCAATTTATTCCACCTTTATAAGGTGGTGGGCGTTGTCACAGTCTGGACGGACTTTTGCCAGTCAGGACACCCCCCGCGCCTCCGGCGCTTTCCGCCCCTTGATGAGACTTGATAAGGGGGATTTTCAAGGGAGTTTCCCATGCCGCTCAAGGCGGCGCAGCGCATGGAAAAGTTGGACCGAGCCGCGACCGTTAGAGAGCGGTTGAGGCAATCGGCCGGGTCTGCCCGTCCCTGACGGTCGGGGCTCGGATTTCTGCTGTTTCCATACGAGGTCAATTGAATCGGAAGCAAGAGTTGTTGTCTGTTAAGGGGGCCAAAACATCGCTCTACCGATTGACACAGGGAGCCACCGACCACATGCATCCAAGATCTCTGCGGCTGGCATGCAAAAGCTAAACGATTTAGA
>DASYVB010000152.1:0-2958 GCA_036000525.1 Nitrospiraceae bacterium | reverse complement strand
GCCTGGAGCGCCGGCGCAAGACCGAAGATGAAGGTGGTGGCGAGTGCGATCGCGAGGGAAAAGGCAAGTACGCGGCCGTCCAGAGCGGCTGTGAGTGTCAGTTGCGAATTGTCCGTGGGCAGGAATTGGAGTAGAACCCGGTTAATCCACACACCGAGTCCGAGACCGGCAGCCCCGGCCATTGCTGAGAGCAGCACACTCTCGGCCATCAACTGCGCCACGATCTGCGTCCGGCTGGCGCCGAGGGCCAGTCGCACCGCAATTTCCTTTTGGCGTGCCGTCGCGCGTGCGATGAGAAGGTTGGCGACGTTCGCGCATGCGATCAGAAGCACCAGGCCGGTAATCGCCATCAGAACATACAGCGGTGTCGTGAAACCCTGGCGCAGTGCGGAGCGCCCGGTAGAGCCGTCGAAGACTTCCATGCGCGATGTGAGAAATTGCTGCCGCGCATTTTCCGAGGCTCTTCGAAACCCGGGCTCCTCAACTTCCATTTCGATGATCTGCCTGTAAAGTGGCGCGACGGCCGCCCGAGCCTGTTCGATCGTGATGCCTGGCTTCAGCCTGGCGAACACATTAATCCAGCGGCTCCTCCGAAACTCAAGGACGGATCGCGGCAGACCTGCGCCGAGCGAGGGGTTCATCTGCTGCTGCATCATCATCGGCACGAAAATTTGCGTCGCATCGCCGATCTCGAGGCCCCGAAATCCCCGAGCGCTTACGCCGATGACGGTCATGGGATGGCCGTTCAGATGTATGGTCGCGCCGACAATGTTCGGATCCCCGCCGAACCGGGACTTCCAAAAGTCGTAGGTGAGCATCGCGAACGGCTCCGCTCCCGGACTTTCGTTATCTTCGGGAATGAACGTGCGGCCAACCGCAGTCTTCACACCGAGCAACCGAAAGTAGTCGCCGGTGACCAGTTCGCTCCGGATCAACTCCGTGCGGCCCCCATAGCCCAGGCTGGCGGGCGTGGCATACCACGCGAGAACGCCTGAGAAAACAGTGGCCTTATCGCGGAAGTCCCGATACATCGGATAGGACATCCGGTCATCACCCCACTGGGCGCCGTAATAAGGTCCACGGGCCACCAACTGTACTAGCTGCTGAGGGTTCTCTACCGGAAGCATCCTTAGTAATAGCTGATCGATCAGGCTGAAGATCGCCGTGCTCGCTCCGATGCCGAGCGCCAGCGACACGATCGCTATCATCGTAATCAACGGATTCTTCCGGATCGAACGCAAAGCGTACTTGAAGTTCATGGCCGCCTCCCAGGAGTGCGATGTGATAGAAACTGCCGAGCCGGAAAAGGGTTACCGGTTCACAAAAGATTTGCTGCCCTTCTCGGCCACGGGAGAAGGTAATGACGATCGCACGGCTCACCAGCAAGAACGCAGCCCGCGGAAAAAAACTTTAGACCAGGAGCATCCGCATAGGATGCAGGGTGCGTGTGAATGGATGGAAAACGAGACCCAGGTTTTCCAGCGTGACAATGCCCAGAAGAGCGTCGTCACCAGGTTCTCCAAGGATGACCGGCGTGTGACTCTCGCCCTGAGAAAGCTCGATGTGACACTCCGAAACCTGGCGGTCGATGTGTGTGCCGTCCGCCATCGTGAAAGTGACAGTCCGTTTTGGAGCTATGCCAAGCGCCTGCCATACTCCGTCGGGAAGAAGGGTGTATTGCGCACCGCTGTCCACGAGAAACTTCAGCGTGCGGCTTCCCTCGGGGCCACTGACTTTGGCTTCGATATAGGTGATTCCAATACAGATTTCCGATTCCCGGATTCATCTTAGCACGATGAATTCCGTAGACTCGTTCGTCCTGGAATCAACTCACAGCACAGAAGGAAACGTACTTTGTTCCGAATTGCCACAGAAAGTACGCCATAACACGAACAATTCTTATCGGCATTTCCTCGATGTTAGCGACTTTCTGTGCAACAAATCTGTAGTTTCTTGTTTTTTTGACAAGCTTTTGGGCGAGGTTATTCCCCTCCTCATGAGGAGGGTGGACGCGCATCAAGAAGATATTGCGAAGCCACCTTTGATAGCGCGGACGGGGTGGTCGCTCACACATCAGGTAACTCGTTAGCGACCACCCCGCCGCATCGGAACGGGACCTTCTTTTTAATGGCGCAGTTTCCCCAGCTCTCGAGGAGGGGAAAAAGACGGCACTACCCGGTCTTCTGCGCCGGGAAAACCTCCTTGAAGGCCTTCATGAAGCGGTTCATTTCGTCGTCGCTACCGACGGACACGCGGAGCCATTCGTTCATCGGAGGAAACTTGCGGCCGACGAGAATCCCTTTCTTGAGAAATTCTTCGCCCACCGGCGTGACGTCTTTCTTCACGTTGACCATGAAGAAATTGGCCTGTGACGGGATGACTTCGTAACCCATAGCCTTCAGCTCATTCGTCGTCCGGTCGCGGATCTGCTTGTTGATCTGTTTCATCTTCGCTTCGTGCGCCGTGTCTTTCAGCGACGCGACGCCGCCATATTTCACGATGGCGTTGACGTTGTAGCTGACCACCAGCGGCTTCAGCAGTTCGATGATTTCGGCCGGCGCAACCGCGTAGCCCAGCCGCATGCCCGCCAGACCGGCGATCTTGGAGAATGTACGGGCCACGAGCACCTTGCGGCCTTCGACCACATATTTCACCGACGACTCATAGTTCGGATCATCGACGAAGTGGTGATACGCCTCGTCCACGAATACCAGAATGTCTTGAGGAATGCTGTCCACGAGCAGCTTGATCTCGTCCTTGGGAACGATCTTGCCCGTCGGATTGTTCGGGTTACAGATGTACACCACACCGACATCCCGAGCATTCATTTTGGTCGCCCGGATGATGGCTTTCATGTCGGCGTCATAGGTTTTCGTCAACGGGAGCGCGATCGCCTTCGCTTTGCTGTTGGTGGCGTAACGGTAGACGGTTTCATAGGTCGGGTCTACACCGACGACC
>DASYVB010000151.1:0-10289 GCA_036000525.1 Nitrospiraceae bacterium | reverse complement strand
CTCATTTGGGAGCTCAGAACGCGGTGGGAGCCGGTGGCCGCTATGATGGCTTGGTGAAAACGCTCGGCGGCCCCTCTGTTCCGGCCGTAGGATTCGCGGTTGGGCTTGAGCGTGTGTCGTTGATGCTTCCTGAGATATCATCGTCCTCTTTAAACGAGTGTCTCTATTATGTCGCGGCTTTTGGGGAGAAAGGGACCAGCCTTGGATTTGTGCTTCTCGACGAACTCCGTAGAATCGGACTTTCGGCCCAATGTGACTATCGGGCTACCACGCTTAAAGCTCACCTTCGCCAAGCCGATCGATCGAAGTGCCGTTATGCCATTTTCTTAGGTGATGATGAGGCAGCTCGTGGCTCCGTGATTCTCCGTAACCTGGAGTCGAAGGCTCAAGAGGAACTCCCTCTGGCAAGTCTCGCTTCGCTCCTTAAAACTCGTACCTTTCCCTCATAAAACGCAATTTTTTGGTATTGACTTTATATTGAAAACCTCGTACGCTCGCTCAATAATATACTTTGTAAATAGTTGATTGTATTGATTTCTTTGGTTTATAATTATGGCGGCTCGGAAGCTTGGTCTCTTGTTATCCACACCCCCTTCTCATCCCAGTGTTGAGACTGTTGTCCAGCTGGCTCAGGCTGCTTTGTGCCGTGGAGTCGATGTCTATCTCTATCTCATCGATGAGGGGGTAAAAACAGTTGTGAATCAACGCTATCTTGGTTTAATTGATGAAGGAGTAAAGATGTCTGTCTGTGCTTACGGTTGCCAGCAATATGGTGTTTTAACGGCCACTGTCGATTCGAGGGTTTCTTTATCCGGGCTGGTTGTGCTGTCAGGAATAATTGATGGTTGTGATCGCTTTCTTGCTTTTACATAAGAAGTTATTGTCACTGCAGTTGGTTATCTATGTCGAAACGCATCGCTGTGGTGATTTCAGAGGATCCCTTCGTGACAGCTCGCCCTGTTGAAGCACTTCGTATTGCGCTGGGGCTTTGTGCCGGGGACCATGAGACTACCGTCGTTCTCCTAGGACGCTCTCCCTTTCTCCTCATGGAGGACACAGAAAAGATAGTCGATGTCGATATTCTTGAAAAATATCTTCCTTCCTTCAAACAGTTATCAATCCCATTTGTCGTCGAGTCAGGGACTCCAATGGACGCTTGGTCCGATGATTTTTCCGTGACAACTCGAACACCGGATGAAATTAGACAGTTCATTCGAACAGTTGATAGAAGTCTCGTTTTTTAAGGGATTTGTCGGTGTTATTTATATGGGTACGACGCTTTATCTTATTCGACAACATCCTGATCGTATCCCTTCATCGCTCTTTCAAGCTAGTGACACAGATATAGATATCGTCTTCGTTGAGCAAGCATCATCAACAATCTCTTCTTCTGTGAAGGGAGTTGTGGTTTCGACTAAGGGAATGGCAGTTGGACTTTCACATCCGACGATGACATATGACGAGCTTATCGATAAAATTTTTTCATCCGAACATATAATTGTTGTATAGGTGTATCGCCAGCACTTTTCCTAAAATATTATGTAATAGAGATATATCGTCGTAGGAGAAGGAGTAAGAGTAGGTTTAGTGGATATTGTGGATAGAGAGAAAAGAGGTGATTTTTTTAAGTTTCTCGACCTTTGTTTTTGTGGAGAAAGTTGGGGGTTGACTCTGTGTAACCCCTGCATGCAGAGTCCATAATCTGTGGTCATTCATGCAGAGGGTATTGGCGTGATCCGTTCAATGTCTGATAATGATCGAATTAAAGAATGGAAGAAAGCACGAAGAACCAGGTTATCAACAGCTGTGAATAAGTCTGTGTACGAAGAATGATACAGGAATTATGACTATCACAAATGAATGGCAGAATGCCTTGGCTTACATCCAAGGGAAAGTGCCAAAACAGGTATATGACACGTGGTTTACACCCATTCACCTTGAACGGATTGAGGACTCCACGGCCCAACTAGGCGTACCGAATAAGTTTTTCGGCGACTGGTTAAACCAGCATTATGGGCCCCTCCTGGCTGAAGCCGTTTCTGCTGCTCGAGGTGGGGAAGAGACCGCGATCACGTTCGTCATATTTCATAAACAGGCGACAAAGCAGCCTGAGAATAGTGGGAGTACCGCTGCCACCAGTCGACAAAACATCGGATCGCGGTCGAAACGAGGGATACAGCTCAACCCCAAGTATACTTTCAAGAATTTCGTAGTAGGAGCGGGAAACCAATTTTCCCATGCCGCTTGTATGGCCGTCGCCGAACAGCCGGCGAAAGCCTATAACCCACTCTTTATTTACGGGGAGACCGGGCTGGGGAAGACGCACCTCTTGAATGCCATTGGAAATCATGTGGCAGAGAGAACCGATCTCCGGATTGCCTATTTAACGACCGAGCAGTTTACGAACGAGGTCATCAACTCCATTCGATACGACAAAATGATGGATCTGCGGAAGCGGTATCGTCATATCGACATGTTAATGATCGACGACATTCAATTCTTGGCGGGTAAGGAACGCACGCAGGAGGAATTCTTCCACACGTTCAATGCCCTCTATGAAGCGCATAAGCAACTCGTCCTCTCGAGCGATCGCTTTCCGAAAGACATGCCCGATATCGAGGAACGGTTGCGGTCACGGTTTGAATGGGGACTGATCGCGGATCTCCAGCCGCCGGACGTGGAAACAAGGATCGCCATATTGCGGAAAAAATCCGAGGACGAGGGTGTCACATTGCCAGAAGACGTCATCCAGTTTCTCGCCACGACGATGAAGAGCAATATCCGAGAGCTCGAGGGCTCGCTGGTGCGCCTCGGCGCCTATGCCTCGCTCACCGGCCAAACGATCACGCTGGAGATGGCGAAAAGCGTGCTCCGGGATCTTATCGGCACCAAGAAAAAGATCGTGTCGATGGATGATATTCAGGAAACGGTGGGCGCGCGTTTCCACGTGAAGATCGCCGACCTGAAATCACGCCGCCGGAGCAAGACGCTGGTACACCCGAGACAGATCGCCATGTATCTCTGTCGGGAGCTCACGGACTCCTCGTATCCCGAGATCGGGCGGCAGTTCGGAGGCAAAGACCACACGACGATCATCCATGCCTGCAAGCAGGTCATAAAAGCGAAAGACAGCGACAGTGTATTGAGTGCCACCTTGGACAGCTTGAGGGAACAGATCCTGCGAGCGTGAGCGGCGTCGCTGAAGGGTAAGAGATGATGAAGCTTCGTATGGGACGAGTTGAACTCTTGACGGGTCTGCAACGGGTCCAAGGTGTCGTCGAGAAGCGCAACACGATGCCGATCCTCTCGAATATCTTGATTGAGGCGAAGCAGGAGGGAGTGGAAATTGTCGCCACCGACCTCGAAATCGGCATGCGCGGGCTCTACAAGGCGACCGTGGAGAAGCCCGGAGGGATCACAATTTCGGCTCGGAAACTCTATGAGATAATCAAGGAACTGGCGGTGGGTGAAATCGAAATCACCTCAGGTGACAATAATTGGACGACGATTCACGCCGGCAAGAGCCAATTTAAGATCGTCGGACTTCCCAGCACCGACTATCCCGCGTTGCCCACGATCGAACGGGAAGGGCTCATTCCCCTCGCCGGGGCCGGCTTCTTAGAGTTAATTCGGAAGACCCTCTTTGCTGCTGGAGACAATGACGCGCGCTACATCCTCAATGGTCTGCTGGTGACCCTCATCACGTCGGAGAAGAAAACGATCTTGCGGCTGGTCGGCACCGATGGACATCGGTTGGCAGTTGCCGAGCAGGAGGTCGGAAAGGCCGGCGCCAAAAGCGCTCCGCAAGAGATCAAAGCCATCATTCCGAAGAAGGCGGCGCATGAGATGCAGCGTCTTCTGGAAGAAGGCGGCGAGGGCGAACCCTTGATCGGGTTCACCAAAAATCTCATGATTTTCCGGAAGAGCGGGCTGCTGCTGACCTCGCGGCTCATGGAAGGGAACTACCCGAATTATCAGCAAGTGATTCCGAAAGAGAGCGGCGGGAAAATCGGGGTCAATCGCAGCGAGCTTGAAAGTGCGCTGCGGCGCGTCTCCGTGCTGTCCCGTGAAAAGGCGAGCGCGGTGAAGGTGTCGTTTGCCTCCGGACAGATGACGCTGTTCTCCAGCAATCCTGATTTTGGGGAAGCGACCGAAGAGCTTGCGGCACGGTACGAGGGTGAGGCCTTGAACACAGGGTTCAACGCCCGCTACTTGCTGGATGTCCTCGGGGTGATGGACGGAGAGACGATCTCTCTGCAAATGGATAATCCGCTGAGCCCCTGTTTGATTCAGGAGTCAGACAGTCCCGGGTTCAAGTGCGTGGTCATGCCAATCAAAATCTAGCTGGGCCCAGCAATCAGCGGTCAGCTGTCAGGTAGATCGTTGAAGGCTGAAGGCAGAGAGCCGATGGCGGTATTGAAATGGGAGCCTGATGGCCAGTAACGACACAGAGACCACACCGAAATCCGACAGCTACGGCGCGGATCAAATCAAAGTATTGGAAGGCCTGGACGCCGTGCGGAAGCGGCCCGCGATGTACATCGGCAGCACCGGTGTGGACGGCCTCCATCACCTCGTCTATGAAGTCGTCGACAACAGTGTCGATGAACATATGGCGGGATACGGTGAGACCATCGAGGTGACGATCCACATCGACGACAGCGTCACGGTCGTTGATAACGGGCGCGGCATTCCTACCGGGATGCATTCCACGCAAAAGAAGTCTGCCGCCGAAGTCGCGCTGACGGTCTTGCACGCGGGAGGCAAGTTCGAACAGGGCGCCTATACAGTGTCCGGCGGGCTCCACGGCGTCGGGATCTCGGTGGTCAACGCTCTCTCTGAATGGCTCGAGTTGGAAATTTGGCAGGACGGCCAGGTGTTCGAGCAGCGCTACGAACGCGGCAAGGCGACGGCCCCGCTAAAGATGACGGGTACAACCAAGCGCCGCGGCACAACAGTCACGTTCAAGTCCGACGGGCAGATTTTCGAGACACTCGACTTCAGCTTCGATGTGCTGGCGCAACGACTGCGCGAGCTCGCCTTTTTGAACAAGGGACTCGAGATCACACTCAAAGATGAGCGGAAAGAACCGGTCAAAGAGCAAGTATTCAAGTACAAGGGTGGAATCGTGTCGTTCGTCGAGCATCTGAACGAAGCCAAGACGCCGCTGCACAAGCCTATTTACGTGCAGGTTGAGAAGCAGGAGATGGTACTTGAGGTCGCGCTTCAATACAACGACAGCTACTCCGAAAACCTGTTTTCCTTTGCGAACAACATCAATACCAAGGAGGGCGGCACGCACTTGGTGGGCTTCAAGGCTGCGCTCACACGTACGATTAACACCTACGCGAACGCCAACGACTTACTCAAGAAAGACACCGAATCACTCACCGGTGACGATGTCCGTGAAGGGCTCACCGCCGTTGTCAGCGTCAAGGTCCGGAATCCTCAATTCGAAGGTCAGACGAAAGCCAAGCTGGGCAATAGTGAGGTGAAAGGCATCGTCGAATCCGCAGTCAACGACGCACTCGGGACCTATTTTGAAGAGAACCCGATGGTGGCGCGAAAGGTCATCGGGAAAGCGATCGACGCGGCTCGTGCTCGTGAGGCAGCGCGGAAGGCAAAGGAATTGATCCGGCGCAAGAGCGCGCTTGATGGGGGATCGCTTCCCGGCAAGCTGGCCGACTGTGCGGAGAAAGATCCGGCGTTGAGCGAGCTATATATCGTCGAGGGTGACTCGGCCGGCGGTTCCGCGAAGCAGGGACGCGACCGTAAGTTTCAGGCGATTCTGCCGCTCAAGGGCAAGATCCTCAACGTCGAGAAGGCGCGCTTCGACAAAATGCTTTCGAGCGACGAGATCCGGACGTTGATCATGGCGCTCGGAACGGGCGTCGGCCGCAAGCGCGAAGAGGGCGAAAAGGCCGACAAGGACTCGTTCGACATCAGCAAGGCTCGGTACCATAAGATCATTCTCATGACGGACGCCGACGTGGACGGCAGCCATATCCGGACCCTGCTCCTCACGTTCTTTTTCCGGCAGATGCCGGAGCTGCTCGAGCGGGGCTATATCTATATTGCGCAGCCGCCGCTCTTCAAAGTGAAGAAGAGCAAGACGGAACGGTATCTCAAAGATGAAATGGCGTTGAACGAGCATCTGGCCGATATTGCCGTCGAGGATATGGAAATGTACATGGAAGGGGTCCAAGGATATGTCACAGGACGGCGGCTCCTGCCCATCCTCAAGAAGCTGATTGCCTTCGAGACGTTGCTTGGCCGGCTCAACAAGAAACCACACGAGGCCAGCATGGTGCGGGCGTTTGTGAATGAGCCGGGACTCGATCGCGAGCACCTCAAGGATCAGGCGGCCCTCAAGAAGGTTGTGGCCAACGTGAAGAAAACCCTCGCGGTGGTCTATCCGAAGATCACATCGACGCTGGATATCGTCGAGGACGAAGAACATCAATCGAATAAAGTCACCTGCCGGCTGCATGCCAACGGGGTTACCCATAGCTTTGCCGTGACGCACGAGCTGGTCGGCTCCGCCGAATTCCGCGAGCTGCAGAAGCTCTCACCGTCGGCGATCGGCTTGGGCCGGGCGCCGTTCAAGCTCAAAGCTGACGGTCAGGAACAGTTCCAGCCCGCGACGGCTGAGTTGGTCAAGGCGATCCTCGATAAGGGCAAGCAAGGGCTCAGCATCCAGCGCTACAAAGGTCTCGGCGAAATGAACCCGAATCAGCTCTGGGAAACGACGATGAATCCAGAAGTCCGGACGCTGTTGAAAGTCAAACTAGAAGACGTGACCGGCGTCGACGAGATTTTCACGATACTGATGGGTGATGAGGTCGAACCCCGACGAAACTTCATTCAAGCCCACGCGTTGGAAGTGCGCAACTTAGACGTATAAACGTTAATCGTTAATCGTTGAAGAGGAACCAGATGTCGCGGTTGATGGAGATTCACGTTTAACGGTTAACGACAAAGGGAAGAAATGCCTCCTGATGAGAGATTAGGACAGATCGCCATCGAAGACGAGATGCGCTCGTCGTACCTGAGTTACGCGATGAGCGTCATCGTCGGTCGGGCGCTCCCCGACGTGCGTGACGGCCTCAAGCCGGTCCATCGCCGTATTCTCCACGGCATGAACGAAATGGGCCTCGCGGCGAACCGGGCCTACCGTAAGTCTGCCAAGATTGTCGGCGAGATCATGGGGAACTACCATCCTCACGGTGACAGTGCGATCTACGACACGCTCGTTCGGATGGCGCAACCTTTCAACATGCGATATATGCTCGTGGATGGTCAGGGTAATTATGGATCGGTCGACGGTGATCCGCCCGCAGCCATGCGGTATACCGAAGCTCGCCTGACCAAGGTCGCCGAGGACATGCTCGCCGATATCGACAAGGAGACGGTCGATTTCGGACCGAACTACGACGAGTCGCTGGTCGAACCACTGGTGCTCCCCTCTAAAATCCCGAATCTTCTTGTCAACGGCGCCGGCGGCATTGCGGTGGGCTATGCCACTAACATCCCGACTCACAATGTCGGCGAAGTGATCGAGGCGCTCCTCCTATTCTTGGATAATCCGCAAATCACGATTGCCCAGTTGATGAAAAAGATTCCAGGCCCCGATTTTCCGACCGCCGGATTCATCTATGGAACGGCCGGCATCAAATCCGCCTCCGAGAGCGGACGGGGTCTTCTCACGTTGCGCGCGAAAGTGAAGATCGAATCGGATGAACGCACGGATCGTGAACGGTTGATCGTCACGGAGCTGCCCTATCAGGTCAATAAATCTAAGTTGATCGAAAAGATTGCTGAGCTGATTGGGGACGAACGGATCAAGGGGATTTCCGATCTGCGCGACGAGTCCGATCGGGAAGGCATCCGCGTCGTCATCGAGCTCAAGCGCGGGGAAATCCCGCTCATCACCTTGAATAACCTGTATAAGCTCACGCAACTCCAGACGACTTTTGGGGTCATCATGCTTGCGCTGGTGAACAACCGGCCGGAAGTATTGAACCTCAAGCAGATCATGCATCATTTCATCGAGCACCGGCGCGAGGTCGTTGTCCGTCGAACCGCCTTCGAGTTGCGCAAGGCGGAAGAGCGGGCCCATATCCTCGAGGGCCTCAAGATCGCGCTCGATAACCTGGATGCGGTGATTACATTGATCCGACGGGCGCAATCGCCCGATGCAGCCCGAGTCGGCCTGATGCAGAGATTTACGCTGAGCGACATCCAGGCGAATGCGATTTTGGATATGCGGCTCCAGCGGCTTACACAATTGGAGCGCAACAAACTCATCGAGGAATATAAAGAGGTCTTGAAGCAGATCGAGCGTCTCAAGTCGATCCTGGGCAGCGAAGCGCTGGTTCGCACGATCGTCAAGGATGAGTTGATCGAGGTGCGTGAGGCCTACAAGGACGAGCGCCGCACGCAGATCGTGAAAGAAGAAGCGGAGATCACCCTGGAAGACATGATCGCGAACGAAGAAGTCGTCGTCACGATCTCCCACGCCGGCTACATCAAGCGCAACCCGGTCACCCTGTATCGGGCGCAGCGGCGCGGCGGCAAGGGCAAGATCGGGATGGGGATCAAGGAGGAGGATTTTGTCGTGACCCTGTTCACCGCATCCACGCACGAGTCGCTCCTGTTCTTCACGGACGCCGGGAAGGTCTATTGGCTGAAAGTCCATGAGATTCCGGACGCAGGGCGGGCTGCCAAGGGCAAAGCGCTCGTGAATCTGCTGGCGCTTTCCGGCGATGAGAAGGTCACCGCGACCGTGCCGGTCAAAGAGTTCCGCGAGGACCAGTTCGTCGTGATGGCAACCGCGCAGGGCATCATCAAGAAGACCGAACTCTCGGCCTACGGCAACCCCCGCCTGGGCGGCATCATCGCGCTGTCGTTGGATAAGGGGGATCGGCTCATCAGCGTGCATGTCACCGACGGCCAGCGGGAAATCCTGTTGGGCACGAAAAAGGGCATCACGATCCGCTTTAAGGAAGACGACGTCCGCCCGATGGGACGCACGGCGCACGGAGTGCGCGGCATTACGCTTGAGGAAGGCAACGAAGTCATCGGCATGGAAACCATCACCCCCGACTCCACCACCCAAATCCTCACGGTCACGGAGGGTGGCTACGGAAAGCGCACGCCGGTGAACGAGTATCGCGTCCAGGGACGCGGGGGGAAGGGCATCATCAGTGTGAAGACCAATGAGCGCAACGGACTCGCCGTCGGGTTTCTTCAGGTCCGAGACGGCGATGAGATCATGCTGATGGCCGCTCACGGCAAGGTGCTTCGGTGTAAGGTGGATGAATTCCGTGAGATCGGCCGTAACACCCAGGGGGTTCGGATTCTCGATCTAGAGGGCGAGGGCGACCGGGTTGTGGCCGTCGCGCGTTTAGCGGAAAGTGCCGAGGTGCTCCCCGAGGAAGGCGGCGGGTAACGGATACGCGCAAAATCATACGCCTTCTTCGTTGATCGCAGGCCTTCCATGCACGAGCAGGATTCATCTCCAACGCCACTTCCCGGATCCAAGCCTAAGAAACCCCTGGATACTGTCGTCAAGCTGGCTCTCGGTGTACTCATCGGGTCCTTCACCCTGATCTGGGGCGGGATGTATCTTAGCCGTCCCGATCGAACGATCCCTCCCTATACTATCGGCTCTCAAGTCGGCTACATCGTCGCGGCGCATGTGCCTTCGGACACAACCGACCTGGGGATTGAAACCTTGCTGAAGCGTTTTCGCAAGGTCGGTCGCCAGACGCACCATTTTGCCTCGATGAAGATTCAACCTACGACGCCGGGCGATCCGGGCGGCTGGTACAGGCGGGTCGTGGTGTATGTGTTCGATGACGACGGGTGGGCGGAGCCCGAGATGCTAAAGAAATATGTGGCCGGTGACGCGTCGGTGGTCAAAAATTTTGAGAAGGCGATGCGGGGGTACTATCGGCTGCAGGATCAGGAAGAAGAAGGAGGCATGGGCCCCATGCCTAAGGCCGACGAGGTCTCCGATGCCACGAGTATTCTGTTCAAGGGACGCGTGACGGACCCCATCCCGGCGGAGTTGGAGCCTGAGGATATCTCGATATCACCTCTGTAAACCGCAAGCGGAGATCCGGATCTTGTATCGCTGAGACATGGGACGATACCTCAGCCAGTGCGACCTCGGAGACAGTGAAGTCGCCATCAATGGCGGGTGTCGTGGCAGAAGCGACTGCACGCAAGGGGATCTCACCCACGCGCAACACGATGTCGGCGACGAGTTCTCCGCCTGCTACCGT
>DASYVB010000150.1:0-8411 GCA_036000525.1 Nitrospiraceae bacterium | reverse complement strand
GCCGGAGTTACTGAATGTCGACTGAGGCAGGCTAGCGAGTATGTATTGCCTGTGCCGTTTTCTTCTTTGGTACCCGTTTAGCGGATACCTTGGTTGCCCTGAGCGCTTTTATTTCCTCGTCTCGGTCCCGCAGTTCGCGCTTCATCCATTCCGATTCCTTGCGAAGCATTTTGATCTCAGAGTCCTTCTTGGTGAGCGCCTCTTTTGCTCTCTTCAAGTCACTGAGTTTCTGAGCAATAAATTCGCTCTCTCCCATCTCCTGCCCCGCACCGTCGGAGACCGCCTGAGTTTTCACCGGAGCGGCCGCCATCATGGGCACAACCGGAGTGATCGGCGTGGCTTTTGCGATCGGCATGGCGGCGGGCATCGGCGCATTGGCCAGTGCATGATAGTCGATGATCATCGTGATGGCGTCGGGTGCACCACCGGCGGCATAGGCCGGAGCCGGTTCGGTGCGCGCAGCCGACTCAGGCATAAAACCAGTCGGCTTGGCACCCTTTCCAATGGTCAAGTAGATCGATTCCTTCTGCACGTAAATACTGCCCGTGGTGGGTTCAGAGCCTGACCCTGCCGATGAGGATACGCGGAACCCAACAAGCTGTTCGGGTTTCGCTTTTGATAAGCCTTGTGCGAGCAGGGGAGAGAGAAATTCTGCATCCTCATCGCTGAAAATTCTCATCGGCTTGCTGCCACCAGCGGACATTCTGGAAGATCCGCTCATGCCATCATTGCTATATAACCCTTTCACGATCTTTGTGATGGTCAGTTGATCGATCACAGCGGGATGGCTGGCTTCAAACGACCAATCAGTCACTTCTGCCAAGTAGACGCTGCCTTTTGCATTGTTAGCGAGTTTTGTCCCGCCGGCGCAACCGCTGAAGACGAGGGCACAGGCGGCAATCCCAACGAAGCTCTGCATGATCGGACTCAGCACATTCGTTAGCGGGAGGCAACTCTTCATCGCGACTCTCCTTCTTTCAGAACGGGTGTGTGTTATCCGTGGCGAGATGCAATGTCAGCGCGCCTAGGGGATTACCAGATTCCCAGGCCCATCAGTGCCACGCTCAGTGCAATCCATCCGAAGAGTCCCATCGCAATAAGAGTTTCCAGGCTCATGGAGGTATCTGTTTTTTCTTTTACGCTCTGATCTTTATTCTCGATCATGCCCCGTCTCCAAAGAGTGAGAGCGTACGGTTACGCATAGGTGACTCATTGGAATAGCAAAGATTATGCCTCTAGTAGGGATGAAATAGACGCAGTGATGTACTAGGGCAACATCAGCAGTAGATGGGAATTGTTACAGAATGGACTGACTAAATGAGGACAAGAATAAGCACAGGAGGTAATGAGTCTAGGCCTATGATAATGCAGTATTAAATCGCACCAATGTGCCGAGTTATTTCATGGATTGTGGAAAGGAAAGCATACGTTCCACTGCGCATCATCATGCAAATGGTAACCGTATATCACTTCTTGAGAGCCGCGAGGGACTGGGGTATTCACAAACAGATCTTGTTCGGATGTGTTCGTTTTTGGAGCATACACTACAGAAATGATTCTCCTTCGCCGCATACCCCGTAGCTTCCGGCATTCATAGCCGAAGTGGCTACTTCGGTGGAGTAGGCTGCTACGGGGAGCTTCATTCCTCGGGAAGTAGGCGGGCACCAACGATTCAATTTGACAGAGGACGTTCCGCATACAACGTCGAGGAGGACGCATCGTAGATGGCAAGGGGAATCATGTCTCCCGGTTGAGAGGTGACTGCGCACTTGTCCCAGATGACGGTGATGTTGCCATCCGATTTTCCCATGCCCTGCGCCGCGGATCGTTTGGCGTTTCCTTCGACCAGGACTGAAACTATCGTCTTGAGATATTCCCGGTTGCGCTCGTAGGAAATGTTCCGTTGGAGGTCGAAGAGTCGCGTCACTCGATCGGTCTTTACCTGCTCGGAAACATCGTCCGAAAACTTGCGCGCGGCAATGGTGTTCTTTCGCTCAGAGTATTTGAAGATAAATGCTGAGTGAAACCGTGTCTCCTCGACAAGCCGGTATGTCTCGGCAAACTCCGCATCGCTTTCTCCACAGAAACCACAGATGATATCGGTGGTCAGGACGATGTCCGGCTGCAGGGTGCGGATACGGTCGACCAAGGCACGATACTCTTTATTTGTATAGGTGCGATTCATCAAGCTGAGCATGCGGTCGCTGCCGGATTGCAGTGGCAAATGAATTTGCTTGCAGATGTTGGGATGGGACACGACGGCTTCCAACAATGAAGGCGGAAAGTCTTTGGGATGCGGGGACGTGAACCTCACGCGTTCGATGCCTGGCACGTCTGCGACGGCCGTGATCAGTCGTGCAAAATCCCAGTCGCCGAATCGATACGAATTGACGTTTTGCCCCAGGAGTGTGATCTGCTTGAATCCATGCTCGGCGATCCGGCGAGCTTCCTGAACGATTCCCTCTGGATCGCGGGAACGTTCACGCCCCCGAGTGTAGGGGACCACACAGAAGCTGCAGAAGTTGTCGCAGCCTCGCATGACGGCGATCCAGGCGTTCACTCCGTCGTTTCGGTCGGGTATGACATCGTGATAGGTTTCATATTCTGAAAGGTCGACCGCGAGTCCCCTCTGATCCAGGCCCTCTTCTTGCGAGAGCATCGCGTTGCGGATCAACATCGGCAGCCGGCGATAGGCGTCAGGGCCGGCGAGCACATCGACCAGCGGCTGAATGTCCGTCAATTCCTCTTTCAGGTTTTGCGCCATACAACCCAAGACGCCCACGACTAACGGACGTTGCCGCTTGAGTTTCTTGAGCTCAGATAAGTGCTTATAGACCTTATTGTGGGCATTCTCGCGAATCGCGCATGTGTTCATCAGAATCACGTCCGCACGTTCTCGCTCGTCGGTAAACACAAATCCATCCTGTTTCATAAGCGAGCGAACGAGTTCTGAGTCGTACTCATTCATCTGACAGCCGAAGGTTTCAAGATGCACTTGAGGCGGTGTGGATTTGGCCTTCATAGAACCGGCACCCTTCTCATGGGCTGACGCTCCACTGTCAGCTGACCCAACGCCCAACGGTCCGACGTTCCGATAATCCGCACCTGTTTCAGGTGATTGGTGAGGTCGATGTTTGAGGGGACGCCTACCTTCAAGAAGTTTGCTGTCACCCCCAATCGGAAGCCGTCCATTACTCCTGACTCGAACAGGACGGACAGGGTGGATCCGATATACCGTTCCGCAAAAGCTAGGCGTTTAAGGCGGGACAGTTCGGCGAGTGTCTTCGCGCGTTGCCGAGCGACTGCGACCGGCACCTGGTCGGGCAACTTCGAGGCAGCGGTGCCGGGCCGTTGCGAATAGGTAAAGACATGGAAGTAGGAAAACGGAAGCTCTCGCGCGATGCCCAGAGTATGCTCGAACGCTTCATCAGTTTCTCCGGGAAACCCGACCATCAGATCGGTTCCCAGCCCGAGGTGAGGAATTGCCGCCACGGCCCGGCGGAGTAGACGAGTACACTCTTCGACATTATACGGACGATTCATGGACGACAAGATGGTGTCGTCTCCGCTTTGGATGGGGATATGGAGATAGGGACAGAGCTTCGATGAGGAGGCCATTCGATCTAAGAGGGCGCTTGTGATCGTTGTCGGCTCAATAGACGAAATCCTGATTCGCTCGAGTCCTTCAACCGCCTCCAATTGTGCGATCAACCCGACCAGATCGAGCTCGTTCTGACGATATTGCCCGACGTTGACGCCGGTCAGCACAATTTCCCGATACCCTCCCGCCACAAGCATCTCGGCTTCTCGGATCACGTCATCCCGAAGGCGGCTCCGCTCATGCCCGCGCGCGAAGGGAATGAGACAGAAGCTGCACATCACGTTACAGCCGTCCTGGATCTTGAGCAGCGCTCTGGTGGAGTCTGGTTCGCCATACTCCGGTAGTGTGAAATCCTCTCGGCCGATGGTGCGAGTATGGAGCACTTCCGGATCTGGCTGCTTCTTCAGGGCCTGTGGAGCAGGAAGAAATGACGGTAAGTCCCATTTGAATTGATTGCCGACGATGAGATCGATTCCGGGAATGGTACGCAGCTCTTGAACGCCAGTCTGGGCGTAACAGCCGGTCACTGCCACAAATGCATCGGGGGAATGTCTCAACGTCTTGCGGATGACGTATCGGCAGGTCCGTTCTGCATCCTCTGTCACAGAGCAGGTGTTCACGACGAGCAAGTCCGTCGGCTCACCGAACTCGACGACGCGGTAGCCATCGTGCCGCAAGCGAGCTGCGAGCACCGCTGTTTCTGCTTGGTTCAGTCGGCAGCCGAGTGTATGGAGAGATGCACGTTTCATGATAGTCGGGCCATTATAGGTAGATTCTTGCGATGGGAGCAAGGATCTCCAGCGAGTCCTTCACGTTGCGCCCTGTCCTCGCTTGAAGGCCTTAGAAGGCCATGGTAAAGTCCGCCGACCCCGTGCCCGCCCGATTATCGTGAGTCTGTTGTGACACCTTCGCAGATGGCGGCTTCCATCTTCACGGTATCTCTTCTTCTCCTCCTCCCTGGGTCCGGAGGGTGGACGAAGGAAATCCTTCCTCTCGAACCTGACCTCGCGACAAGAATTGACGAGCACTACGATCACGAGGCGCGGCTCTTCTTGATGTTCTATTCACTCACTGGCAATGGTCAAGTCGACTACGTGACGGGCCGGTTGGTCCAGGAATATGCCAGGAGCGATTATGGCAATCCTATCTACCAGACGGAGGCCTATCCCTTGTTCTACTGGTGGAACCACACCATGTATAACGATCCGGAACAGGATGGCGTGAACGGAAACGAACGGGTCTACCAAGAAAACGTGGAGTTTGACATTTCGCGCTACAAGCCCTGCACCTTCAATGGACAACCCTGTTGAGTTTTGATGCGCTGCTGCGCGGGGTAATCCTCCAGCGCCTCGTCAGCCTAGCCCTCCTTCCTCTCGATAGATTAGATTTCGAGAATGTCCTGAACCTCTCTTCCGTTCCGATGATATGCTACTTCCTCATGCGTATTGATACGTCTCGATGAAAACAGCCTCGTTCGTTCAGATCCTTGCGAACCGGCGCATTGGCATCATGTTGCCCTTGGGTTTTGCCTCGGGGTTGCCATTGGCCCTCACAGCTGGGACGCTCCAGGCCTGGCTGACGGTTGCCGGGGTCGACTTGAAGACCATCGGCATTTTTACGCTCGTCGGTCTCCCATACACACTGAAGTTCTTGTGGGCTCCCTTGATGGATCGCCTGGTCCCTCCCTGGCTGGGGCGCCGGCGCGGTTGGATGCTGGTGATGCAGCTCAGTGTCGCTCTCGGCTTGACTGCCATGGCGGTGACTGATCCAGGCCGACGTCCGGAGATACTCGGGGTTCTGGCTCTCGTGGTGGCCTTCCTCTCTGCCTCACTTGACATTGTCTTCGACGCCTATCGGACCGATTTGCTTTTACGTCCGGAACGGGGATTCGGTGCAGCTGTGTGGGTGAATGGCTATCGATGTGCGCTGTTGTTTGCGAGCGCCGGCGCCCTGCTGTTGGCCGATCATATAGGATGGCAAAACACCTACTTGCTGCTTGCCGCGTTAATGGCGGCAGGGGTCGTCACGATCCTCGTCAGCCCGGAACCGTCAGAGCCAAGTGCCACGCCGGCAAGTCTGGTCGAAGCGGTTGGTGGACCACTGAAAGAATTCTTTGCGCGTCCTTGCGTGGTTGGGCTCCTTGCCCTCATTGTCTTCTATAAAATTGGAGATGCCGTCGCGGCCTCGCTTCAAACGGCATTTCTAATTGGAGGGATGGGTTTCTCCGTCAGTGAGGTCGGGTATGTGAAGGGTCTTGGGCTTGGAGCCACACTCATCGGTGCATTGGTCGGAGGCGTAGCAATGGCTAAGCTCGGGATGGTTCGGTCGTTACTGCTCTTTGGGCTCTTGCAAGCGGTCTCAAACTTGGGATTTATGTGGCTTGCCTGGATGGGCAAGAGTTATGCAGCGCTCACGACATCGATTCTCGTTGAGAATGTGACCGGTGGCATGGGTACCGCCGCGTTTGTCGCACTGATTATGTCGCTGTGCGACCATCGCTATACAGCAACCCAGTTCGCGTTGCTCTCTTCCCTGGAAGCGCTCGGGCGAGTGTTCTCCGGTCGCCCGTCGGCCGAGTTGGTCGAAATGGTCGGCTGGGCACAATTTTTCTTCTGGTCATTTTTGGTCGCTCTACCCGGTGTCTGGCTGGTGTGGGGTCTCCGAGCGCAGTTGGATCAAGAAGCCGGTCGTGATGCGCATGTCAGAGCCGACTCAGCCGATCTATGACGACTGTATGCGGCGTTGGAGGAACAAGACGAACAGCATTAACGTCGGAAGGGGTGCCAGGACGAAGGGGACAAGCCAAACCCAGAAATTTTTCCCGCGCATGCGGGCTTGATCGATCATCCAGACGAAGACCCACACAATCAAGCCGAGATAGTTGAGGGCCATCCAGCGTGTCGTATGAATCTTGAGGCCGCTCGTGCTGTCCGGAGCTGCATTGAGGAGAAAGACTCCCAGCATGAGTACAAAAAATCCCAACAAGATTGCGACAAGGCGTTTGCTCCAGACAAACATGATGATGATCCTCCTGATACAAGCAATGTGAGCAGCAGGATTGCCGCAACAGACCTGTCGAGCGTAGGCTAATCATCCGGCTGTTGTTTGTCAAAGGAGAGCTGCGCGCCTCCGTTTCCATTGAGCCAGTTGCGACATCGGGTCAACGGCAATCAATCTAAGGGTCTGTATGAGCCTCCTGCGTTTGAGCCTAGTCGTGATGGCATTGGCCATGAGTGTCGTGTTGGCACTGACGAATCCCACCACGGATCAATATCTTGGCTTCATGCAGGCCGAACTCACCAAGGCTATGGATCGAATGGATCAGTCCACACCCGAACGGGAAGGGACGGTGGTCAAGAATATCTTTCGCAGGCATAGTCAAGAGTTGCTCAACAGCATGGTGCGCCCTCACACCATTCGTCAAAATTGGGGACTTCTCAGCCGGTTTGAAACAACGGTGCTAGATACTCGGGTTGTGGTTATCGGGATCGGCAACCAGTTCATTCCCGTTGAGGGAGTGGATGAAGCCATTCTGACCCTCGGCCGCCAGGTATTTTAGTTTTTTTGTCCGTGAGGATCCCTTGGATATCAAAATGAGGTCTATTTTCGATCGAAACACTGTGGATAAGTCGGTCTAAATTTCCGAGAGATGGCGTTTCTCAACCATTTGCAGTTATCCACAGGATTTCCTCACTTTCCCCAGCCAAACCACTATATTTGGTATTGACAATTCTACTAGATCGCTATATGTAGATGCTCCGTGGAGCATACATGGACAAATGAGGGATTGTCATTTTGACAATCCATCCTGATAGTTATAAATCGATGCTCCTTGGGTGGGTCAATCGTCGAGGCACCAAAATTAGGGCGCTCAAAGCACATCGGCATATTGATATTAAAGCCTGATTGTTCCTGTTTGGGATCGAAAGCAGTCCTACACCAACTCGCAGACTGGGGGAGGGGAAATCGTGAGAATAGAGCGCCGATTTACACATCGTGGGCAAAGTCCCTATGAAGGCCTGCCGTTCGTAAAACGTTCGTCGGAAATTCGTAATCCCGACGGATCGACCGTGTTTAAGTTGGAAAACATCGACATTCCCGAGCCTTGGTCCCAGCTCGCGATCGATATTCTCGCCCAGAAATATTTCCGGAAAGCCGGAGTGCCGCAGCGAGATGAGCAAGGGAATCCGATCGTCGGACCTGACGGCAAGCCGCAGTTGGGAGGAGAGCGTGACTCCCGACAAGTGTTTGAACGGCTCGCCGGTTGTTGGACTTCCTGGGGAAAGAACTTCGGCTATTTCAAGACTCAGGAAGATACCGATGCCTTCCATGATGAGCTCTGTTACATGCTCGCGCATCAGATGGCTGCACCCAATTCTCCCCAGTGGTTTAACACGGGACTTCATTTTGCCTATGGGCTCTCAGGGCCTGCGCAAGGGCATTTTTATGTCGATCCCAAGACCCGTGAAGTCGTCAAAGCCACCAACGCATTTGAGCATCCGCAACCGCACGCTTGCTTCATTCAATCCATTGAAGACGACTTGGTCATTGAGGGCGGCATCATGGATCTCTGGGTGCGAGAAGCGCGCCTGTTCAAATACGGATCGGGGACAGGGACCAACTTCTCCAAGCTTCGCGGCGATGCCGAACCGTTGTCCGGCGGCGGCCGCTCGTCCGGATTGATGTCTTTCCTTCGCATCGGCGATCGAGCGTCAGGCGACATTAAGTCGGGCGGGACGACCAGACGGGCCGCCAAAATGGTCTGTCTCGATTTGGATCACCCCGACATCGAAGAATTTATCAACTGGAA
>DASYVB010000149.1:0-3869 GCA_036000525.1 Nitrospiraceae bacterium | reverse complement strand
GTATCGAAGCGGTCGATCGTGAGCTGGTAGGGCCGCTGCTCGAAGGACTGGCCAAATTGGGCCCCCATCGCATCGTGGCCTTCTGCGATTCGGGCAACGTGCATCAGGGCCAGGCGGCGGAAGGTCCTGGGTTCTTCGCCTATCGTGACAGTGCGGCAGCCCCCGCTGCCGGGGCCAGACGGAGATTTACCGAGACTGATGCTCGAGCCTCGACCGTCCCCTCTCGTGATGCAACGAAGTTCGTCGTGCGACTTTTCGCAAAAGGATCCTGAAAGACGTGGCGCTGATTGTCCAGAAATATGGGGGGACGTCCGTAGGTACGATCGAGCGGATCCACTGCGTGGCCGACCACGTTGAGAAGGCTCACAAGGATGGCCATCGCGTCGTGGTTGTCCTGTCCGCAATGAGCGGAGAAACGGATCGGTTGCATCGATTGGCGCACGAAGTCACGCCGCTGCCGGACGATCGCGAACTCGATATGCTGCTGTCGACCGGAGAGCGGGTGACCATCTCCTTGTTGGCGATGGCCTTGCGGGCCCGGGGTCTCGATGCTCAATCTTTTACGGGACGCCAAGTCGGGATCATGACCGACAATGCCCATACGAAAGCGCGTATCACCCGGGTGATTGCCGATCGAATCCGCGATGCCCTGCGCAAAGGGGTCATTCCAGTGGTTGCCGGCTTTCAAGGAATTAACGAGCAGTCGGATGTCACGACGTTGGGGCGTGGCGGCTCTGATCTGACAGCAGTTGCGCTGGCGTCGGCGCTGAAGGCTGATCGGTGCATCATCTTTACCGACGTCGATGGCGTCTACACCTCCGACCCCAACATTGTGCCGGCGGCTCGACGAATCGACAAGATTTCCTATGAGGAAATGCTGGAAATGGCCAGTCTGGGTGCCAAAGTGTTGCAGAGCCGCTCCGTTGAATTTGCCGCGAAGTTCAACGTGCCGGTGGAAGTGAAGTCCAGCTTCAAAGAAGGAAAGGGGACGCTTGTGACGCGTGAAGATAAGGATATGGAAGCGGTTGCGGTGTCGGGAGTCACCGGCGATCGGAATCAGGCCAAAATCACGATTGTGGGCGTGCCGGATAAACCAGGTATTGCATCTAAACTCTTCGGGCCGGTGGCCAAGGCCAACATCAATGTCGACATGATCATCCAGAACATGAGTCAGTCGGGCATGACGGATATTTCCTTCACGATTCCACGGGGGGACATCAAAAAAGCCATTCCGCTGATTCAGGACGTGGCGAAACGTATCGCCGCCAAATCGGTTGCCGTAACCGAGGCGATCGCCAAGGTCTCGCTGGTCGGCGTCGGGATGCGTTCCCATTCAGGAGTCGCTGCCAAGATGTTTGAAGTCTTATCGCAAGAAGGCGTGAATATTCTCATGATCAGCACGTCGGAGATCAAGATCTCCTGTGTCATCGATGAAAAGTATGCCGAGCTCGCGATGCGTTCGCTCCATACCGCGTTCGGGTTGGATCAGTCGCCGGCAGGGGACCGAAGCATGAAGTAGCGGATTTCGGCGATGTGAGTCTCGACAGGGTTGTCCTGCTCCTGGTATCGTTTCCGTTATGGCTCGAAAATCTTCGCAACCACGATCCTCGCAAGGCAAGCCGGTCGGCTCTGCGTCGTCCGGCGCACCTCCGCCTGCCGCCCGGCCAGCAGCGCTGGAAATCTATGACACTACCTTACGGGACGGGGCTCAGGCCGAGGATGTCACCTTTTCGGCCGAAGACAAGGTTCGGGTCGCCCAACAGTTGGATGGGCTGGGCGTGCAGTTCATTGAAGGCGGATGGCCCGGGGCAAATCCCAAAGACATCGAGTTCTTTCGGATGATCAAGACCGTTCCGTTGCAGACGGCAACGGTGGTGGCGTTCGGGTCGACTAGAAAATCGAGCAACGCGGTACAGAAGGATCCGAATATCCTGGCGTTGCTGGACGCAGAGACCAAGATCATCACGCTCTTCGGAAAAACCTGGTCGTTGCACGTCACTGATGCGCTCGGAATTTCCCTTGTGAAGAATCTCGAACTCATCAGCGATTCCGTGGCCTATCTCCGCTCGAAAGGTCGGAGGGTGTTCTATGATGCGGAGCATTTTTTTGACGGATACAAGACCAATCCGGACTATGCGCTGGAGACCATTCGTCAAGCCGTCGCGGTCGGGGCCGAACGGGTGATTCTCTGCGACACCAACGGTGGGTCGATGCCCTGGGAAATCAAAGAGATCTGCCAGGTCGTTCGGCGTGAGTGTGCGGTGCCCTTGGGGATTCACGCCCACAACGATTGCGAAATGGCCGTCGCGAATTCGCTGGTGGCGATCGAAACCGGCGTGGTGCAAGTGCAGGGGACGATTAACGGGATCGGCGAGCGGTGCGGCAATGCTAATCTCTGTTCCATTATTCCCAATCTTGAACTGAAGATGAAACGTCCGATGTTGAGCGACCGTTTGAGCCATCTCAAGCGGGTCTCGGGATTCGTAACCGAGGTCGCAAACCTCATGCCCAATAAGCACCAGCCCTATGTGGGAGATTCGGCGTTTGCCCACAAGGGTGGGGTCCATATTCATGCGGTGCTCAAGAATCCCGCGACCTATGAACATGTGATCCCGGGGTTGGTCGGTAACCGCCAGCGTGTGCTGGTATCGGACGCGGCAGGTCGGAGTGGATTGCTGGAGAAGGTCGAGGCGTACGGAATCAAATTGGACAAGGGTCACGCCAAGTTGCAGGAATTGATCGATACCTTGAAGGATCGTGAAAGTGAGGGCTACCAGTTTGAGGCGGCGGAAGGCTCCTTCGAATTGCTCATGCGGAAAGCGATGGGGACGCACACGCCATCCTTCCAACTCCTGGGCTTTCGGGTGATTGTCGAGAAAAGACAAGACCATGGCGTCTCGTCGTCGGAGGCCATAGTGATGGTGAAGGTCGGCGAAGTGGTGGAACATGCAGCAGCAGTCGGAGCCGGTCCGGTCAATGCGCTCGACCATGCGTTGCGGAAAGCGTTGGAAAAGTTCTATCCCCAGCTACGAGAAGTCAAACTGCTCGACTACAAAGTGCGAGTGCTGTCGGCCAATCGTGGGACGGAGTCCAAGGTCCGGGTGTTGATCGAATCAGGCGATAATAAGGATAAATGGGGCACCGTCGGCGTGTCTGAGAACATCATGGAAGCGAGCTGGCAAGCGTTGGCGGACAGCATCGAATACAAGTTACTTGTCAAAGACGAATGAGTGGGACATCCGATCCGGGATCTTTCTTCTTGACAGGTCTTATAACCTCACGTAAATTATAGCGAAACTGCTAATCATTCGTAGTAAGTCCACAGGCGATCATTCGAGAAGTTTGTGCGGGTGTCGGAGGGAAAAGCATGAGAAAGGCAGATATCGCGAACGAAATCTACAAGCAGGTCGGTATTTCGAAAAATGAAGCAGCAGATATCGTCGAACTCGTGCTGAATATGTTGAAAGCGGTGTTGCATAAGGGTGAGTCGGTCAAGATTGCCGGATTCGGAAACTTTGTGGTACGCAGTAAAGGGGCACGGAAGGGCCGGAACCCTCGGACCGGCGAAGAAATAGGAATCACGCCTCGTCGTGTGGTGACCTTTCGTCCCAGTCAAGTGTTTAAGAAATACGTCAATTCATAGCCGCGTTCAATCACTGTAGCTCATCCCACCACGAGGACCGGTCATGGGGAACGAGCCCAGGCTGGGCAGAAAGGTATTTTATAATATCGGCGAAGTCAGCAAGCTTGCAAAGCTCCCGGCTTACGTGTTGCGATTTTGGGAGTCAGAATTCCCGTTTCTCAAGCCGAAGAAAAGTCGTGGGAATCAGCGACTCTATGTCAAGCGAGAAGTCGAAACGGTATTGGAG
>DASYVB010000148.1:0-13601 GCA_036000525.1 Nitrospiraceae bacterium | reverse complement strand
TCGGCTGCTCTTCAGGGCCTTCGCCCACAATAATGAAGGTGACGTCATCGCGCTTCGCCAAAATCTGTCTGGCTGCTTCAATGAAATATTCATGCCCCTTATATGTTCGCAGATATGAAATCAAACCGACCAGGAGCTGCTTATTTGGCAAACCTAACTCCAGCCGCAGATTGGGATCGGCTGGGGCAGGACGAAAGTACTCCACATCGAGCCCGATCGGAAAGGCAGCGACCCGATCGGCAGCCAGCCCATCTCGATCGATGAGCCCTCGCCTGGTCCGTTCTCCTCCCGTAACAACCACCATATCGACCAACCAGCGATAGAGCAGGCGCGTCGTCAGATTCTTGTTCAGCGGGGTGGAGATGTGGCGGATACGAATGACGTTGGGTCTCACGTTCACGAGCTTGGCGGCGATGCTTCCGATCCAACTATCCCGTGAGCTGTTGACCTGGAGAATTGCCGGATGTTCTGACACGAGCATACGCCTGAATGTACGGATAGCAGACGGATATTGCGACCGCTTCATCGGGACTTGCCGGACCGGCAACCCCTTCGCCAAGGCCATCGCACAGATGGGACTCCCCGGTTCAAGGATCAATTGGAGCTCATGCCCTCGCTTGACCAACCCTTCGGCATGAATCAGAATTGCACATTCCTGTCCCCCAGTGGCTGTACTGGATTCAGAAATGAAGATTTTCATGAGTGCTCATGCAACGAAGGGACTGCCTTCTGATCTCGCACCGCGGCGAAAACTTGCTCGGGACTAATACGAGTGAGACATTCCAACTGAACCGGGTTCTGACAGGTCCGGCTCAAACAGGGACGACATGAAAGCTCGGTGGTCAGTACGCGATGACCGAGCCCATAGGGACCGGTCCGAACTGCACTCGTCGGCCCGAACAGGGCCACGACCGGCGTACCAACCGCCGCCGCGATATGCATCGGACCTGAATCGTTCGTAATCAGCAGCGACGCCTTGCTCAGGAGTGCTGGCAGCAACTCTACTGTCGTGGCTCCGGCCAGATCGATGGCAGGGGTCTTCATTTTCCCGCTCACCGCAGCGACATCCGCTCGTTCGTCAGGACCGCCGATCATCACCACCGCACCACATCCTTCTTGCTGCAGCCGATCTGCAACTTCGGCGAACGATGCAGCCGGCCACCGCTTGGTCGGCCATCGGGCAGAGACATTCATCGCCACCCAACTCGTTCCAGGCGTCACACCGGATCGGCTCAACAGGCGATCGACCTCCTCATAATCGGTTTGCGGGATGCGAAAACGGAACTCCGGCGCACCGGATTCCACCGCCCCCACCGCCTTGGCCACAAGCAGATAGCGATCGACCGCGTGCATCTCCAATTGTGGAACCGGCACGCGCCTCGAATAGAACCAGGGACTCCCCTCTCGCCCATTGGCAAATCCCACAAGCAGAGGAGACCCGCCGAGCCACCCGATGGCGGCGCTCCGAAAGAGACCTTGCAGGTCCACGACTAGATCAAAGCGCTCTGCACGAAGAGGGGACACCTGGGAGAGCCACCCCTTGAGCGTCGATTCCACCGGCCACACCCGATCTACCCCGTCGATGCGCTCGACGAGACCAGCCCATTTGCGCTTGACCAGCCAGGTTAGTCTAGCTCTGGGATAGGCCCGGCGAATTGCCGCACAAGTCGGCATCGCATGCACGATGTCGCCCAGTGAACTTGGCTTGATAAACAAGATGTGACGATAGTCTTCCATCATGCATGCCGCGCGAGACTAGCGGGACATGCGAGACAGGCGTAACGCGCAAGATCCACGAATTTCACGCCTCTTGCCTCTCTCGCCTTTCCCGCTCGTCGCGCCCTTTCGCGCTCTTGACCGCGTCATCCAAGATCCAGCCAACTGCCTCAGCCATAGACTTCGCCACGGCATCCGGCATGGCCTGTTCAACCTTGAGCATATCTAACGCTTGCGTGTCCACCAGCGATGGTGTGAGGAGAATAGCCTTGGCGCCAACCCTCTGTGCCAATTGTATGTCGCGCGCGTGATCGCCGATCAAATAGGAACGTCGGAGATCCAGTTGCAACTCTGACACAGCCCGCTCCACCATTCCGACATTCGGTTTGCGACAGTGGCAGCCATCGTCAGGATGGTGAGGACAGAAATAGATCGCATCCAGCGCCGCGCCCTCCTGTTCCAAAAGACCTTCCAATCTAGCATGGATCGCTTCCAGATCCTTGAGGGTAATAATTCCACGGCCGACACCGGATTGGTTTGTCACGACCACTAATTTCGCCCCGGCCACTTTCAAACGAGCCAGGGCTGGCCCAACCCCCGCCAACAACTTCAGCTCAGCGGCGACTTTCAGATAGCCTGGATCGTAGTTCAATGTTCCATCTCGATCCAGAAACACGGTGACACCATCGAGAATGTTCATCTGGTTTTTTTGGTTGATCTTGTTTGGTTGGTTTATTTGGTTTGAACCAGAGGAACCAGACAAACGAGATAAACCAGAGAGACCAGCTACCTGTTTCGTTGCCGCTTCATAGACTTGATCAACCGTCACCCTTGTCATGCACCGATGGTCGATAGGACATTCACGCAACAGGCAGGGAGCGCAGTCGACCGGCTGCCGCACAATGGCATGGGCACTCCCAAAGGGCGACGTGGTGCGCCAATCGGTCGGCCCGAAGATCGCGACGACCGGTACCTGGAACGCGGAGGCGATGTGCATGGGACCGGTATCATTGGTGAGGAGCATGGCGCACCGTTTCAACGCAGCCATTAGTTCCCGGATCGTCGTCGCCCCGGATAAGACAAGGGATCGGGACGACAGACGCGCGGCAATTTCCTGACCCAAATGTTCCTCCCCCTTTGCCCCAACAATGACCACGCTGACTTGTTGTTCACGAGATTCGCGAATCGTGCGGCAGAGTCGTTCCGTGACCTCGGCATACCGTTCGGGCAACCAGCGTTTGGCCCCGCCGTAGGTCGAACCGGGGTTGATTCCGACGACGACATCCGTGGCAGTCAATCCACCCTGGGCAAATCGCCCCGCCATTGCCTGTTCTTCCTCAGGAAAGACGACGAGTTCCGGTGCAGAAGGATCGCCCGTGAGGCCCAGCGGCTTCAACAGTTCCCAATAATAGCGGACTTGATGGACGAGCGTGCGGCGATCCGGTGCAGCGACTGGATCGGACAAGAGCAGACTTCGTCCGTCTGTCGCATACCCATAGCGCCGAGGCACACCGGCCAGGAAAGTCAGGAAGGCCGCCTCGAACGCATTCTGAAACAATACCGCCAGATCGAAGCCTTGCCGCCGCAACTGCCCGGCCAGCGCCCACTTACCGGAGAGCCCCGCATGACGCCCCTTGGTGTCGTAGGTCAGCACACGCGTCAATGCCGGATGCCCCACGAATAAATCGGCTACAGCCGGTTTGACCAACAGCTCGATCTGAGCGTCGGGGAACAGCCTCCGCAATCCACGGAGCGCAGGCTCGCACATCACCGCATCGCCAAGCCAATTGGGTCCACGCACAAGAATTCTTTTGATGGTTTTTCTATCCACAGGCCTCCGCCGGGATGCCGTCCGGTTGATTCAACACGAGTTGCTTGAGCCGATCTTCCCCCATTGTCACGTACGTGGTCAGTCGGACCGCCCACCAGCTATCGGTGAGTTGAAGTAGCGCGGCCAACTTGCAGGCATCTTTTTCCGTCGTTACGACCAGCTCAGCCTGGAGTTCAATCGCTCTGGCTCGCAGTCGCTCGACATCCTGGCTCGTATAGGCATGGTGATCGACATAGGCCACTTCATCCAGAATCCTGATCCCTATTCGCTCGACGAGGGAGCGAAATGATCCGGCATGTCCCAGGCCGCTACAGAGCAGAGCTGTTTTTCCCTTGAACCAGGAAAGCGGCTGCGACGATCCAGTCACCACCGACACGAGACTCTCTGGACGAAAGACCACCTGGATCGGGTCAGGCATCGTCCCGAGCGATGCCTGCAGCCTGTGACAAACCTGTGTCACCTGATCCGGCACGTCCGCTCTCGTGACCACGATCGCGGTCGCGCGCGCCGCCGCCTGAAGTGGTTCCCGGAGCCGACCGGCCGGCACCAGGGCCGCGAGTCCCTCCGCATCCGTGGCATCGACCAGCAAGAGATTCACGTCGCGATAGAGCCCCAGGTGCTGAAATCCATCGTCGAGTACCAGACAATCGATCGGAAATCGATTCAAGACCCAGTCTCCAAGCTCATAGCGATCGGCGCCAACGGCAACGATCGCCTTGGGGCAACGCTGCGCCATCAAGAATGGCTCATCGCCTGCTTCGTTCGGACCGACCAGCAGGCGTTCGCCATTCGACACCAACAAATATGGATCCGTACTTGTCCGTCGATAGCCCCGGCTGAGAATCGCCACCCGTTTCCCCTGTGCAAGGAGCCAATCGGCAAGCACAATGACCACCGGCGTTTTTCCCGTCCCACCCAGCGTGAGATTCCCGACACTCAGTACAGGGACCGGTAATCTCCGCTGAGCGAACCAGCCCCAGTCATACAGAATCGCGCGCAGCCGCGCAACCACCCCATACGGGATTGCGGCCCATATCAGCCACCATCTGACCTTTGTCCCAGGGTTCAACACTTTTTTATATTATCGTCCAGCCATGAGGGGGAGCGACCGGTCCGCGAGAGGAGACCCGCTGGTGCCTTGCTGCGGCGTCAGCAGCCTGTCGATGGCCTCCAGCGTCTGTTGCAAGGCTCCCTGATTCTGTTCGACCACCTGACGAGCCGACCGGCCCATCCGCTCCCGTTCCGCATCATCAGAGAAGAGGGCCATAACTTGTTGTGTGAGATCCTCCGCCTGGAGAACCCGACGGCCACCTCCCGCCTGGATCAAGAGGTCTGCAATCTCCGCACAGTGGTCGGTGTAGGGACCGAACAACACCGGCTTCGCCCACTGAGCCGGCTCCAGCAAATTGTGTCCGCCAATCGGAACGAGTGTGCCTCCGACGAACGTCACCACAGCTTCCCGGTAAATCGCAGCCAATTCGCCCCGCGAGTCGAGCAGCACCACACGGGGGCCGGTAGACCGCAGCGCGCCGGCCTGCCTGATGGTACTGCGTCGCTGCACGGCGAGCCCGCGCGCTCGAATCATCGTCTCGACCGAGTCCACCCGTTCAGTATGTCGAGGAGCCAGCAGCAAGACCGCAGAGGGACACTTTGCCACGAGCGCTCGATAGCATTCCACGAGGGTCTCTTCTTCGCCGGGATGGGTACTGCCTGCCACAAACAGCTGTTCCGTCTCCTGAAGCCCAAGATGAGCCCTTGTCGTCCCACCCTCCGTGACGGCTGGTATCGGCTGATCGAACTTAATGTTCCCCGTTCGCCTGACTCGTGAGGCCTCTGCTCCCAGCGCGATGATACGGTCGACATCCCGGTCCGACTGCATCAGACAGAGGCTGAGCGTCTGCAACATCGGCCGGTAGAACGAATGTACGGGCCCCCACTGCTGCCGCGCAAACGATCTGCTCGAGAGCCGGCCGTTGACGAGAGCGGTCGGCACTCCACGCCGACGCAGGTGCCACAAGAGATTCGGCCAGAGTTCGGTCTCGACGAAAAGATAGAGGCAGGGTCGCAGTCGCTCGATGAAGCGGGAGACGACGCAGGGGAAATCGAGCGGCGCATAACAGTGGTCTGCCACGCCGGCCAACCGCTGCTCCACGGCTTCCCGCCCAGTCTCGGTCACTGTCGAGACCACCAGGCGGTACGCAGGATGACGGCGATGGAGCTCGTTGACGAGCGGTGTCACCGCCACCACTTCACCGAGAGAGACGGCGTGGATCCAGATGACTGGGTGGGCTGGTTTGTTTGGTCTATCTGTTTGGTCCGGTAGACGAGATGGGCCAGACAGACCAGATAGACCGCTCCCCCACCCGAGCCGTTGCGGCAACCCACGACGGCACCGTCGCTTGGCCAGCAGGACCGCCACGATGACCGGCGAAACGACCAGCAACACAATGTTGTAGAAGAGACGCCACATGGCTTTGCGCGTTAGGCGTGAGACGTGAAATGTGAAACGACGAGCCTGGCCCCCTTACCCCTTACGCCTAACCCCTCACGCTTCAGGCTGTACGGCCTTTTCCGCCTGATCTGTCAGCCGATTCAAGACAGTTTCAAGCTCCAGGCATGCCGCCTCCATCGCCCGTGCATCAGCATCTCGCGGAATCCAGATGGGGGTGCCCCACAGATAGAGACCTCGGGACCATGGGTACGGGACCATGAACCGATCCCAGCTCGCGAAGAGTTTTTTTTTGAGCAGCTAAAGGCCAGCGGCACAATCGGAAGCCCGGTCGCTTTGGCCAGCTGAACCACCCCGAGTTTCGCAACCTGGCGAGGCCCCTTGGGTCCATCGGGAGTCATCACAAGATCGGCACCGGATCGCCCAAGGCGGATCAATTCCCGCAAGGCAAGCGCCCCACCCCTGGTGCTTGATCCGCGAACCGCCCGATGCCCGAATCGAGAGACGATGCGCGCGATGATCTCGCCATCCTGATGCCGGCTGATCAACACATTGGCTCCTGGTCCGCGATAGCCCGTCGGGATCATGAGTTGCTGCGCGTGCCAAAACGCGAGGATGATATGCCGACCCTGACGATACAACGCATCCACCTGCTCGTGGCCCTGCGAATCCATCCTCATCGATCGCCCCAGCCCTCGAATCACCGCAGCTCCGATCGGAGGGAGCAACGAGAGCTTTAGCCACTTTTCGACTCGCTTCATGGCGGGTTACACATCGGGTACATCCTGGAACTGCATCGCATGGAGCCGCTGGTACTGCCCCCCGCGGAGAAGCAGCTCGTCGTGTGTCCCTACTTCGACAATCGACCCTCGGGCCAGGACCATGATCCGATCGGCCCGTTGAATCGTGGTCAACCGGTGGGCAATGACGACGGTCGTTCGATTTTTCATCAAATTGGCGAGGGCCAACTGGACGACCCGTTCGGACTCTGTGTCCAACGCCGACGTCGCTTCATCGAGGATGAGCAGAGGCGAATCGCGTAAGATTGCACGGGCAATGGCCAAGCGCTGCCGCTCCCCGCCGGAGAGTTTCACCCCTTTCTCTCCCACAACCGTCTGGTACCCCTGCGGAAGGCGCTCGACAAAATCATGGGCATAGGCCAATCGCGCCGCTTGGATAATGTCCTCGTCGGTCGCGTCCTCCCGTCCAAAAGCGATGTTGTTGCGAATGCTGTCGTCAAACAAGACAACATCTTGCGACACCATGCCGATCTGCGATCGGAGCGAGCGGAGGGTGTAGGACTGAATATCGACCCCGTCGATGAGAATGCGACCGGCTGTCGGCTCGTAAAAGCGCGGGATAAGATTGACCAGAGTCGTCTTTCCACTGCCGCTGCTGCCCACGAGGGCCACCACTTCCCCGGCGCGAATCGTCAGGTTGATGTCGTTGAGCGCCGGAACCGATTGGCTCTCATAATGAAACGTGACATCGTCAAACGTCACCGACTGCACAATCCGCGGCAACTCCAACCGGCCCTTCTCCGCATCCTGCTCGGTCTTGAGGTCCAAAACGCCGAAGACCCGTTCCGCCGCGGCCAGGGCCTGTTGGATCACATTATTGGAACCGGACAATTTACGAATCGGCGTATAGGCCATGAACATCGCTGTCAGGAATGAGAAAAACTCCCCCGGCGTCATGGAGCCGTTGATCACGAGGAAGCCGCCATACCAAATAATCGACGCAACCCCCACGACACCGATCACTTCCATGTACGACGACCCGAGGGAGAAGACCTGAATCCCCTTCATCGTCGTACGGAGGAACGAGCGGTTGCTCCGTCGAAATCGCAGCTCCTCTGCCTCTTCGCGTCCATAGGCCTTCACCATGCGAATGCCGGAGAACGTTTCCTGAAGTGTGGAGGCCATATCCCCCATCCGCTCCTGGCCGGTTGCCGCCAACGCCCGCAACCGCTTCCCCATCCGCACCACCGTAAACACGGCCAAGGGAGTCACGATCATCGAAAGACCGGCCAACCGCCAATTCTGATAGAAGATCACGCCCATCATGGCCAGGAACGTGAGCCCCTGCTGAAAAATATCTTTCAGCACTCCCGCCACCGCGTTGGCCATCAACGTGACGTCGCTCACCACGCGGGACACCAACCGCCCCGACGTATTCCCATCGTGATAGGGAACGGGCAGACGAATGAGTTTCCCAAACAGCTCCTGTCGAACGTCGGTGATCACCTGATTCCCGACATAGTTCATGAGATAGTTTTGCCCGTAGTTAAACACGCTCTTAAACACCGCCACGGCGAAGAGCGCGAGCGGGAGGACGAGCAAGAGGCTTTCGTTCTTGTTGATGAAAATTTCGTCGAGGACCGGCTTGACGAGCCAGGCATAGGCGCCGGAGAAGGCCGCCACCAACCCCGAGCACAAGAACGCCGAACCCAACCGAACCCGATAGGGCTTCAGGTAGCGAAACAATCGTATTAAACGATCTAGAGTCGACATTCAGACAATACCACCTGCGCAGCTCGGCTGGAGGCGCCGGGTTCCCCCAACGATTGCCGAACCTGTCGCAGCCCTTCTTTCATATCATTATACGCCGACGGATCGCGCAAGAGGCGCAGGACTTCTTGGAACAACCGCTCGTCCGTCGCCTCATCCTGAATCAGTTCGGGCACGATCGATCGGCCGGCCACCAAATTCACGAGCCCGATCCATTTTACATTGATCAGCCAACGCGCCAGCCGATATGACAACGGCGACGTCTTGTACAGCAACACCATGGGAGTCCCCACCACCGCCGCCTGCAAGGTCGCGGTCCCCGACGCAATGAACAACACATCGGACAGGGCCATCACCTCACTGGCTTGCTCGTGCACCACACGGACCGGCACAGGGCTGTGCTGGAGCAGGGCCTGGATCAGATTATCGTCAATTGAGGAGGCCTGCGCCAGGATAAACTGCGTTCCCGGTTCTGCCACGACCAGTTGAGCAGCAGCCCTGAGGAGCACCGGCAAGAGCATTTCGACTTCGCTCTTTCGACTCCCCGGCAACAATCCGACGACGTGGGCGGACTCGTCCAAGCCGAACTCCCCGCGAAGCTTCGCACGATCATAATGAGGCGCCACCGAATCAAGCAGTGGATGGCCGACGAACGTGCACCGAACTCCTGCCCGGCTATAGAGCTCCGGCTCGAATGGGAGGATGACGACGACATGATCGACCCGGCGCTGAATCCACTTCATGCGCCCCGGCCGCCAGGCCCACACTTGAGGGGCAATGTAATAGAGCACGCGTCGACCGGCGGCTTTGGCAACCCGGGCGAAATGAAAGTTCAGCCCGGGATTATCGATCAGTACGACAAGATCCCAGGCCTCTGCTTTCAGCACCCGCCGGATGGCGCGCACGCGCTGAATCATAGCGCGGATGGCAGATAGCCCGATCAATCCCATCACGTCTAGTTGCGGAACCCCCGGCACAAGGCTGACACCAGCAGCCTGCATCGCAGCCCCGCCAATGCCGACCAGCTCGGCCTTCGGATCGAGCGCCATGATCGCTTTGGCCAAATGAGCCCCATGGAGATCACCCGAGGCTTCGCCTGTTACGATCAGTATCCGCATGACTTGGGGGAGGGGTATGGGGGTAGAGGGGGTACCGGGGTAAGGAGGTAGAGGGATAATGGGTTATATAAATGGTACAGGGTCTGGAACTTTTCTCCTGTGTCCCCCTGTGTCCCGACTACCTCTCTATCCCATTACCCCCGTATACCCCGCTATCCCACTACCCCCTTACCCCTTTTTTATCCCGCTACCCCACTATCTCCTTCCGCATGGCGAGATGCAAAGGCTGCAATGGCCTGCAAGATCTGATGTGCCATGTTCACTGCAGCCGCACCATCCTCGCCCGACACCACCGGCCTCGTGCCCGTGCCGGCTGCGTGAAGAAACGATTCAAGTTGGAGCTTCAAGGGTTCTTCGTCACCACCCTGCAGATGCGCAACCTCGACGGTCGGCCGTTCCCCTTCCTTGGCGTTGCGTCGGCAAATCATACCTTGTCTCGTCTGAAAATCGATCGACAGATAATTATCTCGTTGGAAAAGACGCAGCCGGCGCATCTTATTCGTCGACACGCGGCTGGAGGTCAGGTTCGCCACGCAGCCGCTCCGGAACTGAATGCGGGCGTTGGCGATATCGATCGAGGAGGACAACACCGCCACCCCCGCAGCGCGCACCTCTTCAACGGAGCCGGGATTCAGAGACAGCACGAGATCCAGATCGTGAATCATCAGGTCCAACACCACATCCACATCCGTCCCCCGTTCACTGAAACTGCTGAGGCGGTGACATTCGATGAATACAGGCCTCTCGATATGGGGACGCATCAGCGTCATCACCGGATTAAACCGTTCGCTGTGGCCCACCTGCACACAACAGCCCCGCTTCTTGGCCAGCTGCACCAACTCCTGCGCCTCTCCAGGCGTGACGGCAATCGGCTTTTCAACCAGAACATGCTTGCCGGCCTGCAGACAGGTCTTTGCGACAGCATAGTGGCCTGATGTGGGCACCGCCACACTGACGACATCGACGTGCGGCAACAATTCATCGGCCGTACGAAAGACTCGCACCCCATGCCGATCTGCGACCGCCTGCGCACGCTCGACCGACTGATCCGCCACGCCGACAAGCTGCGCCCCAGGCAAGGAGGCATAGAGGCGCGCATGGTGCTGCCCGAGATGTCCGACACCGATGACGCCTGCCCTCAACGGTGTCATGCTTCAAGGCTCATTTCCCGCTCGGTTCGAGTTTCGTGATCCCGACAATGGCAATACGGGCAGACTTGGCTTTCTCCAACATGATCTCGCGATCCAACAGGATGGTCCGACCAGCTTCGATCGCCAACACGGAGGCCTTGACCGAGGCCATCACCTCGATGGTCCGGGGACCCACGGCCGGGAGATCGAACCGTAAGTCCTGCTGCGGCTTCGATCGCTTGACCACCACCGCCCCCCCCTTGGCCAAGACGCCGCCTCGCTTGATGGCTCCGTCGGTGCCTTCGACTGCCTCGACGGCCACAACCACGCGATCTTTGACCACGACGCACTGCCCGATATCGAGACGCCCGATATCATGCGCCACTTCCCACCCGTAACGGATGTCCTCCCACTCTTTCTCTGATGGGGTCCGCTCGGTCAACGTCCCTTCTTCCACAAGAATCCCCTCAAGCCCGAAGGTCGACTCACAGATGGCAATCCCTTCTCGCTCAAGCTCCTTCGCCAATTCGCGCAGAATGTCGTCGTCTTTCCAGAGCGCCAAACGTGTCGCCAACGCCAAGGTGCGAAAATCGGGCCGCAGGGTGGTGAACATATGGGTCTTCTTCATCCCGCCCAACATCACTGCCTGATGGACCCCGTCATCCTTGAACGCCTTGATCAGCTTGTTGAGCTGGCCGATCTTGATCCAATGGATCCGATCCACATGGCCGGCCAACTCCGGTTCCGTCTCGCCTTCATGCGCCACAGCCGACACGTGATAGCCAAGCTTCCTAGCATTATCCGCAAAGATGATCGGGAACCGGCCATTGCCGGCAATCAGCCCAATCCGTTCGCCATCGGGGACGTGAGGTAGTGCTGCCACGGTGATTACTCCTCATCCTCTTGATCTTTGCCGACCGACCGGCAGATGCCTCGCTTCGTCCCCTCCAGGAATCCCACGACCGTCATGACATCGGGTTGGTCTCCGAACTCGGCCTTGGCGAGCCTGGCCGCTTCAGCGGTTCGATGCCCCGATCGGAAGAGCATGTCGTAGGCCTGTTTCAGCACCGAGATCCGATCGGCGGAAAACCCCTGTCGGCGCAACCCCACCGAGTTGAGGCCATACATCCGCGCACGATAGCCGCCCGCAGCCCGCATGAACGGAGGGAGGTCCTGCCCGAGGGCGCAACAACCGCCGACCATGGAATACGACCCGACCCGCACGTGTTGATGGATACCGGTCAGTCCCCCGATGATGGCATGGTCGTCGATGGTGATGTGGCCGGCTAAACTCGCGGCATTGGCCAAGATGAGATGGCTTCCGAGATGACAGTCATGGGCAATGTGCACATAGGCCATCAAGAAGTTCTTAGAGCCGATGGTAGTCGTCCCACCACCTTGTACCGTCGCGCGGTTGACTGTGACATATTCCCGAAGAATGTTGTCATGGCCGATGATGACCTTGGTCGGTTCCCCCTTATATCCGAGGTGCTGAGGCGGTCCGCCGATCGAGGCAAAGGGATACAACTCATTCCGCTCACCAATCTCCGTCCAGCCGTCGACCGTCACATGAGATAACAATCTGGTTCCCTTACCGATCGTGACATGCTCGCCGATCAGGCAAAATGGCCCAACCTCCACATCATCGGCAAGACTCGCCTTGGGATGAACTATCGCTGTTGAATGAATCTGCACGCTGAACCTCCAGTGAGACGCAAATTGTGAATCGTTATTCGTTAACCGCACATGCGGGTGCAGACCACATTTCTTTTCGTTTCACGTTTCACGTTTCACATCTTTCTCCTCGGTCACCATTGCGGTCACTTCGGCTTCACAGACGAGCTCCTCCTCGACAAAAGCCTTGCCTAGCATCTTCCAGAACGGCGCCCGTTTCTTGACAACGTCGATCTCAAACCGCAACCGATCACCTGGCACGACCGGTTTTCGAAACTTCGCTCCATCGATACCGGTCAGATACACCACCGGATGCGTCGCGTTCCCCAGCGACTTCAACGCCAGAATCGCACCAACTTGAGACATGGCTTCGAGAATCAACACCCCTGGCATGACTGGGAGTCCAGGAAAATGCCCTTGAAAGAAGGGTTCATTGATCGTCACGTTCTTGAACCCTACGATCCGCCGGTCGGGGTCCAACTCCTGCACGCGATCGACCAGAAGAAAGGGATACCGGTGAGGCAAGAGGGACTGAATTTCTGCTTGGTCCATCACAGACATCGGCGGAACCTCCTCATAGGCATGACTTCAGATGATCCTTCCAAGCTTGCTCGGCATCTCTCCAGGGATGGGGGCTGATTGAGCTTCCACTCCACGTGTCATCCCAATCCCACACTTCACTTTCAAGGGTAGCCTGGTTGATCCTCGATTGCGCGCGTCCAACGAGGGCCTTCTGAGGCCGCGCGTTGCGCGAGCACAGAAGATCATCAGCCTCCATCCCCTCCTTTGCTACTTATTCTGTCGATCGAACTCCTTCACCACCTGATCGGTCAAATCCAACGCGGGCTGATGATAGAGCACAATCTTAATCGCCGCTTCGTTCCCCTTGTCGATGATCGCGACGTACCCGTACTTTTCCACCACAGCTTGCGCGGCCGCTTGCACTTTTTTCGTGTATTCCGCCACCATTTCACGCTGCTTCTGCTGAATCTCGCGATTGAAGTCGGCCAGACGACGTTGATAGGCCTCCAACTTGGCCTGGAACTGACCTTGCTTCTCTTGCTTCGCGCTGTCGGTCAACTTCCCGTCTTGAATCGCCTGTTGCAATTCCTTCAGTTCTTGATCGTCGGCATTGATGATCTTTTGCCTGGTCATGGAGTAGGCCTTGAGCTC
>DASYVB010000147.1:0-16076 GCA_036000525.1 Nitrospiraceae bacterium | reverse complement strand
GGCGCACGCGTCATCGCAGTGAGCGACGTGCAGGGAGGCATCCACAACTCGAGCGGGTTGGACATTTCTGAGCTCCTCACACGCTACAAGACCAGGGGCCAATCCCTCCGTGACACCAAGCTGGGAGACTGGATCTCCAATAACGAATTGCTGCAACTCGACTGTACCGTGCTGATCCCCGCCGCGCTCTCCGAGCAGATCACCGAACGCAATGCTGCGAAACTGCGCTGCCGAATTCTCACCGAAGGGGCGAACGGTCCGACGACGCTGGAGGCCGATCGTATGCTGCAGGACCAGGGGGTCTTTATCATTCCAGATATCCTGGCCAACTCTGGCGGCGTGATCGTGTCATACTTTGAATGGGTGCAGGATGCGCAGCGTTTTTTCTGGAAAGCTACGGACGTTCAAGAGCGATTGCAAGATATTCTGAGCTCCGCCTTCCATCGAACATTACAGTTTTCCGTATCCAAAAACACTTCCATGCGTATGGCCGCCCTGATGAGCGGAATCGATAAAGTCGCCCAAGCTCATCTCCATCGTGGACTCTATCCGTGAACTCCCACATCATGAGGGTGGGGGACGCGTATTGTCGGGGTCTCTCGTCTGATAGACGATGCGTTGGCCGCACCCGCGGGGATTAGGCTGCCTGATGACATGACTTGATTGGTGTGTCGGCCGGTAGGACATCGACTAGCGTTTCCGTGGGCTTTGTCTCTGTACGCTTGCGGTCCTGTTACTCTATGCGCTAGGGTGGATCGGTCGGAGCTGAATCCGGTTGAATCGGTGGAGATCTGTGGAATGGATCGGGATGCCGTGCTGTCCCTCTGGGAAGCCCACAAGGAGGAGCGCTGGCCTCAAGTGGGAAGCCAGCATGAGGGGCCGCTGATGACACTGGATACAGTGATCAGCGGATGCGTGGTGTATTTCCTCGATAGTCCTGAGGGGCTTGATGCCCAGCGGCTCGCCATCGTCGAAGATTGTGTCGCCGATCTGGATGACCTGACCGACGAGCTTGAAGAAGGCTGTCGGCCCTACTTTCAGCGGCTCCGGCACCTGGGAGCCCTCCTCATCACCACCCATCACACCATCTAGCTAGCCTCTCCGTATGGAATTGAGTGGGGACAGAGCGGTCCGCCCCATTGCTTCATGGTCTTTACGGAGCTTCGACAATATCCTTCTTCATTGGTCCAAGAAGACCCAAGAGTTCTCCCTTTTCTTGCGCCGGCACTTTGAACATATCCAGTGCTTTCACCAGGTCCTCGACGAAGGCTCCAAAGTCCCAATTGGAAATCTTCATCCCGGCATGGGTCGTCTTCATATCGCGGCCGCTATAGATGCAGGGTCCTCCTGTCGTCATGCAGACCTGATCGACGAGGTGGCCCTTGAGTTTCCGAATATCGGTGGTCGCAAACCGGCCATTGATCCTGGTATCGGCGGCCACATTGGCCACAAACTGATCAACGACCGCGGAAATCGAAGACTTTCCGCCAAGCCGGTCATACAGAGACTTCCCTGCCGGCATCCGCTCCGCTCCTGCGCAGCCAGCCAAGACCATCATGACACTAAATCCTGCCACCCATCCCCACAACACAGATGGCTTCGTCATATGGCCCCCCCTCCTTAGCGAATGAACCAGTCGCTGGGGTAAATATGATAGCCCTGCCCCAATCTCCCTTGCGAATGCAGGATCTCGATGGGCTTCCGCTCGTGCTCATGCCGATCGAATATTGCCTTCGGAAGATGATGGAGGCGGAATGCCAGAGGCGCAGAGCGAGGCCTAAGTTGTGCTCGAGCTGAATAACAGCGAGGGAATTGACCCCCATAGCGCATTCAGCCGTTCCTTGCAAGTTCTCAGGCCGTTCGATAAAATGCACGTACACTGCATTGGACCCGCCATTTTCGCCAATAGATTTCACACACCATACAGATCTCGGAATGGATAAGGAAGGGCCGATGAAGTATTTACTGCGAGTCGTTACGCTAACCTGCATGGTGATGGCCGGAGTCGGCGCATGGGTGTCCCCTGGGTATGGCGAACCCTACGAATTGAGCAAAAACGACGTGATGGACACTAAGACCTTGAAGAGTGCCGACATTTCACTGTTTGGAGTCAAATTGGGAGACTCCGAAGCCAAAGCCTTGGACGCTCTGGTGAATGAAAAGATTCCTGGAGTGAAAGTGGAACAGGAAGCCTTGTTTATCTTCTTGCTCGACCAACGCAAACCGACCGGTCCTATGGCTGGCGTGCGCATCCAGGACGGCAAGGTCGACCTGATCTTTATCAATAATCGATTCTCCTATAAGACTCGCGGTATCTTTCGCAACGTGTTGAACAGCGAAAGCCCTGATGACGTGCGAAAACTATTGGGACAGGAAGACTACGGGGACGAAAACGTGATGGGCGCCATACTGGCTTACGATAAACAGGGGTTCGTCATCAACTATCTGGGGAAAGATGTCAATGTGGAGTTTTCCCCACTTCGATAGCTCTGTAGACTTTCGCCATAGCTCCCGGGAGGACTCGAACGGACAGACTGCGGCTAACCCTCAGCCTGCGACGGCCTTCTCCCTCAGCCTACATGTGTGTCGACTTGATCAAACAGAGAAATTCAGTGCGAGGTCTCGACTGCCTGTAGCCCGTAGGTAATGAGGTTCGTCGCGGTGTTCCATCGACGCTTGGAATTGAGGATCACGAGGAGAAGGTCGCTCCCGTTCTGAGAGACTTTGGCGATGAGGCACCGCCCGGCTTTGGAGGTAAATCCGGTTTTGATCCCTTCGACGCCGGGAATACGTCCCAGTAATCGATTCGTGTTGTGCAAGACATACGCATGGTGAACGTTGACAGGCGTGATGATCGCGCGTTCCTCACGGACCAACTGACGGAAGATCGGCTGATCGAGGGCAATGACACTCAACGCGGCGAGGTTTTCGGCCGTCGAGTACTGGTCCGGGTTATCGAACCCGCAGCCATTATTGAAATGCGTATCAGCCAAGCCGAGGGCCGCAGACTTGGCATTCATGAGAGTCACGAACTGTGCTTCGTCGCCACCCACATGCTCCACCGCTGCAAGACAGGCATCGTTCGCGGACATGATCAACATGGCCCTCAGCAGATCTTCCAACCTAAAAACCTGCCCAGTCTTCACGCGTAAGTGCGTCTTGTGAGCCCGTGCGGCATTGGGACTAATCGTGACGAGATCATCCAACTGACCCCTTTCCAGAATGACCAGGGCCGACATGATTTTTGTGAGGCTGGCGGGGGACATTCGCTTCCCGGCATCGTGTTCATACAATACACGCCCACTATTAAGTTCCTTGAGAAGAATGCCATGGGCTGGAGCGACTCGCCACGGAGGGAACTGGTGCGGAGCAATCGCGGTTCGGACATGCACAGGTTGAGCCGCTACGTTCTTCGCAAGGGCGATGGATGGAGTGAGTGTCGCGGCACTGATCAACAGGAGGCCGATGAACACAACAGCAGCGCGGGCGAGAAATGGCGGTCGCTGGTATCTCCCGCAGTCTCTTGTCATTATGAAAGCGTAGCTCCTACTCATAGTGTAAATGATTCCCGCACCTTCCCTCCGCGAAACCCGCTGTCAATCACCTTATGAAAAAAGCGGAGCAGGTCGGCAAGGTCGATCCAAAACCCGCAATTCAAACAGCGGGCATAGAGTCGCCGATTCACCAGCGTATAGTGACGCTCGACCATCATGAAGCCCTTGCATCTCAAACAGTGCATCGACGCGCCTGTCTTCAGACTCTATGTTTACCGGAGTCGATTCATCACCAATGCCAGGCAACCTGCCAACAATCCTCCGCCGACAATCGTGGTGGCAAACGAGAGGTACGCGCTGGCCCCACTGCCGGGAGGGGCTCCGTCGAGCAGCTCTCGCACGCCCCCCTGTACCATCAGCACGGAGAGGGTCAGCAGTGCGCCGATAGCAAACCACCATCTAAAGGATCTCACTGGTGTCCTCGAAACAGTACGTCAAGAGGCCTGGAAGCGGCGCCCCTCGGCCACTGTAGCCGAGGGTCGATAGGCTGTCAAGAAGACCGCCTTTTGATTCACTCCACCTATCGACAGACGTCATACGCGCCTCACGGAGGAAGTGCGACGGGGGCGGACGCCGGTTTCAATCCTCGATGGAGAAAGATGGAGACGCTTCCATTGCCGTTGTCCGCCGTCACGAGACCAGGCTCTTCAGCCTCCTCCGTTGTGACGCGAAACGTCGCAAGGGCGAAGGGGCCGGATTTTGTCCGATAGTTTCTCGGCGGATACTCGAATGTCCCATCGTCCCGGCCGAAGAGAATGGAGAGATCACTCGACTGAAGATTGACGATGGCCACGTCCGTGCGACGGTCGCCGTTGAAATCGCGAGCGAGCCCGAAATTCGGTCCTACGTCGGCACCGGAATCGCGCCCTGGCTCGAAAGTTCCATTACCTTTTCCGAGAAAGATTGTGAAGCTATCCTGTACGCCGTTGATCACAAGTAGGTCGCGGATCCGGTCACGATTGAAGTCGGCGAAACTCACCCCGAGCGGGCGCTTCCCCGTCCGATAGTCGGTGGGAGGGCGAAACGTGCCGTCGCCATTCCCCATCCAGATGGAGACCGCGTTCGACATCGGCCCCCCGTTTGTCACGGCCAAATCGATCTTCCCATCGCCATTCAAGTCGGCCAACGCCACCGACGTGGGCGTATCGCCATATTCGTACTGCGCCCCATGGGTGAATTCACCGGTGCCGGTTCCCAGGAAGACTTTGATCTTGTCGTTTCGCAATGCGACAACGAGGTCGGGCACCTGATCGCCGTTCAGATCGTCGGTTGCGATGGCAATGGGAGTCCGATGCACGGGATAGCGCGGCCCCTCATCAAATTTTCCATCGGCCCGGCCAAAGAGTACGGCCACTTCGTCGCCCCCGGAACAGGCCAAGACCACATCGGGATAAGAATCGTGGTTGAACATCCCGAGGGCGAGAGAGCGGGGCTCTTTACAGACATTCAGTTCGACTTGATCACGAAAAGTGCCGTCACCGTTGCCTAAGAGAATCGAAAGGGTATTGCTGCCGATGTTGGTTGTCACCAGATCGGTAAAACCGTCCTGATTGACGTCAGCGGGGGTGACGGTCGTCGGGTTCTTACCTACTTTGTAACTGGCAAAGTAGTAGAAAAGATCTGGTGGGGCGTAGGGGTCTTGCTTGGTGCAGCCGCTTACCATCAGCAGGAAGAGACTTGTCGCCACGATCACAAGGTTCCAGGCTGTATCCCAATTGTGGCCGTCAGCGCTTCTGATCACGCACCACTCCTCGAGCGAGGAACCGGCGACGTGGTGATTCGTCCGCATGAGCACACGCCCTCGACCAGGCCTCCCGCCAAAACGAGTGTGGCCAGTATACAGGCCACCGCTTTCTCCTGGCAATCAATCCAGCTGCGCCACGATTCCCGCCAAAACGCGGTTTCCCCAATCCTGGCTCACTCAGCGACGGCTTTGAAACGGCACAGTGTTTGAGGTACACTATTGGTCTTGGTAAGGAGGAATCCATGAGCAAGATGATGAAGATTGAGTTGTCGATGTACGGAATCGCCGAGGTACTACATTGGTGTCACGACCGCAATAAGGGCCGCGTCCCCGGGGTGGACACGGCAGGCTTCGATAAGATGAAGGTGCTTTTAGCTGAGAAGCCGCAGTCGGGTGATTATTTTACCCTCGATCAGTTTTGGAAGAAGAGGGCCACCTTGGACTTGACCGAAGATGAGGTGGCGACGATCGATCGCTGTCTCTACGATATCCCCAATTTCGATAGCGAGCCTCTCCCACAAATCCGACATAAATTTTGGCCGCAACAGACGGCTGCCCACTGACTCAGATAGGGGCCGCCCTGAGGCGGCCCTGCTGCTACCTCATAACGATTCGCCCAGCCTGCTCGGCCCAGACAGTGTTGAGAGCAGCGCGAGGAACCCGTTGTGTTTTTCTGCGAGCTCGTGAGGAGAATTATCTGGTTGAATGAGCAGCCTGACGACTGCGGAAAAACCATTTCAGCACAACAAAACTTGATGACCTGCATGTCTGAGACAAGCCCGGTCTATGCGGTCATCTGGTCTGTCTGGTTAGTCTCATGCAACCAAACAAACCAGATAGACCGAACAGACCAAATGAACAAGACAGGCTAACGGACTTTTTCAGCATACTGCTAGAGCGTCCCTTCTCCCTTAAGATACCGGCGAAAGCGGCCCATCAAGTCGGCACCGAGTGTCCCACCTTCCGGTTTCTTCACATCAGGATCGGCAAAATGCCCGCGAATTTCCCGGAGTCGTTTTTCCGCCTGCTCATTCCCCTGTAGGCGCTTGGTCTTCTCTAGCGCCGTATCGAACGCCTCAAACGTCAGCTCGTTGTACCCGAAAGAGCGAATCCGTTTCACAGCTTTCATCATGGCTTGATTCCGGAAGGTCGTCAGATGCTCCGAATCGATCTCTTTGAGCCCAAGCTTCCGCGCCCTACGCTCAGCGGCCTTACGGATTCCGCTACGCACGAAATCCGGAGACGTCTGCAGTCGCTTCCATGCCTCATCGGTCCAAGCGACTCGCTCCTGGGGTGCGTCCCACAATTGAAGCAGCATCGACTCGTCGATCCGCGTCACGCCTTTCTCTCTCGCCAAATCTTCGGTGTCCCGCTTCAACATGTCGGTGACGAATTCGACGGCGATCGGCGGCGACTGTTTCAATTTCTCGTGAAGTTGGGCCAACGCTCCCTTGCTCCACTCCAACGGAGGAACCGAGGCCTCACGGAGATCGCCTAGCGCTTCCACCTTTTCGAAGAGTTCGACATTCACCTCGAGATGACCCCGCTCCCTGGCGATCTCTTCGGCAATTTGCCTGGTCATGTTGCGCATGAATTCCGGAACCGTGTCCAGCCGTTCCTTGGCGGCGGCAGTCCAGGGAAGATGACCCTGCTCCATTTGTTTCGCTGCGTCCGCCATGCCGGATTCGCCGCCCATACGGCCCATCATTTGGTTCTTGAACTGATCGAGAATCTCCTCCGTAATCTCCGCGTAGCCAAGTTCTCGGGCTTTTTTTTCGGCCAGACGGCGAACCATTCCGCGCAAGAATAGCGGTGCCCGCTCTAGACGCTTGGAGGCCTCGTCCGTCCAACGGACATCTATCCCGACCGCATCGTGGGAGTCTGGTACGTTCATGATGAGCGTTCTGTTATGACTGGTTCAGGAGTTCCTTCAATTCCTTGCCGGCTTTGAAAAACGGGACCTTCTTGGCAGGGACCGCCACGGTCGCGCCGGTCTTGGGGTTCCGCCCTTCTTTCATCCGACGGGCCCGCAGGCGAAAACTGCCGAACCCTCGAATCTCCGTCTTATCGCCGTTCTTCAACGAATCACGCACACAGTCGAAAATCGTATTGACGACGACTTCCGCCTGCCGCTTCGTCAAGGTCGTGATCTGTTCGGATACGCGCTCGATGATTTGGGCCTTCGTCATATTGGACTCCCCTTTCGTGGTGATGAATCGAACTGCGCGCCGATCCGACTGCGCTAGAACGCCATGAGATACTTGAGACTGACCCCGGAGTAAAAGTCCAACTTGGGGAAGAGCACCGACAATCGCGATTCGATTAACTCTCTGATCGAAAATCGCCGGCGCGGCTCAATGACTTTCGGCTCGCCCTCGATGCCGGCCACATCCGCCGCAAGCTGGATGGCAGCTTCGAGATCACCGAGTTCGTCCACAAGCTTTGAAGCTTTGGCCTGACGGCCCGTAAAGATTCGACCGTCTGCCAGGGCCTGCACAGCCGCCAAGTCGAGCCCACGCCCTTTCGCCACCGCTTCAATGAACTGCTTATGGACATCGTCCATGACGGATTGGAGCAATGCTTGTTCTTCATCATCCATCTTCCGGAGCGGCGATCCCACATCCTTGAATCGTCCACTTTTGATCACGACACCTTCGACCCCGATCTTCTTGAGCAACCCTTCGACGTTAGCCATCTCCATGATGACCCCGATGCTCCCCGTCAACGTCCCTGAATTGGCCATAATCCGATCGGTCGCAACAGCAATATAGTATCCTCCTGACGCCGCCACCGTACCCATTGAGGCAATCACGACCTTGTTGCTCTTGTTACGAACCCGCTGGACCGCATCATGGATTTCTTGCGACGGCACAACCCCGCCGCCGGGGCTATCGATTCGCAATACGATCGCTTTAACGGAAGGGTTGTCGGCAAAACGCTTCAACTCGCCGATCGTGGATTGCGCATCCAATATGACGCCTTCGATACGAATCAATCCAACCCGGTCCTCCATCGAAAAGTCGAGGTCGGGGAAGAACAGGTTCATCAGAAGGAGCAGGCCCAGCCCGATGCCGAGCGCCCAGAGCACTCTGCGCAATATCCTTCGCTTGGCCGGTCTTTCTGCCGTCTCGTCACTCATGGTTCTGCTCGCTCACAGCGCCGGGGGCCCGAACGCCCCCCGGCTTACACTGAGACCTGATGCATCGGACCTACTTATCGTCCTCGGCTTGGCCTCGCTTCCGGTTCTGCTTCGCCGCACGACCCAAGCTTTGATCCAACGCGTCTTGCGTGGCATGATATTCATCGACCTTTCGGCGATCAGAATCCATTTGAAGATCGCGCAGGCTGAGCGCGATCTTCCGTTCTTCACGATCGACCTTGATAATCTTGGCCGTCACTTCATCCTGCAGCTTGAATTTCTCTTCGAGCTTGGCCTGTGGGTCGAGACCAGCCTCGCTGATGTGAATCAACCCTTCGACTCCCCCGTCCAATTCGACGAAGATGCCGAAGTCAGCGACCTTGTTGACCTTCCCGACCGCCACATCCCCGACAGCATAGCGGTTCGGAATCTCGTCGTCCCATGGATCGTTCTTGAGCTGCTTATACCCGAGCGACAGCCGCTCCTTTTCCTTGTCGATCCGCAAGACCACGGCCTCTACTTTCTGTCCCTTCTTGAAGAGTTCGGAGGGATGCTTAATATGTTTCGTCCAAGACATGTCAGAAATGTGGATCAAACCATCGATACCCTCTTCGAGTCCGACGAACGCGCCAAAATCAGTAAGACTCTTCACCTTCCCTTCAATGTGCGTGCCGATGGCATACTTCCCTTCCACCATGTCCCAGGGATTCGGCGCAGTCTGCTTCATGCCGAGGGAAATCTTCCTGCTAGCCGGGTCCACATTCAACACCGCCGCTTCGACCTGATCTCCGATGGATACGACGCGTGACGGATGGCGCACCTCGTGCGTCCATGACATCACAGAGACATGCACCAACCCCTCGACACCAGGCTCGAGCTCGATGAACGCCCCATAGTCGGTCAGGCTCACCACACGACCTCGAACACGGGTGCCGACCGCATATTTCGTGGCCACGCCGGTCCAGGGATCTGCGCTCTTCTGTTTCAAGCCGAGTGAAATACGCCCGGTCTCTCGATCGTACTTGAGGACACTCACTTCCACCTTGTCGCCGATGTTGAACATTTCAGACGGGTGGCCAACACGGCCCCAGGACATGTCCGTGATGTGGAGAAGCCCGTCTATGCCGCCGAGGTCGATGAACGCCCCGTAATCCGTAATGTTCTTCACCACACCGTGAATCAATTGCCCTTCCTTCAACGTGGAGAGGGTCGTCTTCCGTTTCGAATCCCTCGTCTCTTCCAAGAGTACGCGCCTGGACACGACGACGTTGCCGCGCCGATGATTGATCTTGATGATCTTGAGCGGGAACGTGCGCCCGACCAACCCGTCAAGATCCCGCACTGGATGAAGGTCGATCTGAGAGCCCGGTAGAAACGCCTTCACGCCGATATCCACCATCATGCCGCCTTTGATCCGCGCCACGATCTTGCCATCGATACTCTTGCCGTCGTTGAAGAGCTTTTCCAGCTCTTCCCAAATCTTCATCTTGTCGGCTTTATCTTTTGAGAGAACCAGATTGCCGTCGGCGTCTTCACACTCCTCGATATAGACTTGAAGCCGATCACCCACCTTGATGTTCTGAAGTTCCACGGTGGAGAACTGATCGTTCGGGATCATGCCTTCGGACTTGTATCCGATGTCGACGACCACCTTGTCTTTGGTCACGGCGACGACGCTGCCCTCCGTAATGGTGCCCTCTTCGAGGTTTCTGAATGTCTCCTCATACAGGGCCGCTAAGGCCGCTCGGTCTAATTGCTGGTCACTCGATGGCGAAACCGTACTCATGGTGTGAATCCTACTCTTCCGACAGGAGTCGGGTGCTGATGGTTATACACCGACATTCACTCAGCCTTGCGAATGCTGGCATTGGACTGCTGGATCGGAGACTCCACGGCACCTAATGAGGCGATGCGATCCATCACGGTGCGACTCACCTCCTGATAAAACTGCTTGGCCTCTCCGTTCTCCCCGCTTAGCGTAAACGTGAGGGAATCCCCAATGAGAACGGTCACGGGACGGAAACGCGGCCACATGGCTCCCGCTGGCAACACATCGTGCGTTCCCTTTATATAGGCCGGCACCACGGGACAACCGGTTTGCGCGACAATCACACCAATCCCGTGTTTGGGGGATTGTAACTGGCCATCCAGGCTGCGACTGCCCTCCGGAAAGATCACCACGACCTTTCCTTCCTTGATCAGACTGACCGCCTTACTAAATGCGTCACGATCCAACCGACCAAGCCGCAGGGGAATCCACCCCAGCCACTGCAAGACCTGGTTCACGCCCGGCATCGGGAAGAGATCGCTACGCCCCAAATACCAGGCCCGCCGCCACATCCCACAACCCAGGAAGGGAATATCCAGGTGACTGGCATGGTTTGCCGCAACGATGAACCCACCGGCCCGCGGAACTGTACCGACCACTCGATAGTGAAAACAAAGTCGGCTGATGGTCCGAGCAAGGATCCACAGGATCCCATAGAGGATCGAACTCACAACCTGGCCGCAATCACAGCCATCATCTGGTCCACCACCTCAGCGACGGACAACGTTGAGGTGTCAATGAACCGGGCATCCTTAGCGGGAACCAGCGGAGCGACCGAACGGGAACGATCTCGTGTATCACGTCCCGCCAGGTCGGCTTTCGTCTCTTCGAGTGCCCTGGAATGTCCCGCCGCAACAAGTTCCCGATGTCGGCGTTGGGCCCTGATAGTCGGATCCGCTTCGAGAAAAAATTTCACATCTGCCGAAGGGAACACGCTCGTCCCCATATCCCGCCCCTCAGCCACTACCGCTCCGCCTTGTCCGATTTGTCGCTGGATGGGTAGCAACCAGGCCCGGACAGCGGGACTTGCCGAGACCACCGATGCCGCGGCCGACACGGCAGGCGTTCGCAGGACGCTGCTCACGTCCTTGCCATTGACCAACACCGTAGCAGCTCCGTGATGAAACTGCATCTGGAGCGAAAGGGTAGGCAACAGAGCGGCGACCGCCTCGATATCCGCTGGATCCCGGCCAGACTCAATCACGGCCCAGGCCATCGCGCGGTAGAGGGCTCCTGTGTCAAGATACAGATAGCCCAATCGAGAGGCCAACAACTGGGCCACTGTGCTCTTGCCGACACCAGCTGGACCATCGATCGCAACGATCAGCCGGCTCACTTGCTTGTCTTCCGCAACACATCCCACGTTGTGGCCCCGCATAATGGCCGTCACCGGCACTCGCCAACTAATTCCAATAACGTGTGATGAAAACCTGGGAATGATGTCTCGATGCAAGCCGTCTCGTCAATTAGGGTTGGTGCCGCAGCGGTCAAGCCTGCGATGGCCAATGACATTGCTACCCGGTGATCTCCATGGCTTCGGCCACGTGCAGCCTGCAATCGACCGTTAACTTCTGTTGCGCCAAGTCCTCGCACAACCATCCCGTCGGGTTTTTCTGTGATCTGCGCTCCCATCGCGCGCAACTCTGCCGACACCGTCGCAATCCGATCGCTCTCCTTGACCCGCAATTCTTCGGCCCCGGAGATGATCGTCTCACCATCTGCGACTGCAGCCGCGACACAGAGGATGGGGAATTCATCGATCGTCTGTGGGATCAAGTCCGGCTCGACCGCCACCCCACGCAGCCGTGCCGACTTCACCCGAATGTCCGCAACCGGCTCTCCTGCCTCCTCACGCCGATTCAGCAATTGAATATCCGCGCCCATTCTCGTCATCACTTCCAACAAGCCCGTCCTGGTAGGGTTAATGCCCACCTGTTGAATCGTCACATCCGAGCCAGGAACAACCGTCGCGCCCACGATGAAGAACGCGGCGGCAGAGAAGTCACCCGGCACGACCAATCGTGGCGCCGCATTCCACCCAACCGACGGTCGTCCATCGATCAACAAGGTCGCCCCTTCCCGTCGAAACGCAATCCCCAGAAACTGGAACAACCGTTCTGTATGGTCCCGCGAGAGACGTGGCTCTGTGATGCGGGTCGTCCCTTCGGCAAACAAGGCTGCGAGCAACAGAGCCGACTTGATTTGCGCGCTCGCCACCGGCGAGGCATAGGTGATCGCGCGGAGACGACTCCCCGTCACGGCTAAGGATGCAAGTTCACCGCCCTTGCGTCCGGCGATGGTCGCCCCCATTTCCCGCAATGGCTTGACGATCCGCCCCATTGGACGGCGACGAATTGATTCGTCGCCGGTCAGTACAGAAAAAAAGTCCTGTCCCGCCAGTAGGCCGGTCAAGAGACGAATGCCCGTCCCAGAATTTCCGCAATCAATCGGGCCGCTCGGCTCGGTCAGGCCCCAGAGTCCCTTGCCATACACACGTAGTTCCTCGACCGATTCATCGATGCGTATGCCGAGAGCCTGGAACGCGCGCATCGTATTGAGACAATCTTCGCCTCGACAATAGCGCGCAACCGTGCTGACCCCGTTCGCCAAGGCTGTCAGGATGATGGCGCGATGGGTGATCGACTTATCGCCCGGGACGGAAATCGTTCCCTGTAAAGGTCGGCCTGGTATGATAGTTAAAGACGCCATATGGGTGCTACGCGGACACCGCGAGTCGCGTAGAGAGTTTCTCTCGTTCCTGCCTTGCTCGTTCGAGTTCCTTCTCGATGCCTGCGGCATCGCCCACTCGAATGAGCTGCTTCAATTGGCTCAGCGAGCGCTCATAGGCCTCAATGAACGTGACCACATTGTCGCGGTTCCAGAGGAAAATATCGCGCCACATTTCAGGGGAACTAGCGGCAATCCTGGTCGTATCCCGCAACCCGCCACCCGAGTGGCTTGCCAGATCGAGGGAGGGAATTTGTTGTTCGCGAATCTCAGCCAGGGCGTTCATCAAGGCAAAGGCCGCCACATGAGGCAAATGGCTCACCGCCCCAAGAATCTTGTCATGCAGATGGGCATCCATCGTGAGAACCGCCGAGCCGGTTTCCTGCCACATCGTTCGGACCTGCTCAAGCGCTTGCGGATCCGTCGTTTTCGTCGGAGTGATGATGCAGCGCGCCCCCATAAAGAGCTGATCCGATCCGGCAACCACGCCGGTCTTTTCCTTGCCGGCAATGGGATGGGCCCCGACAAAATGGACACCGGCCGGCATGGCTCGTTCAGCCTGTTCCACCAGCAGACCCTTCACGCTTCCGACATCGGTCACAATCGCGCCTTTTTTCAAGCAGGACGCCCACTCCGTCAGATGCCGGTCATACGTGCCGACCGGCGTGGCCAACACAACCAGATCGGCATTCCTCACTCCGTCTTTGGGGTCGACGACGTAACGGTCGATCGCGCCCAGCTCGAGCGCAGTTTTCAAGTTTTCGACACGCCGCCCAACCCCGATGACTCTTGCCGCCAACCCCTTTCGACGGAGAATCATGCCGAGTGATCCGCCGATCAGCCCGACTCCGATAATCGTGACCTGGGTGAAATGCAGCGCCATTTTTCAAACTGGCCGAGGCCGAGCCTCAATCCTGAGTCCTTCAAACACAGTTCTTCTGATTACATTTCCCGACCGACCGCCACCGCAATCTTTCGCATGTCCTGCATCAGTTCCTTGAACTTGCTCGGCTTAATGGATTCTTCACCGTCGCACAGCGCACATTCCGGGTTCGAATGGACTTCGATCAGAATGCCATCCGCCCCCGCAGCCACTGCAGCTTTCGACATCGGCGCCACCAGATTCCACTTGCCGGTGGCATGGCTGGGATCGACGATGACGGGCAAATGCGAAAGTTCTTTTAAAGTCGGAACCGCGGCAAGATCGAGCGTATTGCGATATTGCGTCTCGAAGGTCCTAATCCCCCGTTCGCACAACATGACGTTCTGATTCCCGCGCGACATGATGTATTCTGCCGACAGGAGGAATTCCTTGATTGTAGCCGAAAGTCCCCGCTTCAACAGCACCGGCTTGTCGTAGGCCCCAACCTCCTTGAGGAGTTCAAAATTCTGCATGTTGCGCGTGCCAATCTGGATAATGTCGGCTTTTTCGAGAAACAATTCGATGTCGCGGGTATCCATAATCTCGCTGACCACCGGCAACCCGGTTTGTTTCTTCGCCTCAACCAGATAGTCCAATCCTTCACGCCCTAACCCCTGAAAAGAATAGGGCGAGGTGCGTGGCTTGTAGGCTCCGCCGCGCAAAATACTTGCTCCGGACGCCTTGACCTCGTGGGCAATGCCGACCGTTATTTCGAGCCGCTCCACCGCGCAGGGTCCCGCCATGATGACCAGCTTGTTGCCGCCGATTTTCACGCCGCTCACATCGATAATCGTGCCATCACGCTTAAATTCCCGGCTGACAAGTTTCCAGGGTGCGAGAATCGGCAACACACTTTCAACGCCTGGCAGGGCTGTGAGCGGCTGGTTATGCAGGATCCGATCGTCGCCGATGACTCCAATAATCGTCCGTTCCTGACCGGTCGTGAGTTGCGACTTCAGTCCCAACTCGCGAAGCCGATCGATAATGTGGTCGACTTCCCGTTCGCTTGCTTCTGGTTTTAATACAATGATCATGTTGCCCTCACCATGCACTCAATGCGGATGGATCACCCGCTTGAGCGCAGCCAAAAATTCCCTGTTTTCTTCTTCCAGGCCGATGGTCACTCGAACCATACGCCCCTCGATGTGGCGAACGATGATGCCCTCCCTCAGCATGGCCTCAAACACCGCGCGGCCGTCTCGTCCAACATCTACATATACAAAATTTGCTTCGCTCGGGATCGGTGTAAACCCGAGCGCGGTCAATCCCTTGACCATCTGCTCCATCCCAGCTCCATTCACCGCTCGACTCCGCGCCACATGTTCGTCGTCACCGAGGGCGGCGAGCGCGGCGCGCTGCGCCAGGCTGTTGGCGTTGAAGGGAGGGCGGACTCGGTTCAAGATATTGGTGATCTCCGCTGTCGTCACGCCATACCCGATTCGCAATCCAGCGAGGCCATAGATTTTCGAAAATGTCCGAAGCACGATCACGTTCCGCCCCTGCTTCACATAGGTCATAGAATCCGGAAACTGCGGATCCCGGACGTACTCGAAATAGGCTTCGTCGAACACCACGACGACATGCGCCGGTATACGCGAGAGCAGAAGTTCGACCTCATCGGCTGGCACGATCGTTCCGGTTGGATTATTGGGGTTACAGAGGAACAGGAGCCGTGTCCGGTCGGTGATGGCGTCCGCCATCGCATGAAGATCATGCCGCCAATGCTTCAATGGGACGACGATAGGCTTTCCGTGAGCTGCCGTGACCTCCATTTTGTAAATGACGAAGGTCTGATCGGCCATGACCGCTTCATCGCCTGGGGCCAACATTGTACGGGCAAGCAGGCCCAAGATTTCATCCGATCCATTCCCGAGAATGACCTGATCCGGGGTCATCTTCCAACGATCCGCCAGGGCTTCGCGCAGGCGAAACGCGCCGCCATCGGGATAGAGATGCAGGGTCGCGGTTCCCTCGCTCAACGCGGCGAGCGCCTTCGGGGAGGAGCCTAAAGGATTCTCGTTGGACGCCAGTTTAATGACGCGTGCGAGACCTAGTTCCCGTTGAAGTTCCTCAATCGGCTTCCCGGGAACATAGGGACTCAGCGAGGCGATATCTGGATGGAGCTTCAGTGGCATGGCATCAACTGTGGGCCGGATAGGATC
>DASYVB010000146.1:0-12609 GCA_036000525.1 Nitrospiraceae bacterium | reverse complement strand
GAAACCTCGCTCTGTCGGCCGTGCGAGGATTTCGGCTGCAACCACCGCTCTATGCCCGCATGGCGCTGCTGTCGCTGCCTGCACCATCCGAAGTCCAACTTCTTTTCCTGGCTCCGCAGTGGAAGCAGCCTGTCTCTCGCTCAACGTTTGACGCGGGTCTCTGGACCGGCCACACGGGTGACATGATCCGACAGACGCTCTCCACATTGACCCAAGGCATCGCGCGCAGAGAGTTTTTTATTCTTCCCAATGGCTACTGCGATTCCTGCGAGTATTCGGGCGCCTGCCGACGCCACGACGCCATGGCCTGGTGGCGCTCTTACCGATCGCCCCAGGCCCGAGCCTTACGCCGGTTGAGAAAGCAGAAAGTCAATGATGAGTGATGTACTGACACTCGCGGACTCCCAGGGTCGGCTCCTGGCGGAGACCACCTGGGACCGCAATGTCGTGGTGGTTGCGGGAGCCGGGACCGGCAAGACCACGATCCTCGTCAATCGCACCCTCAACCTCCTCCTGAGAGAGCCAAACCCCTTGGCCATCACAGAGATTGTGGCCCTCACCTTCACCAACAAAGCCGCAACTGAAATGAAGCAGCGGCTCCGCGCGCAACTCCTTCGTTTGACCGAGCAGGCTGATGACATGATCGCCATCTTCCGGGCCCGTTACCATCTCTCAGCTGAACAAGTAGGCGAACGGGCCAGGATGGCGCTTGAGCAGCTGGAAAAAGCCCAAATCGGCACCTTGCATAGTTTTGCCGCGCACCTCTTGCGGCTTCATCCATTGGAGTCTGAACTTGATCCATCATTTCAAGAGGATGACGGGTCACGCTTCAAGGAATTGTTTCACTCATCTTGGGACCGTTGGCTGGACGATGAGCTCGGAGCAGCCGGACCTCGACATGACCGCTGGCGACGAGTCTTGGCCGGGACCACGCTCGATGATCTCCAGCAGTTTACCGCTGCCCTTGCCGGGGATTTTGTGGACCTCGATGAGCTGGAACGCCAGTGCCGATCCCTCGCCCTGGAGGGCGCCTTGCGTGACTGGGTTGCGGCCACGCAAGGCCATGCCGCGACGCTCCTTGCCGCACAGGATCGACCGAAACGGCGTAAAGCGGAACAGATGCTCGCCGCTGCAGTGCAGTCGCTGGCGCTCTTGTTGAAATATGGGCCACCGGGGCTCACTCATTTATCTCAGGATGAACGGGCCGTTCTGGAAAAGGACCTGGGAAAGGCGCCTGCCGGATGGGATGAGCTTGCGTTCCAGAAAGCGGCCTCCATCATCAGGCTCGCGCAACATCTCCTCACTGTCGACCAGTCATACTTTCAAGAGGTGGTGACGCTCGTACGACCCTTCCTCCATCGCGTACAGCATGGGTTTCTCACCTCTGGGTGGATCGCATTCGATGGCTTGTTGGCACGGGCCAAAACCCTCTTGCGGGACCATCCGGCCGTCCGCGCCAGGATCAAAGAGACCTATAGGGCGATCCTGGTGGATGAGTTTCAGGACACTGATCCGGTGCAGTACGAAATTATCCTCTACCTCGGTGAACGGACGGGCAGCCATCAGACCGAGTGGCTTGACGTGGACTTGGAGCCGGGCAAATTGTTTATCGTGGGGGATCCCAAGCAATCGATCTATGCCTTCCGCCGAGCCGACATCGAAGCCTTCGAACGAGTGGTGGAGAAAATTCGAGCGGGTGGGGGAGGCGTCTATACCCTGGTGACGAATTTTCGCAGTGATGGATCCGTGCTCGACGTCGTCAACAATGTTTTCGACCGGCTCTTCCAACCGGCAGAACATATTCAGCCGGCCAATGAGAGGCTGGCAGCCAGGCCTCAACGCAAACCGGAAGTCTCAGTCTCTGGGGCGCAGCTTCGCCTCGTCACGCCGGGAGAGGATGACGAGGAGTTCGATGTGCAGGCTGCGACTCGGGCGGAGGCGGAAGCCCTGGCGCGCTGGCTGAAGGAGGAGCTTCTCGCCGGCACGACGATTACTGATCGCGATCGACGCGAAGGTCCACTCCAACCGGGCCACATTGCCCTGATCTTCAGAAAGTTGACCCAGGCACAGGTCTATCTCGATGCCCTTCGCCGCTACGACATCGCCTATATCACGGACGGGGAAAAGCATTTTTATCGGCGGCAGGAAATCATCGATGTGGTCAACCTCCTCCGGGTCATCGACAACCAACACGATACGATTGCGCTGGTCGGAATCTTGCGCTCACCCCTCGGTGGCATGACGGATCGGGATCTACTGGCCCTCCAACAGAGAGAGGGGTTGGACTACCAGCAACGGGATCGGTTGTCTGCCTGGAATCATCCACAGGCCGGAATAGTGAGGCGGCTCTATGAACGTTTGGCCGAGCTGCATCAGCTCGTTCCCTTGCGACCTGTGCCTGACGCCATCGATCTGATCTTCGATAGATTGCCCGTCCTGGAATTGGCCGCCGCATCGCTCCATGGCGAGCAAGCCGTGGCCAATCTGCGGAAGATCAGAGATATGGCCGAAGCACTCGCCGATCGCCCCCACCTCACCTTGACCGGGTTCGCTAACCTAATGATGACCAGAGTGTCGGAACAGCCGGATGAGGCGGAAAGCGCCCTGGTTGAGGAATCACTGGATGCCATCCGCGTGTTGACCATCCATAAGGCCAAAGGATTGGAATTCCCTGTGGTCATTCTTCCAGGCCTGCACCAGGGGTCCAAGATTCCTCGCAAGGGACCATCCATCCATCATGATTGGTCGAGCCGCTGTTATAGCCTGCAGATGGGAGGCCGCTCGAATCTCGGCGCCGTGCTCGTGGACATGAAGGTGGCGGCGCGGGAAGAGGCGGAGCAGCGGCGACTCCTGTATGTCGGCATGACAAGGGCACGCGATCTGCTGGTCCTATCCGGCGGGCAGACCACTAAACCGGGACATGACACCGTCCTCTCTCTGCTCGGAGAGGCGATAGCAGACGAGGGGGATCCTTCGACGACTGACCAGATTTGCATCGGAACAAGCCGCCTTACTCGTGTCATCACGGCGGCCACAGTGGCAGCGAGACGGCGCCGACAGGAATCTCTGTCCACGATGGCCCCTCAACCGGCCCTTGGCCCCATTCTCATTCGCCGCCACGCACGGCAGGTTAAGTGGGAGGAGCATCGTACGACGCCGCGACGATTGACCCCTTCGAGCCTTGCAGGAGGCAGACCCGATGCCGTTTCCCCGCCTGCTATAACAGGGCGTGACGCCGATCTGTCCCGGCTGGTGGGAGTCTGCGCCCATGCGGTACTCGAACAGTGGGACTTCGCCAGGCCTCGCGCTGAAATCTGCACCGTCATTGCGCAGGCCTGTCGCCGCTATGTGGCACAGGACAATCCTCAATGGATGAACAACGTCACAGAGGATCTCATGGCGCTCTTTGGAAGTTTCCTTTCCTCCAAACCATACAGAACCCTGCAACGTGCGACGGTGCTTGGGCGCGAGGTCCCTTTCGTCATGCCTTTGGGGAAGGGGCAGATGATGGAAGGGGTGATTGACCTCATTTACCGGCTTGACGACCGGATCTGGATTGCCGACTATAAGACGGATGATGTAGTGGCTGAGGATGTACAGACCAGAGCGGATCGCTACCGATCCCAAGCGGATAGTTATTCGCGAGCTGTCACGAGTTCTTTAGGATTGCCGTCTCTCTCGTTTCAGTTCGTCTTTTTGCGGCCAGGTGTCGCCGTCGATATCTAGTAGGATGCTGAAAAAGCACGCCAGCCCAAGAAGACCGTTATTTGGTCTGTCTCGTTTGTTTGGTTGAACGAAACTAACCAGATGAACCAGAGAAACCAGATAGACCAGATGAACGTCCAATGATTGTCTCGCCGGAAGAATTCAATGCCTGGATTCAAGAGGCACTCGCCGGGCTGCCGGCCCGTTTCGCGAAACTTGCCGATGAGGTCTCCATCGTGGTCGAAGAGGAGCCTTCGGCCGATATTCTGCGGGATCTTGAATTGGAATCTGAAGACGATCTGCTGGGTCTGTATCAAGGCGTCCCGATCGATCAGACGTCGTTCTTCCAGCCTGCCGGTGAACTGCCTGCCCGAATTTCCATCTATCGAGGCCCCATCCTGCGTCTCTGCCGGACGAAGGCCGAAGTCATTCACGAGGTCCGTGACACGGTGGTCCATGAACTCGGACACCATGTCGGGTTAGATGACGAGGAGATGCCTTATTAAGATTTAGTCTGCATCAACGCCCGCCGCTGATAGCCGATGGCAAGCATGAAGACTCCCAGCACGACCATGGGGAAGGAGAGGAGTTGGCCCATGGAGAAAGATCCGAGGATAAAACCAAGCTGGGCATCCGGTTCGCGAACGAATTCTACGACTATCCGACATAGTCCATAGCCTGTAATAAAACTCCAGAAGATGGTGCCGGGTGGCGGTATGGTTTTCGCGAGGACCCATAACAGGGTGAACAAGAAAACACCTTCAAGACCTGCCTCATACAGTTGTGAGGGATGGCGGCAGGCAGGCCCTCCATTCGGAAACACCATACACCAGTCGACATCGGTGGCACGGCCATACAATTCCCCATTGATGAAATTGCCGAGTCGCCCGAATCCTAGCCCGATCGGCGTAGCGGCGGCTGCCAGGTCTGCGACCAGGTAGGCGGGAATACCCTGCCGTTGGCTGAACCAAAATAAGGCGACGATGACGCCGAGCAAGCCGCCGTGGAAGGACATGCCCCCTTCCCAGACCGCCACGATATTGGCCGGATGCTGCACATAGTAGGAAAAATTATAGAAGAGCGTATAGCCGAGCCGTCCTCCGATAAACACCCCGAACGCAGCCCACACGACCATATTGTACACTTGGTCCCTGGTCATGGAGAGGCCCCGCGACTCCACTCGCCGCATGATCAGGAAATAGGCGCCCACCAGTCCGATCAGATACATCAGACCGTACCAGCGAAACTGCAGAGGCCCCAGCTCAAGAAAAACCGGGCTGATGTTGGGGTAGGGGATTGCGTGCAACCAAGTCATTAGTGCCTCATGTGGCGCATTTGAGAATAATAGGTGAGGGTCTCAACCATTGCAAGCACGCGAATGCCACACGGAAAATCAATTCTGATCCTTGCTCAGAGCCAGTTTGAGAGGTCTACCATATTCGTATGTTGGTTTTCCGTCACGCCTGTGTCCTGACCTGTGAGGAAAACACAACTGAAAATTGATCGGTTTTATTCGTGGGAACAAGGCTGTGACGAATCATGGGAGATTTTCGTGGTTTCTCGTCTGGCACGCTTACTGCTGAAGGTATAGAACATGAGCATGCAGGGTACCGATAATCACATTCTTCATTTAAACCGTATCAAGAGGGGGTCACCATGTCAGACCAGGGACGCCAGGTAGCGAAGGTCGCAGCGTTGGTAGCAGGTGGGGCGGTAATCGGAGCGGGGATTGGATTACTCTTCGCGCCGCAAACGGGGGCAGAAACCCGGCGTGATGTTGGGCGCTATGCGAAAAAGAGCCGATTGCAAGCGACTCGATGGAGTCGGTCGGTCCAATCCGGCGTGAAAGAAGTAATGGATCGCAGTAAGACTCTCGTCCGCAAGGACGATCAGACACCACGGATCGAAGCGGCGTAGTTGGATCGACTTATTCAGCGATCAGACCTGTAGCGCAAACAGCTTGTTGCCAGGCTGTTTGCGCCTACGACGGCGGCCTTGACCGACCTAGACCCCGATGCTAGAGTCCCGCCACTGCGGCCCCTGCTGCCGGAGTGGCGAAATTGGTAGACGCAAGGGACTTAAAATCCCTCGGGTCCACAAGGCTCATGCCGGTTCGATCCCGGCCTCCGGCACCATTTTCAAGAGGAAGACCACCAGTCTCCCAGCCCTACCTTGACACCCTCCCCACGGTCGGCCTAGCCTTGCTTGTCAGCTTAGGTCGTACACGGGCACTAGCTGGACCGGAAAGGGAATGTTGCAGAAGGGGAAAGGGTCGTGTGAGGTATGAGCGACTTAGAAGATTATCAAACCACGCGCCGTTATATCCTCCAAGTGATGAACGAAGCCGGGTTGCAGGCCGAAAACACACTGCATGAACTGCAAGCCCGCGCAGACCCTGGTGCCTGGGCACGGATCGAAGGCTATCTCAAGCCCGGCATGCTCACCGGAGAACAGAGGATCATCGAACTCTTGGTTGCGGTCCATCCAGGTGCTACCGGTATCGCTTTGCGGGGGCAGACGCGGCTCCGCGTGCAATTCCGTGGCTTGTTTTCCACCGGTGGCTCGATGGTGGGTGGAGAAGGGTTCCTACATGACCTCTCCCATTACGGGTGTCGGATGGAAAGCGACACTTCTTTGCAACCGGGCACGGAGTTAGAGCTATGCTTCTTCTATGGGTCACGGGAGGCCGTGCCGATCAGGGTCGAGCACGCCACGGTACGGTGGGCCAAAGGCCAGGAGTTCGGGGTGAAATTCCTCCGCCTGCAATCCCACGAGGAAGCACGTCTCCGCCACGTGATCGCAGATCTGTTAGTGGGTTTACCTCGGTAGAGGCGCCTTACTCGATCCATCGGAAGAATGAAGCCATGGGTGGAGGCTCTCTTCCCAGGGCCATATCCGACGGCAGGCTCCGCCACCCATAAATACCACGATCTCCCCGCTCGCCCCTTGCGCCTAAATTAGCATCCCTCCTATAATACGCCTCCCCGCGAGGCTCCCATGTCTCTCCGATTCACCATCGCCCTCGTTCTCTCGATCATGTGTCTCGCCACTTCCGCCTGGTCTGATTATGAGGCTGGTGAGAGTGCCTATCGCCGTGGCGACTACGCCACTGCCTTGCGTGAGTTGCAACCGCTGGCTGAGCAGGGAAACGATTCGGCTCAGTTTTTCTTGGGAGTAAGCTACGCGAATGGCTATGGGGTTCCCAAGAATCTTGAAATGGCGTTGCATTGGTATCGCCTATCTTCCGATCAAGGCAATTGGCTCGCACAGAATGACTTGGGCGTTATGTATCAAAATGGAGACGGGGTACTACAGGATTATGAAGAAGCCGCCCGTCTATACAGATTGGGTGCAAACAAAGGCTACATGGTTGCCCAGAGCAATCTTGCCGCCATGTATTACAAGGGAAGAGGCGTACGTCAGGATGGACGGGAGGCCTTTAGACTAGAAACGCTAGCTGCCGAACAGGATTTCAGCTTGGCGCAGAGAATGCTGGGGATTATGTATATGGATGGAACAGGCATTCCTCAGGACTATGTGCAAGCCCACAAGTGGCTAAATCTCTCCACTGCGAAAGGCGATAAGGACGCTGGCACCCTTCGTGATGAGTTGGCCAAGAAAATGACCCTGGATCAGATTGCCGAGGCACAAAAGCTGGCGCGGGAATGGAAGCCGAAAGACAAATGAGAGACCGAGGCTCCAAACTCGAAACCATGTCCCTCGAAGAAGCCGCCATCGTACCCTAATTCTAACCTGCCGTCGTTTTCCGGGAAGACGTCAATGTCGCCACTGCCCGTGTAAGAGATCGATTTACACTGTCAAGATTCTTTATGGCATCTCGCCAGCCGCATGGCGAGATGTGCGGCCTTGGATGTCTCTATCATTTCAGTAGGTTGCGCGTGCGGCGTCTGACCGCGAAGGTCTAAAGTGGGGGTGTGAGGGAGGCGTGACTGTCAAGAATTCTTACAGTCGTGCCATCCTATCGAACATACACACGCAGCATTTTCAATGACTTAGTGTTATGGTTTCTCACTTGCAGTCCCGTGTAAATAACACGCCATTTATCAAAATTGCGTAAACTGGCTGAGACAATCCCAATAAATAGGAGATAAGTATGAAGCTGAATTCTAAAATCCCTGTGATTGTAATGAGTCTAGTCGTCGCCATGTGGGCTGAATCGGCCTTTGCGACTTCGATTTCCGTCTCTTTCACAAAACTCACCGATTTGACAGGTGGTTCCCCTACTGGAACCGCCGTCTACCGTGCAGATCTGACGGACCTTTCAATTACCACGATTCAATCGCTCACGATCCAAGACAACAGTGGAGGCTTGGGTGGCGCGACAGGCCAATTCAGTGGGTTTGATCTAGATGCCATTAAACTTTCGACCACTTCCATCAGTTCCGCATTGGATGCCAATGCTCTAGCAGGGCTTGGCGTCTTCGATTTCTCCCCAGCTGGCACGCTATTCACTGCAGGAACACAGCGGCCTCCGGTCGATCCGGCTCTTTTTGGCACAACTGGTGCCGATATCAATAATGCAGTGGCGACACTCGGATCATTTGATGCAAATTCCACAACCGCCATACCTCCGGCATTTGGCTTTGTTAGCATGGGCGACAATGGAATAGCGAGTTTCAATCTCACAAGTGGAGTATCTACCACTGAGGGGTTATTCTTGTACATTGGAGAAGTCGGCGACAACGGCGAAGTAGCAGCAGGTTCAATTACCGTTTCCGACACACCAGTGGGAGTGCCCGAACCTGCCACCCTGCTCTTGCTCGGCGTAGGCCTCGTGGGCCTGGCGGCGTGGCGGTGGAAGCACGCAGCGTAAGCTCAGCGTATAGCATCATCACAGACGGCGGCCCCGTGCTGGGACCGCCGTTTTTGTTTGCGTGTTGTCAGGCATGACAGGCCCCAATGAGCGGCCTCCCGCGCATGAACGGAAAGGCATTCTGCCGAAGGGAAAATAAGGCTACGATCAATACGTGCATTTTCGCTTGTGCCCCTTGCGCCCCCTCCTACAATGCGCCTCCCTGCGAGGCTCCCATGCCCTTACGCCAATCAACGTCCCCGGCGCCTTGGACCCCGATTCTGGGCCTGGCCTTCCCGAATTCTTGAGCACCTATGCCTTTGGGATCAATAACCGTGGCCAAATCGTGGGTTGGTATCCAAATACGCACGGGAGCAGTGGGTTTCTGTACAGCGGGGGGAGCTTCACGCCGATCAATGATCCCGAGGCCAGTCTCTACACCACAGCCTTAGGGATCAATGACCGTGGCCAAATCGTGCATGGTGCGCGGGAATCCTGATCTGGCGCACATCTCGACAAGCTACATCGAACGGCAAAACCTCACCATGCGCATGCAGATGCGCCGATTCACACGATTGACCAATGGATTCTCGAAGAAGATTGAGAACCATGCCGCAGCCATAGCTTTGCATTACATGGCCTACAATTTCGTCAAGATCCACAAGACTCTTCGGGTGACTCCAGCTATGGCCGCTGGATTGACTGATCATGTATGGGAGCTAGAGGAGATCGTGGAATTACTGGAAAACCAAGAAGCAGCAAGCCTAGCGGCAAACTAGAGCACTACCCCTTCCTTCACGGTGATGCTGGCCCGTCCAATCTCGGTCGTGGTGTTTTGCAGATAATACACGAATAAAACCGTATGGGTGCCCTTGCCGTACACCTTCGAAACGAGGTCATAGGGCGTGTAGTTATCGATAGACTGCAGGACCCCATCCAAGAGCACATACGCCATGACATCCTGTGTGCTGGTCGTGGTCGTGGTCACACCCCACGAACCTGTGGCTGGAGTGCCCACGACCTTCAGACTCACCGTCCCCATAGAGGGAGGCGGCGGCAGAGTCCCGGCTGGTGTAAAGGTCGCGAGGTTGCTCGCGCCCGACTCATTATTGGCAAAATCATAGGCCGTAATGAAATAGTACTGCGTTACGGCCGGCGTTCCGATATTGAAACTCGTCACCTTTCCCAATACGACCAAAAGACTCGCAGCGCCAGACGTGCGCGTGCAGGGTAGCTGGCTGCAGTGATAGACGCGATATCCTGCCAGGTCCGATGCACTGCTGGCTGTCCATGTCAATGTAGCACCCCACGCGGTACCCGACCACAACACAAGAACACCAGTGATGACTTTTAGCCAGTTCATACGGATACTTGATTGTCTTCTTCCCCGCAGCAGGTAGACTGGTCCCCGAGAAGCCAATTTTTCACTCGCAAGAGTCAGTCTATGTCGGATTGTTCAGCTGCCTAGGTCATACGAGGAGGACTCGAAGGGGTGAACCATTCACCTCTTCACTGTGGTAACTACGCAAGGTGCGTGCCGTCGCAGGAAGAGGATGGTCAGAACAAAACCCTGAATATGAGCCGTGTGGAGAGAGAAAGATTGATGGTGACGTGCAGGGAGACTGTAGGAGATTGTGACAGATCGCTGAAACAAACGTTGTATTTCTCGGAGGATAGATGGTGTAGTTGTTTGCCTACAGATACTACAGTAAAGAGTGAGACGGAGCGAAGCGATCCTGAATCAGTTTCAATTACGAAACGGGCACCCCTGTCGTTTCAGAGTGTGAAACCCACTGGCCCGTCGTCTCCGTCTTCGACGGCGACACGCTCGAAGTCCTGCACAACAACCACCCCGAACGTATCCGCTTGAGTGAGTGGCATTGATTGCCCAGAGAAAGGCCAGGCGTACGGCACGCGAGCCCGTTCCTTATGCTGCAGGCCTACTTTTCTGGTTGTGGCTCAAGAATAGCTTATAGCTTGACGGCGTGCGCCATGGTGCTAGCATCTTCCTCAAGACGTTCGAAGCCACGCTGACTGTCCTATTCCCTTGCGCTTCCTGACTTCTTCCTGCGCGGGTGACTCTCTGGTCTCCGCCGCTTGCGACGCCCCAGTTTTTTTGAAGTGCTGCGTTTCTTTGTTTTGAACGACAGGAGCGAAACTATTCCCTTGCCTGCGAGGAGAGGCGTCATATGGATAAACAGTTCAACGGTTTTCTGCAAAGTAGCCCGATTATGAACACATGTTGGCTGCTGCAAGCATGCATCGTATTGGCAGTCGGAGTGGGGCTCGTGTCGTGCGCGAAGGCGCAGAAAGATCAGGTTATGACCCGGCCAGCGCCGTTCAGTCAGTCAGTGAGCCCCTGCCAGCCGGTAGGAGTGTCCTTTACTGCAACACCGGAGTTTTGTGTGAATGTGACAGAGATACAGCTGTTCAGCCATGAGAAAAAAGTTGATGTCGGTCTGTCGCTCGTGAACCGAACTGGCCACAGGCTCTTTATCACTTTGATCGGGCTCACTTCTCTGATAGACAGCAGCGGAAGAAAGTGGAATACGGGGAATAGCAAAGGTCTTGGCGGCCCCAATAATCCAGTGTCGTTAGAGCCAGACGGAGAAACGCAGGGAGCAATCTCGTTTTACCCGAATGGACAATCTCCTATGGATCTGACCTTCTCGTTGCGTGGAGAAATTGGGATTATGAAGGTGGACTCTCGCGGTCAAGCGATCCTGGGTCAGATCGCACTAACACGCGGGATCAACCTCTCGGGAATTCCTATCCAGCAACAGCCACCTCAGTCTACTGGCGCTACGGAACAGAACAAGGACACCAAGCTTGCCCAATTGTCTCCTCGGCACGCTAAGCCTACGACGCTCAAGTCATCGGCATCGTCGAAGTTGTCCATACCTGGGGCAGTCGTGGGGACATCAGGCAGCGGGAAACCGAATAGCCAGAAGCCAGCATCGCCCAACGCAGGTCGTTCACCCGATCAAAAGGCTAATACAATCGATTCTCCGGCGGGCGATGCCGCGACAAGCAAAAACGGATCGAAATCGTTCGGGAGCGGCGGGGCGGGCCCAGACGTGATCGGTTTGCGCATCGGCATGACGCCTGATCAGGCCCGCGAGAAGTTCAAGTCGCATGGTTTCGGATCCTCGACCAAATCCCCGAATAGACCCGCTGACAGTTATGCTGAGGGCTCGAACAGGCTTGCATTTAGTCTTCCCGGACAGGCTCCGCAGCCTGTGTCAAACACGAAGTATGTAGCCCAGATATCCGGTGTAATTAATCACATAAAATATCCCGCAACTGAGAACTCAGGTGATGTACTTACCATATTCTTTGGACCGATTCCCGGACAGGAGGGGATTGTATTGCTCAATCGGACTGAGTATATTCCGGCCAGCAAGAAGCCGACTTTTGACGCCTTCGCGAAGACACTGGTGGAGAAATACGGGACTCCCACCGAGTTGCTACCGGATTCCCCCGGTATATATCGATGGCGCTATGACAGCAATGGAACACTGCGTAAACCCACCCCCGCAACTAGCTTCACCGGCTGCCCCAAACTGACACCGCGCGTCGTCGAATTCCATCCCCTAGAGTCCCCCCTGATGATTCAGGCGTATAAGCAGTCGGTGCCCAGATGTGGTGCCATCTTCCTCGAGGTGGCCTTGGGGTTCGAGGGTTTTAACTATGCTGGGCCCGGGACGATAATCAAAAATCACACCACTCACATGACGGGACTTGATGCGACCATACGTGCGTTGGAAGCTGCCAAAGGGATTGTCGATAAGGCTCAAGCAGAGGCGCAGGGTGCTGCCATCAAGAAGGGACAGCAGCAAAAGTCGGGTCTTTAGGCTCTTGCTCTGTACGGAAGAAAAGGGGTCAGGCAGTGACCACCCCCGCCGTGGATGTACCACATCGAATGTCACTCACGCACAGCGCGCCTCGTGATGGACTAAGCAATCTAAGTCAGAGCTGGTCTTCGGGAAGGAAGTCACGCTCCAGGCGCACGGCCTCGACAAGTACGGGCGCACCATTGCCGACGTACTCCTACCCGATGGCACCTACGTCAACCATACGCTGGTCAAAGA
>DASYVB010000145.1:0-2729 GCA_036000525.1 Nitrospiraceae bacterium | reverse complement strand
ACGCCGTGATCCGCTTGGCCGCAAACCGGAGTGCGTCGCCCTCGTCTTTCCGGATGTGGAAGTAGGCCTCTTTGATCTCTTCGGGGGTGACGCGCAGCCCCGTGTTCTTCATGGAGACGCGGTCGAACTGTTTGGAATAGCGGAGGACGGCCTTATCGCCGCCCCGTTCCACGGCTTGCAGAATCGACTTGACCGTCTTCTCGACGGCAGCCCCTTGCACGCGGGCACGCGACGCCACTTTCTTAAGTGCGGGGAGAAAGGCTCGCTCGGTGGAGGCCACAATTTTCATCTGGGAGTCCGTCTGACCGTTCGGCGTACCCCGCGCGAGGACTTGCGCGGAACGGATGTTCGAGACCCGGCTGGTGTCCTGCTGACGGCCCGGAGCTTTTTGATCAGCTCTGTGACCACCGCATGCTTCAGCTTCAGACTCGCTCGATTGACGACTAACCGGGCCGTGGATTGCGCGATGCACTCCACTTCGACAAGGTGATGCGCCTTCAGCGTATTGCCGGTCTCGACCAGATCGACGATCCGATCGGCCAGACCGACCAAAGGCGCCAGTTCAATCGAGCCGTACAACTTGACGATTTCAACCGGCACGCCGTGCTGATTGAAATACCGCTCGGTGATCTTCGGATACTTTGTTGCTACCCGAATTTTCGAGGACAGCCGGTCGCGTGAGGCCTGCCCCCTGAGCGCAGCGACGGCGATTCTACACGCTCCGAACCCTAAATCCAATGGCTCATATACGTCGCTGTCCTGCTCCATCAAGACGTCTTTCCCGACAATCCCAACATCCGCTGCGCCATATTCGACATAGGTCGGCACATCGGTCGGCCGCACGATCAGGAAGGTCATCCCGATCTCCGGACAGGGAAACACCAGCCGGCGACTTTCGGTGGAAAGGCTGCCCAGCGCATATCCCGCCCGGCGAAAGACATCCAGTGTGAGATCCAACATTTTCCCCTTAGACAAGGCAATCGTCAGCATGATGTCATCGAGTCCCGGCCAGAGCCACTCCCCCTTTGTGACGGATGATCGTCGCACCCAACCCACGCAGTTTTTCCTCCATCCGTTCATAGCCACGATCCAGATGGTAGACACGGAGAATCTCCGTCGTGCCTTGCGCCGCAAGACCAGCCAAGACCAATCCTGCGCTCGCACGAAGATCGGACGCCATCACCGGAGCCCCGGCCAACCTGGTCGGTCCGGTCACCACCGCGCGATTGCCTTCGACCTTGATCTCAGCACCCATCCGTCGCAACTCCTCGACATGCATGAAGCGGCTTTCGAACACCGTCTCCGTAATCACACTCGTGCCCTCGGCGGCCGTCATCAAGGCTACCATCTGCGCCTGCATGTCGGTGGGAAACCCGGGATACGGCAACGTCCGAATGTCGATCCCTTTGAGTCGCGCTGCCGCGTTGATATGAATCCGTTCCTTCTCCACCTGCATCTCGACGCCGGCTTCCCGCAGCTTCATCAGCAATGCATCCAAGTGATTCGGACGGCATCGATTGAGCGTCACCGCTCCCCGCGTAATGGCTCCGGCCACCAGATACGTTCCTGTTTCGATGCGATCTGGAATGACATCGTGATCGCTCCCATGCAACTCACGGACACCTTCGATCGTGATGACATCCGACCCGGCACCTGCGATGCGAGCCCCTCGCTTCACGAGAAAATTCGCGAGGTCTACGATCTCCGGTTCCTTCGCGGCGTTTTCAATGACCGTGGTCCCCTGGGCGAGCGACGCGGCCATCATCAGATTTTCTGTTCCGGTGACCGTCGGCGTGTCGCAGTAGATCTGTGCGCCCGTCAGCCGCATCGCTTTGGCCCGAATATACCCGTGTTCTATTGAAACCTCCGCACCCAATTTGGCGAGTCCAGCCAGATGGAGATTGACCGGCCGTGACCCAATCGCGCAGCCGCCGGGCATCGACACTGTGGCTTCTCCCCATCGCGCCAGCAACGGTCCCAACACAAGCACGGAGGCCCGCATGGTGTTCACAAGATCGTACGGAGCCTGGGTCGAAGTGATTACCTCGGCGTTAATGAGCGCGCGATTCCCCTCATGGTGAACCTTCGCACCCAAGATGCCCAACAACTTGCCCATGGTGAGGACGTCCACCACGCGAGGCACATTAGTAATGACGCACTCGCCGCCGCCAAGAATGGTGGAGGCTAAGATCGGCAACGTGGCATTCTTCGCCCCACCGATCTGGACCTCCCCTCGAAGCGGTATACCACCGGTGATAACTATACGATCCATCGTCTCCGCCCCTACGTTCCGACTCGCTCCACAATCACCACACGCTCAAGCCCCGCCGCGTCGTAGACCAGTTGGTGGAATCTGTACCCGGATATCTGGTCGACAATCCAGCGCATCGCACGAACCTGGCCGGCACCAATTTCCATGATCAGTGCACCGCCGGGAGACAGGTATCGACCGGCCTCCTGCAACAATCGTTCGTGCAACTCCGTCCCCTGAGGCCCTGCCACCAACGCACCTCGCGGTTCGAACAGCCGCACTTCAGGCTGAAGCATCGCCCAATCGGCCTCCGAAATATAGGGAGGATTCGAGACGATGACGTCAATGCGCCCATCAAACTCCTGCTCCGCCAATGGCCCCAGCAAGTCGCCTTCCAACCATGTGATGCGCTCACCTACCTCATGGCGCGTGGCGTTCTGTCTGGCGACATCGAGCGAGGGGTTCGATAGATCGGTTG
>DASYVB010000144.1:0-17678 GCA_036000525.1 Nitrospiraceae bacterium | reverse complement strand
CGCCGCCCGCTGCGCCGCTTGCCCTTCGAGCCGTTTCCGTTGATCCAGTGGATCGTTCAACTCTGAAAAGGCGTTCGCGATTTCTCGACCGGCGATGTAGAGCTCGAAGCGATCGGTCAATGCCGGGTTCGAATCTTTGCGCCGTGCCAGCGGGGAAATTTCAATCGGGTAGTCGGTAATGAACGTTGGTTGCTGCAGATTGGGCTCCACCGTTTCCTCAAAGATTTCGTTCACGATATTGAAGAGCGGCCATTTCGGATCGACCGCGATGCCCAGATTTTTGGCCGCTGCAATCGCTTTGTCCTTATCCTCAAGGACGGAAGGATCGAGGTTGTTCACCCACAGAATTGCCTGATGATACGACCAGCGGCGCCACGGAGGCGTGAGTGTGATCTCTTTGCCCTGATAGTCGATGACCGTCTTGCCCAGGACCTGCTGCGCCAACGAAGAGACGAGTTCTTCCGTGAGGATGATCAAGTCCTGGTAGTCGGCATAGGCAACGTAAAACTCCAGCATCGTGAATTCCGGGTTGTGAATCGTTGAGATGCCTTCATTCCGGAAGTTCCGATTGATTTCGAACACGCGAGGGAAGCCGCCCACGATCAACCGCTTCAAATAGAGTTCCGGCGCGATGCGGAGATAGAGGTCGGCGCCGAGCGCATTATGGTGCGTGACAAAGGGTTTCGCCGCAGCGCCTCCGGGAATCGGATGCATCATCGGCGTCTCGACTTCAAGGAAGCCTCGTTCGATCAAGTAGGCACGAATGCCAGCGATGATTCTGCTGCGCGTGATAAAGATGCCATGGACCTCAGGATTGGCAATCAAGTCGACATAGCGCTGTCGATAGCGGGTTTCCACATCCGTCAACCCGTGCCACTTTTCTGGAAGCGGTCGGAGGGCTTTGCTCAAGAAGGTCAGCTGTGTGACCTCGACGGTGAATTCATTTGTCTTCGTGCGAAAGAGGGTGCCGGTCACGCCGATCCAATCGCCCAAGTCGAGCAGCTCGGCGACGCGATAGCCCTGCTCTGAGAGATGATCTTTTTTGAGATAGACCTGCAGCCGGTCGGAACCGTCTTGCAGCACCGCGAAACCCGCCTTGCCGAAGCGCCGCAGGGCGACGATACGCCCGGCGAAGGTGCAGGAGATCTTCTCTACTTCCAGTGCCTCTTTGGTTTTCTCAGCATGGAGCTTGATCAGTTGGCCCGCTCGATCCTTCACTTCGAATCGTGTGCCGTAGGGTGCCACGCCCGCTTCACGCAGGGAGTTGAGTTTCTTGATGCGCTGCTGCTGTTCGTTCAGTTCATCCATTAGTGTGCGCCTTTGTCTATCTTCTTTCCTCGGTCAGCTCTCGAACTCGTCCGTTTCCGACTGTTGATAGCTGAGAGCGGTTATCCCAAGCTGCTTCATCTTCAGATAGGCCTCGATGAACCCGTCCAGATTACCGTCCATGACGGCGGTTACCTGGCCGACTTCGTAGCCAGTCCGGTGATCTTTAACCATCTGATAGGGCTGGAATACATACGATCGAATTTGGCTGCCCCAGGCAATATCCTTTTTCTCGCCGACGATCGCATTGAACTCCGCCTCTTTTTTTTTCAGTTCAAGTTCATAGAGGCGCGATTTCAAGATCTTCATCGCGCCGTTGCGATTCTGGAGCTGCGACCGTTCGTTCTGACATTGCACCACGATCCCGGTCGGCAGGTGCGTTATGCGGACGGCCGTCTCGACCTTATTCACATTCTGGCCGCCGGCTCCGCCGGCTCGAAAGGTATCGATCCTGAGCTCTTTGTCTTCGATCACGAGGTCGCTATCGTCATCCACCTCAGGATAGACGAATACCGAGGCAAAGGAGGTATGGCGCCGCTTGTTCGCATCGAACGGTGAAATGCGTACCAGCCGGTGCACGCCCGCCTCGGCCTTGAGGTACCCGTATGCATAGGGCCCGGTCACGGACAGGGTTACGCTTTTCACTCCCGCTTCTTCTCCAGGGAGCAGGTCCAGCGTTTTAACCGTGAATTTCTTGCTCTCAGCCCAGCGGACGTACATGCGCAGCAGCATCTGCGCCCAGTCCTGCGATTCCGTTCCGCCGGCGCCAGGATGGATCGCCACAATCGCATTGTTGGGGTCCAGTTCGCCCGAGAGCAGAAGTTCAAGCCGGAGGGCGGCGAGCTTCGGCTCAAATTGATCCAGCTCGAACGTCAACTCCTTCGCGAGCCCGGCGTCGTCGCTTTCTTCTGCCAACTCGAATAATGCGCTTAGATCGTTCATCTTCCCATCGATATCCCTCCACTGCTGGAGGTCGCGCTCAATCGTGGATTTCTTCCTGCTGATCTTGGCGGCCTTCTGAGCGTGGTTCCAAAATTCAGGCTGCGATGTCTGCTGTTCCAGATGTGCCAGCTCGGCCGTCATGCGGGCGAAGTCAAAGATGCCCCCGTAGTTCCGATATCAACTGCTCGACGGCCCGCACGCGATTTTTTACTTCATCTAACATGGAACGTTCCTTTCCGGTTAAACCGGCACTGCGTCGGGCTCAGATCCCTTGGTGCGGAAAGAGCCGAACAGGCACAAAAGCGCGCAGATTATAACACAGCCGTAGGCAAACACATCGCCGTACCGGCTGTAAAAAGTATGCGGGCGCCAGACCTGCATCGTAGCCTTGACGGCCTGCTCCGTGAAAATCGGTGTCGCCTCAACGATATGCCCGAACGGATCGATGAACCCGGAAATGCCGGTGTTGGCTGAGCGAGCAAAGGCCAAATGATTCTCGACTGAACGAAACACCACCATCGTAAAATGCTGCGCGGCCGCCGAGGAGGCGCCAAACCAGGCATCGTTCGTCACGGTCACCAAGAACTCCGCCCCATTCGCTGCGAATTGCCGCACCAGGTTCGGAAAGATCACTTCGTAGCAGATCGCCACCCCGAAATTTATCGGTCGCGGCGGTGTCCCCACCATGCCTGCAGCCGCAGACCGGGGCTTTGGCGTCAACGTCAAGACCGTCGGGCCAGTTCCCGCTTCGAAATCGCCGATCCCTTCCACCAATTTGTCGAGGAAAAACAGGAGCGAAGATTTGAACGGAATATATTCTCCGAAGGGGACCAGATGCTGTTTGTCGTAGCGCCCCAGCAACTGGCCGTCGGGGGAGAGGAGGTACGCACTGTTCAACAGATATGGCCGCCGATCCGGATAGAAACGCAGGGCGGGGCTTCCAAACAAGATCGGTGTCTGAGCGCGATTTGCCAACGCAATGAGTTGCAGCTGATAGACCGGCTCACGCTCAAAGACGAACGGTGTTGCCGCCTCGGGCCAGATCACCAGATCTGTGGCACGGCCGAGCTGTTCCGTCAGCCGGTCAAAGCGTGCGAGAGTCTCCTCTCGATAGGCGGTATCCCACTTCACCCCCTGATCGACGTTAGGCTGCACAACTCCCACGCTGATGGACAATCGGGGAATATCAGAAGAAGGTGCGCCAGATAACGTCGCAAGACCATATTCCCACGAGAGAGTCAACAGCAATGCCGCCATTGCCACGAGTTCCCAGGGGAGCTTTGCCGGACGGAATCCCCGAAACAGCGGCATCAGCCAGGACAAGAATTCAGCCAGTGCGACATTCACCAGCACAATGAGGAACGAGACTCCGTACACACCCATGTGATCCGCAATCTGAATCATCTCAATCTGGCGATATTGAGAGTAGCCGAGGAGGCCCCAGGGCAAACCGCTCAGAACGTACGTCCGGATCAGTTCGAGGCTTACCCACAAGCAGGGAACCGTGAAGAGACCGTAGCGAGGAATCAGGGTCCGAAACCAGACGGCCCCGGCAGAATAGAGACCGACATAGAGACCAAGGTAGATTGTGAGCAGTAACATGATGCCGTAGCTGATCACCAGCGGAACCTTGCCGTAGGTGTTTATGGTGGTGACCACCCAGGCCATCATGCCGGTAAAGGCAATCGTGCCGGATAGCCAGCCGATCAAAAACGCCTGCGTCTTGCTCTTGCCGTCAAACGCCCAATGCAACGGCACGAGGGCGATCCAGGCCAACAGTCCAAGATCAGATTTCGGAAAACTCAGCGGGAGGAACAGCCCACTCGCGCCGGCAAGGACGAGTGAACGCGCGAGGGAATGGGTCATGAGCCGCACCTTAGCGAAAGCCGGAGAGGGATGCAACTTCCGGTTAGGTGAGGATCTCTTGCTTGCGCCGCCACGGACGAGGCGAAACATTTTGGGTTGACGGACACCAGTTGAGCACCTATAAGTAAGAGTGAAAATCTGGCATCCGCACCCACGTGACGAAATGGAGCCGCCCAAAGTGATAGAGTCAGACTATCCTGCCCCTGACGAAGTGGCGCGACCAATGATCACGACAAATAGGAGGCTATACCATGGATCGAAGAGTCATCAGCCTGTGTCTGAGTCTATGTCTTATACTTCTGTTTGCTGGCTGCGCTAGTAAGAAAGTTGCTTCCTCGTCCGGCGATCAGTCCGGTCAGGCCAAGACCGAGGCGATCCAGCCGGACGCGATCAAGACGGTACCGCTGGAACGCTCGTTTGACAGGCCATCTGGCAGCCTACCATCCAATCTTTCGATCGCATCGAGTACAGCTTCCGACAGCAATGCATTGGGCGACGTGTTCTTCGATTACGACCGGTTTAATATCCGCAAGGATGCCATGCCGGTGTTGGACGCCAATAGCGGGTGGCTTCGCGCCAATGGGAGCAGGACCGTGCTGATCGAAGGCCATTGTGATGAGCGTGGCACCATAGCCTACAATCTCGTCCTAGGCGAGAAGCGGTCGCGTGCCGCCAAGAAGTATCTCCAGGACCTGGGCGTCCAGGCCTCGCAGCTCCAGATCACGAGCTACGGAGAAACAAGGCCCTTCTGCAAGCAGCAGAACGAAGACTGTTACCAACAGAATCGTCGCGCGCATTTCGTGACGAAGTAAGATAGTGGTGGTCTCAACCGGAGATCTAACCATACGTGTCAGGCCATCGCGTCACGAAGGAGGGACATGTGAGGTACTATCAATTCGTCGGGATCGGACTTTTTGGAATCCTCTTGGCGTTCGGCTGTACAGGCAAGGGCGAACGCATCGATCTCATGGTCCCCATAGCCAGCGAGGCCGGTGAGAAGGTCGTTGCGATGAGTTCCCCGACCGTCGCGATTCAGCCGTTTGAAGACCATCGCACCGACCGATCTCGTCTCGGTACCAGACATCACCTCTGGGGAGGGGAGAGTCACTTCAGCCTTTCCAACGGCACCCTCAGCGAGACCACGGCACAGGCCTTTGCCGACTATCTCAAAGGGAAAGGCTGGATCGCAACCGTCGCCGAGGGCAACAGAGCAGCCGGGGCAGACATGACCGTCACCGGCACACTGATCGATGTCGGTGTGGATGCCAAAAGCGGCATTGGACAGACCACCCTAAACGCCAAAAACCGGATGCTTGTCCAAGTACAGAACCACGCTGACGGCAGTCAAGTCCGTGAGACCCTCACTAGTACCGGAGCCAGCCAGGTCTTCTGGTTCGATCCGGAGGATGCCCAGGAGTTGCTCAACGAATTGTACAACAAGAGTTTCGAGAAGTTCGTGACAGACACTAAACTCGACGGCAAAATCCTCAAGCTCCGGTGACGGAATTCTCCAGCCCTGCATGGAGAGCCCTGCGATGCCCGGGATCTGGTTCCTCCGTATCGTTCCTGAATTGTATGCGAAACAGGAACCGTGGGAGTAACATGGAACGACGACAACACCGGCGGGTGCCGGCACAGGTACAGGGATTTCTGTTGGGAAACTCGCATGAGATCGAAGCGGTCACCCTCGACCTCTCAGTAGGTGGCGCCAAGTTCGATTGTGACATCGAAGTCTACCCCGGCAAGGTGATCCGTGTGCGACTGGTAATTCCCGGCGTGGAGGAGCCGGTTTCGATCGAAGACGCGCGCGTGCAGTGGGTCGGAGAGGACACATTCGGGGTCTCGTTTCAGAACGTCCGACCAGACGAACTCGATGAACTCGAGCAGCTCATCGACGAATACGAAGAGGCCGAAGGCAGCGGTCACGCTTAGTGCGCCAATGCTTGACTGACCTATATAGGAAGAATATCGTATCGCTGTGGGGGGAGTTTAACGCCCCGAGGGAATATGGATCATCAGGGGATCGAGCGTCGGGATGGTGTGCAAGCCCAGCTTGACTGGGAAGCCTAAAGTCCCGCCAAGATCTCCGCCGTACCTATGTTATCCTCGGTAGGTGCGCGCTCCTCCCACCCTAACAGGCTGCTGATAAAGTCCGCCAGGGGAAGAAGACCGTTATTTGGTTTATCTGGTTTGTCTCGTTTGTTTGGTTGAACCAGACAGACCAGATGAACCAGATCACCATTCCCGGTCCCGCCCGTCTTGTGTAGCTATCCTGCGGGAAAGAAATATCTATCATGGAAACTCAAAGAGAAGGACTGGCTGGCCTAGGCCAGCCAGTCCTTCTCTTTCATCGCATCCTGTCGTCAGTATTTAGCTCTCGGGTAATAGCAGGTAGAGCCCGACCACAATGATTGGCGCCGCCACATACATCGCCTTCTTGCCGAAGCTATCGTAGACGCCATAGATCAAGATCGCGGCCATAAAGGTGAAGTAGAGCATTCCGATTCCCCTATACCCCGCACTATGTTCCGCCGCCAAGGCAAGCGTGGGCGATCCCAGGGTCAGCATGGCCGAAAGGGCTGCCAGTCGTTTCATTTCAAACTCCTTCTCGATAATGTTAAGCCCCATGACGTCATGTCGATGGTGGCTACTGCTGTATAGCCAACAATATCCTCATGGCGAAAGACGCCAGGAGGGCACAACTCTGTTCCGCAATAATTCTGTGTGGTCGTATTGGCAAAGGCGACATGGCATAACAGTACACATCGCTGCTTCATAAATTGGGAACGGTATTTTGCGCTTTTCACCGCTGGAAATCAAACTGACGCCGTGATGGAATTATATGCACTAGGATCGATAGCTTGCGTTAATGCGGACGTAGTCAAACGACAGATCGGTCGTCCACATATGGGCCTGATGACGACCTTGCCCCAGCCCCACGGCGATCGTAAATTCTTTCTGGCGAAAGACCTTCCCAATTCGGCGTTCAGCAACGAGTCCGAGTCCAATCCCTCGCTGTACCATCGGGACCCTGCCAAACCACACGTTCAGCTTCGCGGGGGTAATAGGTACCCCGGCTCGTCCGATCGCCGCCATGACACGACCCCAATTGGCATCCTCGCCGAACAGTGCGGTCTTAACCAAGTTCGAGGTCGCAATGGTTTGGGCCACCTGCCGTGCCTGTGCCACGCTGGCTGCTCCGGTCACCTCGATGTTCACCACCTTGGTGACACCCTCCCCGTCGCGACAAATAGCCAGCGCGAGCGCCTGGCAAGCTTCTGTCAGAAGCAGCAGGAATCGGCGGAAGGCAACCGTCCCCTCTTTGATCGTGCGGTTTTCAGCCATGCCGTTCGCCAAACACAGGACGGTATCGTTGGTGCTCGTGTCTCCATCAACCGAAATGCAATTAAATGACTCGTCGACCGCCAGGCTGAGCGCCTGTTGGAGGGCGTTCCTCGTGATCGAGGTGTCTGTGGTGAAATAGGCCAGCATCGTGGCCATGTTGGGATGGATCATTCCAGAGCCCTTGGCCATCCCGCCAATGGTAATCAAGCGACCGCCGATGCTGTCCTGAAGGGCAATGGATTTCGGGCGCAGGTCGGTCGTCATGATCGCCCGAGCAGCATCCAGGCCTCCACAGTCGCTTAGCTGAGTGAGCAGCTGCGGTATGCCCTTGACGATTCGATTGACCGGTAACACACGACCGATCACGCCGGTGGACCCGATGAATACCTGGTGTGAGGGGACTCTCATGTGTCGTGCGAGCAACGTTGCGGTTTTCTTTGCGGCTGCTAATCCCTTGGCGCCGGTACAGGCGTTCGCATTACCGCTGTTGACGAGAATGGCCCGTCCGATTCCCTGGCGCAGGTGCAGGCGATCGACAATGACCGGTGCCGCGACCACCTGATTTAGCGTGAAAACTCCTGCGATGGGACCGCTCTGTTCTGAGACGACGAGCGCGAGGTCGAGCAGGCCTGGTTTCTTGATGCCGCAATGGATGCCGGCTGCGCGGAACCCCTGCGGTGCGGTGATCCCTCGGCGTGGAGATGTGGTTAGTGATCTCTTGGCCATACTCGTGAAGGAGATGTCCAGCTATATGTGGACTAGGGATAGGCAGCGGGAGCCGTCAAGCCTGTCTCCTCAGGGAAGCCCAGCATGAGGTTCATAGCCTGAATGGCCTGGCCGGCAGCACCTTTCACAAGATTATCCAGCGCGGCCACCGTAATGACTGATCCTGCACGGGAGTCTAAGTAGACCCCGATGTCGCAATAGTTGGAACCCTTGATGTAGCGTGGATTCGGTATGATGTCTTCTTGGACCCTGACGAATCGCTCCCCTTTGTAAAAGGTTCGATACAGTGCGCGCAGGTCTGGCAGCGTCATCGGACTCTTCAGCCGGCAGTACGTGGTGCTCAAGATGCCGCGGTTCATCGGTACGAGGTGCGGGGTGAATGTCACGATAGGCTGTGCGACAACCGTTCCCGACGGCTGAAATACGCGTCGAAGCAACCCACCAAGTTCTTGTTCGATCTCAGGGATGTGGCGGTGCTGCCCGATTTTGTATGGCTCTATGGATTCATGGGCTTCCGGAAAATGGTAGGGGAGAGCCGGACTTCGCCCCGCACCAGAAATGCCGGATTTCGCATCAATGACCACGGTGTGTGGTTGCACGAGATCCTGGGCGAACAGCGGAGCCAACTGCAGAATGGCTGCAGTCGGGTAACAGCCAGGCGACGCAACCAACGTTGCCTTGGCGATGGCAGCACGATGCAATTCCGGAAGTCCGTAGACCGCGTCCTTCAGCAATCCTGCGTAGGTATGCGGCGTCTGATACCACTGTTCATACACCGCTGGATCCTTGAGCCGATAATCGGCGCTGAGGTCCACCACCAGTTTGCCGATTTGGAGGCAGACGGAGACCGGCGCCAATGATTTGGTATGGGGAAGGGCCAAGAAGACTGCATCTACCTGTTCCGCTAAGGCTTCGGGTGAGAGCGCTTGAAACGAGAGAGACACGAGGCCGGTCAGACTGGGGAAGACCGCTGCCACGGGAGTCCCCGCGGATTTCTCCGATGTAACGGCGTGGAGCTCAAAATGCGGATGGAGGGCTGCCAGGCGAACGAGTTCTGCTCCGGCATATCCACTGGCCCCTGCGATTGCGACGCGTATTTTCTTCATCTGTCTCACCCGCTGTGCATCCCACAAACACAAAAAAAGGGAAGGCCTGGAGCCTTCCCTTTTTCTGACCGTGGCTCCGATGTTTATCGCTTTGAGTACTGGAACCGCTTTCTCGCACCCTTTTGTCCGTACTTTTTCCGTTCTTTGACGCGAGAATCCCGTGTCAGCAAGCCTTCCTTCTTCAAGGGCGTCCGGAGGGGCTGATTGAGTTCCACCAACGCGCGCGCGATCGCATGACGCAAGGCGCCGGCTTGTCCGGTCGGTCCGCCGCCGTGAACCGTGGCCTTGATCGAGTATTGCCCAACGACACCGCCAATTTCGAGCGGGAACTGAATAATCTGCCGCAAGGTCAGTCGTGGGAAGACCTTCTCGATCGGTTGATCATTGATCGTAATGTCGCCTGCTCTCCCAGTGACCCAGGCTCTAGCAATTGCGCACTTTCGTCGTCCGGTTGCATATTGAGTCGCTACTGCCATGCTACAACGTCTCCTTCTTCGCTCGCGGTGATGACTACAGGGAAATCGGTTCCGGTTGTTGAGCCTGGTGCGGATGTGCGGGCCCGATGTAGACGCGGAGTTTCTTTGCCATATGATTCCCCAATGGGTTCTTGGGAAGCATGCCTTCGATCGCTTTGGTCAAGAGTTCTGTCGGATTCTTTCGGAAGACATGCTGCGCCGTTGCGGTCTTGAGCCCGCCAGGAAAGCCGCTATGATGGCGATAGAGTTTCGTAGCCATTTTGTTGCCGGTCAGAAGGATCTTTTCCGCATTCACGATCACAATATGGTCCCCCATGTCCACATGGGGGGTAAAGGTTGGCCGGTGTTTGCCGCGCAACATCCCGGCGACGCGGGCTGCCAGTCGGCCCAGCGTTTTCCCCTCCGCATTCACGAGGTACCACTTTTCCCGCACGTCCAAAGGCTTTTGCATGTAGGTCACCATCGTTCTTCCCGCTCCTTCGCTATCGAGTGAATCAAGTTTCCTGTACTTCCGGTGTGCCGATATCTTTCGACTCTAGTTTTGCCAGCCAGGCGTCGAGATTCGTTGTGCTCCGCCGCCTCAACACATCTTGGGTAATGTAGATCGGGCAAGGAGTCCGGAGGGCCAACGAGATTGCATCGCTGGGCCTAGCATCGATTGTCCGCTCCACGCCTTTGTTGGCGACATGGACCATGGCGTAATACGTACTACTTTTGACGTCCGCAATGACGACGCGTTGGATTGTGATGTTCAAATGTTCAGCAAAACTCTTGATCAAGTCATGGCTCATTGGCCGTGGCGTGATCATGGTATCGAGCGCTAATTTAATGGCATTACCTTCCGCGGCCCCGACCCAAATCGGAAACGTATCGAGGGCACCGTCCTGTCGTGCCAAGACGACAATTCTAGTGTCGGTGTTGGCCTCATCGAGAATGCGATCCACCCGGTATTCAACCAGGTCTTGTTCTTTGGGTAGATCGACGGCGCTCATAGTGCGTCTCGCTGATTCAGGAGTCCAGTTTGCCAAAATCTTCCGGTTTGAGATTTTCCAGCCACTGTTCGAGTTCTTCGGAACTCTGTTTGGTGATGACCGAATTGTTCGCAAACACCGGCGCATTGCTCCGAAGCGCAAGTGCAATTGCATCGCTGGGTCTGGCATCGACGGTGTATTCTGAATCTTCGTACATCAAATGGATTTTCGCAAAATAGGTGTGCTCCGACAAGTCCGTAATGACCACGCTGATGATTTTCGCGTTGTAGGCATCGAGGAGCGACTTCATAAAGTCGTGCGTCATAGGCCGGGGGGGCGTGACGTTTTCCAGTGACATGCTGATCGCACTTGCTTCTGACTTGCCGATCCAAATGGGGAGCATGTCGGAATGCTCTTCGTCACGTAGCACCACGATATACGCGTTATTATAGGGGTCGAACATCAACCCTTTTACGTGCATCTGTGTAATCACAAGAAACCGGCTCCTGCTCCTAACCTTACGGGAATGTTGATGACCCTACGGATGGATCAGAAACTCTTTAAACTAGCATTTCTGAAATCGGCCTGTCAACGAAGCCTGCGAGATCGCTGGAGAAATTCACGAGCCTGTTAGGCTGGTGGGCGATAGTTCTGATCGAGCTTTCCGGTATCAGTTTTCTCCCCAAGTTTGAGAAAGGCCTTCATCTGCTTCTTTACGAGTTCTCTGCCGCTCTCTTCGCCCAGGTTGACTTGATACTCGTTGATGACCATAACCCGCATGCCTTCCCACTTTTTCCAACAGGGTTTGCAGACCTTGGCTTTGATCTCGGATTCAAGCCTCCCCATGAAGAGGGGATCAGTGATCGTTTCTCCGGCTTGGCCACACGTGACGCACTGGACGTCTGCCATGGTGTGAGGATCCTCCTGAATATATTATTAGGTGAGTGTGAGCGGGTATTGTAACACTGCGGTCGTGCTAAGAAAAGAGGGGAGCGGATTGACCAGCACAGGGCTACGTGCTAAGAAGATTCGCCTTTTGAACGGATATGCCCGGATGGCGGAACTGGCAGACGCGCCGGACTCAAAATCCGGTTCTCGTAAGAGAGTGGGAGTTCGACCCTCCCTCTGGGCACCATCCGTTCACAGCGTGGCAGCTGGTTTGACGCGGGGGTTTTGCGGGTCGGGTTGGTTAGTGATCAGATTCTGCGTGAATCTGGCGCAAATTAAACACCCATATCCCCAGTTGACATGGCTGAATGGGTAGCCTATATTTTCCTGGCTAGGGTGATGAAGAGGTTTTATTTCATGATGTTGGTCCCATCTTGGTGTCCGTCAATTCGCTTCACCCTCTAATTCTTATCTCACCAAGGAGGCAGCACATGCGTAAGGTGTTGGCACTAGGAACGGCAATACTTTTTGTCGGTTTCTTGAGTGTGTCAATCGCTCAGGAGCGCTTGCAGTCGAACCAGTCGGGCATGGGTGTGGGTGAAGGAGTTGGCGATGTGTCGGGGTCGAGCACTCGTGTGACCACCTTTGATCGAACCCAGTTCCTCGATCGGTTGTCGCAGGCGGAGACGATTTATGGCCGCGTGATTGGCCTCGATCTGCCGGGCAAAAAAATGTATCTCGAGGGCGGTGGAAGCTCCCACGATGAGGGACGTGCAGGCGGTGGTGCGATGAACTACCGCACGGTGTATTTTGATGACAAGACCAATTACGATCAGATTCGCATTCTTGAGACTGGTGACGACGTGACCATTCAGGCATTCGAGGAAACAAGTGCGAGCCAGCCGTTCGGCACTGGCCGTAAGATTGTTCGTGAGATCACTGTTATGCGTGGCAACGAGAAACTGGCCGGTTTCGGCGGACTTGGGCAGCGCCCAAATCCGGCGACCGAGCGTGGAATTAACACGAACAGTGGCTCCACCACAGGTGGCATTGGTGGTTCTGTGCTTCCAGGAAAGATCGATTCCGGTATCACCAGCCCGGTTGGCGAATATACCGGTGCTGCTCCCTGCTGGCAGTGTGAACCACAGCCAGGATGGGGCAACGCAGTCGGCAATCAGTCAGACTACGGGACGGATTACACCAAGCCAAACATGGTCAAGGGCCTGAACTAAGTCGAGACACATTCCGTGAGAGTATGAGAAGGGGCAGCGAGGCGCTGCCCCTTTTTTCGTTCACCATGCCGTTCCACCCGGTGCAGTGCTTGCAGGGCCGCCGACTCCTTGTTAGGATTTGCGTCCGGCCAGCGGTGAACAGTTACGACTCGTGTGATGGAGAGAGACGTGGCAGAATATGGAAAGGGAAACACGACAGTGACTGGTCAACCGGATGCCGAGTTGGATTTACGGGGAGTGATTTGCCCCTATAATTTCGTCAAAACGAAGTTGAAACTGGAAGCGATGGAACAGGGACAGATTCTATCAGTGTTGTTGGACGATGGCGACCCGATTCGGAATGTCCCTCGTAGTGTGAGTAATGAGGGTCACACCATTCTGTCTGAAGATCGCGTCGAAGGATCCTATCGAGTGGTCATCCGCCGCCGAGAAGATGAGTAGTTTTGCGATCCTACCTTATACCCTTCAATGACGACCGTCACCGCTGAGTCTTTCGGCACTGGTCTGATCTGATCGAGCAGCTCACCCGGCACCCCGCGAGAGAGAGACTCTTCCCGGGTTGTGAGATTCATGGCGATGGCAATCTGTCTGGCGGGGAGTATCTGCACCAGGATTTTTAGTAGCCTTATCAGGGCTCTGGGATCCACGTAGAAGACGAGGGTTCTTCGTTCTTTGCGGAGCTGGGAGAGGTATTGTGCGAGACGACGACTGGTTGAGGGGAGGTGTCCCTCAAAGATGATCGCATCACCAGAAAAGCCGGAGATCGCCGGCGCTGCCGTCATGGTAGAGGGACCAGGGATGACCTTGACCGGGATTCCTGCTTGATGGGCAGCAGCCACAAAGAGACTGCCTGGGTCGTAGATTACCGGGGTGCCGTTGTCTGAGACGAGGGCGACATCCTGTCCCTGCATGAGTCGATGCAGAAGGAGCAGCATCTTCTCGTGGCGATTGAACGGGCCGTAGCTTGTGACTGTTGCGGTGATGCCATGATGGGCTAGGAGCGCCTGGGTCACGCGAGGGTCCTCCGACGCAATAACCGTGACGCGGCGCAGCGTGGCAAGGGCCCGAATGGTGATGTCATCAGGATGGCCAATCGGCGAGCCGACGACATAGAGGGTGCCGGGAGAGCTGGACAGGGTTGTCCGGCCTTCCATTCCGAGATCGTTTTGTTGACTCCCATCTCGCGCCATCGATATAATCTTCAGTTCAATGACAGTCTGTTTGTCCTGAGAAGTTGAGGGGATAGACCTCAATGGCCGCCATGTTTTTCGTGGTGACGATAGCCCTGTATTTTGCGGCCACCGTTTCCTATCTTGCCTACTTGCTCTGGGCTACGGAAGCCCTGTCGAAGATCTCGCTGGGAATAACGGCGGTCGGATTTACCTCACATTCGATTGCATTGGGCGCAGGAATGATCGGGGCGACGGACGTCTCGTCGCCAGGGTTCCATGAAGCCCTGTCGTTTTCTTCCTGGGTGTTGATTTTGGTCTTTCTCGTCGTGGAGTTTCGCCACCGTCTGCACGTGCTTGGCTCGTTCATCGTCCCCCTGGCATTGATCTCGCTAGTTTTTGCCGCGGCCTTGCCGGAAACTGCTCCGACGCTCACGCCAGTGTTTCGAACGTTGTGGGTCCATGTCACCCTGAGCATGCTGGGTACCGTGGGGTTTGCCATTGCCTTTGTGGCTGGTGTCATGTATCTGATTCAGGATGGACTTCTCAAGTCCAAACGTTTCAATGTCCTCTATTCAAAGTTGCCCGCCCTGGATTTTCTCGACCATCTAAATCAACAGTCGATCGTAACGGGGTTTCCGCTGCTCACGCTCGGCATCATTACTGGTGCGCTGTCCGCCGAGTTCTCTCGGGGGTCGTATCTGAACTGGAATCCCGAGCAAACATGGGCGTTGGTGACGTGGGTGTTCTACTTTGTCGTATTGATGGGACGACTAACGGTGGGCTGGAGAGCAAAACGAGCGGCGTATCTCACGATTATCGGGTTTGCCGGAGTTATTCTGACCCTCATTGGCGTGGTCCTCAAGGGTCACGGACCGGTGTCTTGACATGCACATTGTCGTCGTCGGGTTGAGCCACAAGACCGCCCCGGTCGAAATCCGCGAGAAACTTGCGATCCCTGAGAGCCGGATGGGCGAAGCCTTGACCCGTCTTTGCTCGTATCAGGGGGTGCGGGAAGGGATATTACTCTCGACGTGCAATCGTGTTGAGGTCTATGCCGTCGTAGATGAGATCGAATCAGGGTATGGACGAATCCAGGATTTCCTGGCTGATGCCCACCTTTCGCTGTCCTCGGAGCAGCTGACTCCCCATTTGTACTGGCACGAGGGAGATCGAGCGATCAACCATTTATTTAGGGTGGCTTCCAGTCTCGACTCCATGATCGTCGGCGAGTCGCAGATTCTGGGTCAGATCAAAGAGGCCTTCGAGTTCGCGCTTACACACAAGGCAACCGGCATCATTCTGAATAAGGTCGTGAAGAAAGCGATTTCCGTCGCCAAGCGCGTTCGAACGGAAACGAAAATTGCCGAGATGGCCGTGTCGGTCAGCTATGCCGCGGTCGAATTAGCCAAAAAAATCTTCTCGGACTTAAGCGAGAAGACGGTGTTGTTGGTGGGAGCGGGGGAGATGGCCAAGTTGGCGGCGAGACATTTCATTGCCAACGGCGTCCGGCATGTGCGGGTGACGACCAGGAATCCGCAACAGGCGCTGGAATTGGCAAACCGGTTTGGCGGCACCGCGATCGCCTTTGAGGAGTTTCGGGAGGATATGGCTTCCGCCGATATCGTCTTGGTGTCGACCGGTGCAGCGCATTATCTCGTGAGCGAGGATGACGTGCAGCGCTCGGTCAAGCAACGGATGAATCGTCCGATGTTCTTGATCGACATTTCGGTCCCGCGCAATATCGATCCGGCGGTGCGGCATGTGGACAATGCCTTCCTCTTCGACATCGATGATTTGAAGACACGGGTTGAACGGAATCGCGGGGAGCGTCTAAACGAGGCTGAGAAAGCCGAGCGAGTGGTGGTGGATGAAGTCGGGGTTGTGCGGCACTGGCTCCAGTCGCTGGAGGTCACTCCCACCATCGTGGCTCTCCGCGCACGGGTTGATGATATCAAGCAGGCCGAGCTCGACAAGACATTGGGGCGATTGGCGAATCTGTCCGCGCCGGAGCGTGAATTGGTCGAGGCGATGGCGTCGTCGATCGTAAACAAACTTATTCACAATACAATGGTGACGCTCAAGGCTGAGGTGAATTCCTCGGAGGGAACTGCCTTTCTCGAGGCGGCGAGACGGTTTTTCAGCCTCGGCGACCCTGCGGTCTCCGATGTCAATGGGAATGAGACGTCTGCCTCGGAGCCCTGTCATTCGTCACAAGAGGATATCCGGGATAGTGAAGAGGTGACTCCAAGAAGTGGTTCGAAGGCGCCGGATCGTTAGCAGGAAGCTGAAAAAGTCCGCGAGCGCCACAGGCCGAGGCGCGTGAAGGGCGAGACATGCGAAAAAGGCACGACGTAGACAGATTGGATTCCCATTCCGTCTCGCCCGTCCCGCGAGTCTCGCTCGGCGATCCTGTTAGACATACAGATCAGTGAACGGTTTGCCATGTTTTATACCCCGTATCAAGTTGTGCGTCGGTGAAAAGGAGCCATGTTGAAAGCCGACCATGAACAATCGACCGTCGTGCTTGGAACGCGCGGTAGCAAGCTGGCGGTGCAGCAGAGCAAGTGGGTGCAGGGACAGTTGCACGCACTGGCTCCGCATGTGACGGTGACGTTGCAAAGGATCCAAACCTCGGGAGACAAGATTCTTGACGTTCCGCTGGCACAAATTGGCGGGAAGGGACTGTTCGTGAAGGAGATCGAGGAAGCGCTGTTGAGCGGCGAGATCGATCTCGCGGTGCATAGTATGAAAGATGTACCCACGGTGTTGCCCGAGGGATTGGCCAGTCTCTGTGTGCCGCTACGCGAGGATCCCTGGGATGCACTGATTAGTCGTGACGGGCGGTCGTTCAAGGACCTTCCTCGTGGCGCCCGAATCGGGACCAGCAGCCTTCGCCGCAAATCACAGCTCCTGCACGCCAGGCCTGATCTCACGATTGCCATGTTGCGCGGGAACTTGGATACCCGTCTCAAGAAATTACGGGAGGGACAGTTCGACGCCATCGTACTTGCCGCAGCGGGGCTCCGGCGATTGGCCTGGGCCCATGAGATTACGGAGTATCTTGCGCCGCAGATTAGTTTGCCTGCTATTGGCCAGGGGGCGCTGGGCATCGAGGGCCGACGAGACGATCTCTTTATTCGTTCACTGTTGAGAGGCTTGGATCATGCGCCAAGTAAAACAGCCGTTCTTGCCGAACGTGCGTTGCTCCATCGGCTCCAAGGAGGCTGCCAAGTTCCGATCGCGGCGCATGCGACAGTGGTCGGGACAAGGGTGAGCTTGGAAGGATTGGTATCCAGTGTGGACGGAAAAGAACTCATTCGCGATACCGTTGAAGGAACTATTGAGGATCCGGAGTCGATCGGTGTTCAACTTGCGGAACGACTGCTCGCACGCGGTGGCGATAGAATACTCCAAGCGATCTACGGGATCACATGATGAAACCGAGAAGACCGGGGAAGGTTTATTTGGTGGGGGCGGGACCAGGCGATCCCGGACTCTTGACGCTGAAGGGGAAGGAATGTCTTGAGGCAGCCGATGTTGTCCTCTACGATTATCTCGCCAATCCTGTCTTACTGCAGTATGCTCCGGCCACGGCACAGCGCATCTATGTCGGTCGGCGGGGACGTGG
>DASYVB010000143.1:0-8137 GCA_036000525.1 Nitrospiraceae bacterium | reverse complement strand
GCTATTTCTTGTCCTGAGGAGCCTCTTGAGTAGGTTTTTTATCTGATCTCTTGTCGGTAATCTTCTTGTTGGGCGGAGGATGAACGAAGTCAGTGCGGTGCGCTGTGCCCTGGAGCACTTGATACCACCCATTGGCTTGAGCCAATGCCACCGGGCAGTCGAACAACAGGCTGAGGTTGGCTTCTGTGAGGACAGAACCTTTCTCCCCATCCTGAAGAACCTTTCCTTGATTCAAGAGCACGACACGCTTCACGTCCGGCGGAATCTCGTGAATGTGTTGCGTCACCAGCAACAGCGTTTTCCCTTTCCGTATATAGGCGCGAACGAGATCCAGATAGTGAAACGTCGCCGTCAGATCGAGTCCGCTCGTCGGTTCGTCGAGCACGAGCGCCGTCGGCTCATGCACTAACGCGCGGCCGAGGAGGCATCGCCGCTGCTCTCCCGTCGACATCTCCCCAAACCGTCGATCCTTCAACGAACCCGCACCCATCTCCTGCAACATGTCGTCCGCCCGCGCGAGCTGCTCGTAACTGAAATCTTGATGGCCATAGATCCCGATGCTGGCATAGAAACCGGACAGAATCACTTTCAGGCCGGTCACTTGGTCCATATACTGATGTTGAAGATCATGGGACACCATCCCTAAACGCTTGCGGACATCCCACACATTCCATTGCTCTTCGCCGAACAACCGGATGCGCGTCGCGTCATTCGGAACCGGATGGACTTCGCCCGCCAGCAACTTCAACAGGGTGGATTTGCCTGACCCGTTCGGGCCAAGGATAGCGGTGTGCCCCCCTTCTTGAAGTGTGAAAGAAAGGTCTTCGAACACGCAAGTATCGCCCCGATAGACGGTGGCCTTCTCGATTTCGAGGATGGGACCTTCGTAGGAGGGGGAAGGCATACGCAGGAGAAGCGCTAAGCTTCGTCTGGATCAGGATTGATCTTCACGGTGGGTTTCTGTGTTCCCGAGGCCGCCCGTTTTTTCAGCGAGCCGGAAATCTTAGGTGTCTTTGTCGTCACATCGGCGTTCTGTGCGCGGTGGAGCAAGGCATGGTCCATGAGCACCAGCGCCATCATGGCTTCAGCAATCGGCGTCGCTCTGATGCCGACGCAGGGATCGTGACGGCCGTTCGTCTCGACGGTAACCAGCTTGCCCTGCTTATCAATGGACCGGCGGGCCACACGGATACTCGAAGTTGGCTTAATCCCGATCGTGACCACAATATCCTGCCCGGTTGAAATACCGCCAAGAATTCCGCCGGCATGATTGGTCACAAAGCCATCCGGGGTCAGCTCGTCCCCATGCTCTGACCCACGCTGCGTCACAGAACTGAAACCCGATCCGATCTCGACAGCCTTCACCGCATTGATGCTCATCATAGCGCCAGCCAAATCGGCATCGAGCTTCGCGTAGACCGGCCCACCCCATCCCACTGGCACCGACTCAGCAACCGTAGTGATCTTGGCCCCCACTGAGTCACCTGCTTTGCGCAGCTCATCCATGAACGATTCAAGCTTCGGCACAACCTCGGAGTTTGCGGAGAAGAATGGATTTTTGCTGACCTCACCCCAACTCTTAAACGGCGCTTCAAGCGGGCCAAGCTGACTCAGGTAGCCACGAATCACGACACCGTACTTCTCCCTGAGCCATTTCTTCGCAATCGCCGCTGCCGCTACTCGCACCGCCGTCTCTCGCGCAGACGCGCGCCCGCCACCGCGATGATCGCGAATCCCATACTTCTGCCAATAGGTGTAGTCCGCGTGACCGGGACGAAAGGTGTCAATCAGATTGCCGTAATCCCTGCTGCGGGCGTCTTCGTTCCGAATGAGCAGCGCGATGGGTGTGCCGGTGGTCTTGCCTTCAAAGACACCGGAGAGGATTTCGACGGTATCGGATTCTTGCCGTTGCGTCACGTGGCGCGACGTGCCTGGCTTGCGCCGATCGAGGTCCTGCTGGATGTCATCGACAGAGAGGGCCAGGCCGGGAGGACAGCCATCCACGACACAACCAATAGCAGGCCCGTGGCTCTCGCCGAATGACGTGACGGTAAATATGCGACCAAACGAATTGCCTGCCATAGGGCGGTGACTCCTCCCTACTCGACGAGATCGAGCTTGATGCGCAATTCCTTTAGCTGATCGGCACTGACTGCAGACGGCGCATCGGTCAGCGGACACTGTGCCCGTTGCGTTTTGGGGAATGCGATCACGTCGCGGATCGAATCAGTCGCCCCCAATAGCATGATGAGCCGATCGAGCCCGAAGGCAATCCCGCCGTGCGGAGGCGCCCCATAGTCGAGCGCGTCGAGCAAGAAACCGAACTTCGCCTGCGCTTGATCCTTGTTGATGCCGAGCAAGTCGAGTATGCGCAGCTGGATATCGCTCCGATGGTTCCGGATACTCCCACCACCGATTTCGCTTCCGTTCAACACCATATCATAGGCCTTCGCCCGTACTTTGAGCGGCTCCGAGTCCAGGAACGCCACATCCTCGTCCATCGGCGCGGCAAAAGGATTGTGCATGAAGATGTACCGCTTCTCTACCGGCGAATAGTCCAGCAAGGGAAACTCAACGACCCACAGCGGCTTCCAGGCAGTTGTATCAATCAGCTTCAGCTCTTCACCCAGCAATAGCCTGATGCGGCCCAGCACGTCGTGGACAATGGCGGCCTTGTCGGCACCGAAGAGGACTAAATCGCCTGGCCTGGCGTCGGGAAGGGCAGCCGCGAAAGCCTTCGCATCCAGGAACTTGGCGATCACAGACTCAAGCTGCCCCTCTGCCGTGATCTTGAGCCAGGCGAGCCCCTTCGCGCCAAAACTCTTGGCTATCTCGCCGAGCGAATCGATCCGGCTTCGCGGTGTGGCCGCTCCACCCTTCACGATCAGCGCCTTCACGATCCCGCCTTTGGTCGCCGCCTCCCTGAATACCTTGAACTCACTCGCCGTCGCAAAGGCGGTGACGTCATGCAGCGGCATGTCGAAGCGCAGGTCCGGCTTGTCCGATCCGTAGCGGCCCATCGCTTCGGCATAGGTCATGCGCAGGAATGGAGTCGACAGTTGGACACCGCCCGCCTCACGAAACACCGTGACGATCATCTGCTCCATCAAGTTCATGACCTGCTCGCGGTCGGCAAAGGACAGTTCAGCGTCGATCTGTGTAAATTCCGGTTGCCGATCGTTGCGCAGATCCTCGTCGCGGAAGCAGCGCGCGATCTGATAGTAGCGATCTACTCCACTCACCATGAGCACCTGCTTGAAGAGCTGCGGCGACTGAGGAAGCGCGTAGAATTGACCGGGGTTCACTCGGCTCGGCACCAAATAGTCACGCGCACCTTCCGGCGTGCTCTTGGTCAAAATCGGCGTTTCCACTTCAAGGAAGCGTTCCGCATTCAGAAATCCACGGACGGCCTGCATGATGTCATGTCGGAGGCTCAAGAGCCGCTGCATCTTTGGACGCCGAAGATCCAGGTAGCGGTATTTCAGCCGGATCGACTCCGTCACATCGGCATCGTCTTCGATCACGAACGGCGGTGTCTTCGAATCATTCAGAATCTCGACGGCATCCACGAAAATTTCGATCTCGCCAGTGGGCAGGTTGGGATTCTTAGACTCTTCAGGACGGGCCATCACTTGGCCCGTCACCGACACGACACACTCGCTCCGCAAGGAGTGGGAGGCTTGATGCACCGCTGCATTACGCTCGGCGTTAAACACCACCTGCGTGATCCCGGTTCGATCCCGCAGATCGATGAACATGACCATGCCGTGGTCGCGTCGCCCATGGACCCAGCCGTTCAAGACGACGGTCTGCCCGACAGCGGCTTTGGTGAGTTCCCCGCACCGATGAGTTCTGACCTTCATGCCACCTTCGCTTTCTTGGAACGGGCCCATCCGACCCGACTGACCGGCCTTTTTGGACGTGGGGCCTGCTTCTCCGTGTCCTCTGTTGAGGCGAGCTTCTGTTCCGCAAGCTCGCGCAACGCGTTCGCTTCACGGTCGGTCAGATACCTGAACTCCCCGGATGCCAGACCTCCCAACGAGAGCGGACCCATCTTGATCCGCGTCAGCTTCAAGACCGGGTGACCGACCGCTTCCAACATACGCTTCACTTGATGCTGACGCCCTTCGCGGATCGTCATTTCGAGCCAAGAGTTCTGCTTGGCCTTTTTGACCTTCTTGACGATAGCCGGACTGGTCATGCCGTCTTCCAGTTGCACACCCTGTTCTAACTGCCGGATATGTTCATCCGTCACAACCTGCTTGACCTTGATGAGATACGTCTTCGGCACATGGTAGCGGGGATGGAGCAGCGTCTGAGCCAAGTCGCCGTGATTGGTCAGGAGCATCAACCCTTCGCTGTCGAAGTCCAAACGACCGACGGGAAATACCCGCACCGAGATCCCGCGAAGGTAATCCTTCACCGTCGGCCTGCCTCCCGGATCATTCAACGTCGACATCACATTCTTCGGCTTATTCAGCAACAGATAGACATACGGTTGGGTGGAACTCAGGTGCTTGCCGTCCACCTTGATGTGGACGCGATCCGGATCAACCTTGGTGCCGAGTTCCGTCACAACTTTGCCGTTGACGGTTACGCGCCCGGAAGCAATCCACTCCTCGGCTTTTCTCCGTGAAGCCAATCCGGTTCCGGCAATGATTTTTTGAAGCCTGATTTCCATCTCGTTAAACGTTATGCGTTAAACGTTAATCGCTAGAATCCTTCTTGCGGTTAACGATTCACGATTAGCGTCTCATTCCCACTCAATCGTGGCCGGCGGCTTCGAGCTGATGTCGTAGACCACCCGGTTCACGCCCTTCACTTCATTGATGATCCGGTTCGACATCTTGCCCAGCATGTCATTCGGAATCTTGGCCCAATCGGCCGTCATGCCATCCAAGCTCGTGACCGCACGGATCGCGATCACATACTCATACGTCCGCTGATCGCCCATCACTCCGACGGTTCGAATCGGGAGCAACACCGCAAACGCCTGCCAGATTTCGCGATAGAGCCCCGCGCTCCTGATCTCCTGATCGACAATCGTTTCCGCCGCTCGAAGAATCGCCAAACGCTCTTTGGTGACGGACCCGAGCACCCGGATGGCCAGGCCAGGCCCTGGGAACGGTTGACGCCAGATGATCTCATCCGGCAGACCCAGTTCCTTCCCCAGCACGCGAACTTCATCCTTAAAGAGTTCTCGCAGCGGTTCAATGAGCTTCATCTTCATACGGGCCGGCAACCCGCCGACGTTGTGATGCGTCTTGATGGTGGCCGACGGGCCCTTGAAACTTACACTTTCAATCACGTCCGGATATAGGGTGCCTTGGACAAGATATTTGATGCCCTTGAGCCTCTTGGATTCCTCTTCGAAATTCTTAATGAACTGCCGGCCAATAATCTTCCGCTTCCGTTCAGGATCCGTCACATTTTTGAGGCCGGCCAGAAACTGATTGGTCCGATCGAGAATCCGCATATTGAGGTGCATCTGCAAGGCAAAGGTCTTCTCCACCTGATCACGCTCGCCCGCCCGCAGAACGCCGTTGTCTACGAAGATACAAGTCAGCTGGTCGCCGATGGCCCGATGGGTCAACGCAGCAGCCACTGACGAGTCTACTCCGCCACTTAAGGCACAGATCACTCGCCCCTTGCCGACTTGCTCGCGAATCTGCTGCACCGCCGTATCCATATACGATTGCATCGTCCAGGTCGGCTGACAACCGCAGATGTCGTAGACGAAATTACGGAGCAGCGTCGTCCCTTCCGGCGTATGAACTACTTCCGGATGAAACTGGAGGCAATAGATCCGGCGCTTGTGATCGTCGCGCTTCATGGCGGCAATTGGTGAATTGCCGGTATGCGCGATGGATCGAAAGCCCGGCGGCATCCGTTCAATACGGTCTCCATGCGACATCCAGACGACGGTCGTACCGTTTGTGCCGATGCCCTTGAAGAGATTGCTGTGGTCGTCGATCGTGAGATCTGCCCGGCCGTACTCCCGGTACTTGGATTTGGCCACCTCCCCGCCCGAGAGATGCGTCACGAGCTGCATCCCGTAACAAATACCGAGAATGGGGATCCCTTGGTCGAAGAGTTCCTTGGGAACGCTCGGTGCCTTCTTTTCATACACGCTGGATGGGCCACCCGACAGCACGATGCCTTGCGGGCGATAGGCGAGAATGGTCGCCAAGGGAACGGTGCAGGGAAGAATTTGCGAGTAGACTTGGGCTTCGCGAATCCGGCGTGCAATCAGTTGGGTGTATTGTGACCCGAAATCGAGGACCAGGATTCTATTGTGCCAGAGTTCCATGTTGATGCTGTGAGGGGTGAGGCGTAAGGAGTGATTGATTGGATCACGGATCTGATCAGATTGCGTGCATACTCGCCTAACGTTTCACGCCTGACGCCTCACGGCGCTTATTCCCAATCCATCCGGTAATTCGGCGCTTCCTTCGTGATAATCACATCGTGCACGTGACTTTCGCGGAGACCTGCGACCGTCTGCCGAATAAACGTGGCCTTCTGCTGTAAGTCAGAGATCGTCTTGCACCCGCAATAGCCCATGCCGGACTTCACTCCGCCGATCAATTGGTAGATGACGGCCGAGAGTTTCCCCTTGTAGGGGACGCGCCCTTCAATGCCCTCCGGGACCAGCTTCTGCGCTGGACGCCCGCCTTGCCCGTACCGATCTCCGCCTCCGCGTTCCATCGCCCCGATCGAGCCCATGCCGCGGTACACCTTATACGTCCTGGCTTGGTACAATTCGGTTTCCCCCGGCGATTCTTCCGTACCTGCCAAGAGTCCGCCGAGCATCACCGAGGAGGCGCCCGCTGCCAAGGCCTTCGTGATATCGCCTGAATGCTTGATTCCGCCGTCTGCAATGATCGGGACTCCGTTGCCCGCAAGGACTTTTGCGCAATCGGCAATCGCCGTCAGCTGGGGCATCCCGGCCCCAGAGACGACACGGGTCGTACAAATAGAGCCAGGCCCCACACCCACCTTCACGGCATCGGCGCCTGCCCGAAGGAGGTCCTTCGCCGCCTCGGCGGTGGCAATATTCCCGGCGATCAGTTCAAGGTCCGGATGACGTTTCTTGATCATCTTGACCGTATCCAGCACCGCTTGCGAATGCCCGTGAGCGGTATCGACCACGATTACGTCTACCCCGACCTTCTTGAGCCGCGCCACGCGATCTTCCGTCTCCGGCCCCACACCCACAGCCGCACCCACACAGAGCCGGCCATGTCCGTCCTTGCATGCGTTGGGATACATGATGCGTTTTTCGATGTCCTTGATGGTAATAAGCCCTTTGAGCTCGAAATGCTTGTTGACGACCGGAAGCTTTTCGATCCGATGCTCGTGCAACACCTCGCGAGCCTTTTCCAAGCTCGTCCCTTCGGGCGCCGTGATCAGTTTGTCTCGCTTCATGATTTGCGAGACCTTCAAATCCATCCGGGTTTCGAACCGCAGATCGCGATTCGTGAGAATTCCGACCAATTTCTTGTCTTTCGTGACGGGAATCCCGGAGATCCGGTATTTCGCCATCAATTCGTGGGCATCGCGAATCGTTTGATCGGGCGAAATTGTGATCGGATCGAGAATCATGCCGCTCTCGGATTTCTTAACCCGGTCCACTTCTGTCGCCTGATCCACCGGCGACAACACTCGATGAATGATCCCGAGGCCGCCTTCGCGGGCTATGGCGATGGCCAAACGGGACTCGGTGACAGTATCCATGGCCGAACTGATAATGGGAATGTTGATCTTGATTTGGCGAGTAAGCCTCGTGCGCATGTCCACTTCGGTCGGCAAGACCTGAGACTTGGCCGGAACCAACACGACGTCATCGTAAGTCAGTCCTAAGCGTAGTTCATTATCTAACATTATCGCTCCGTCATTACGTCCGAATGTCTGAAAGTCTCAGTCGATACCACCTGAAAGTTTTCAGACCTTAAGAACTTGACGACTTTATGACTTGAGACTTTCAGATTCCTGCGTCAGCTCTGCTGCTGTCTCAGCGTCATCCCGGAGCCGTTCGCTCCCCTCGTCCGCCGGCATGAACTGTTCGACCCGGGTGTTTCCGCTATCGACGACAAACACACTTCCTCTGACGTCGACCGCGATGCCGTAAGGGAAG
>DASYVB010000142.1:0-7740 GCA_036000525.1 Nitrospiraceae bacterium | reverse complement strand
GTAACCGCCGGCCTGTTTTCGCTGTATTCCGAGTTGAGCGTCAAGAACGGCCGAGTGGAGGGCTATATCAAACCGCTCTTCAGGGACTTGAAGGTGTACGATGCTCGGCAGGATAAAGAGAAAAGCCTATTTCACAAGCTCTACGAAGGCCTGGTCGGGGGCGTGGCCAGGTTGCTTGAAAACAAACCACGGGAGGAAGTCGCAACCCGGACAGATGTATCAGGCGCCCTGGAGAACCCCCAGACCAGCACGTGGCAAACCGTCGTCAATTTGGTTAAAAACGCCTTCTTCAAGGCATTCCTTCCCGGCTTTGAAAAAGAGGTCAGCCTCAATCCTCCCTAGTGCTGCCAAGAGGATGCAAGGTAGACAAGGCCATTCCGTGCAGTTTTACCAAGACGACACGTTTTTGACGGAATCGGTGACCAGCTTCCTCACAGATGGGCTGCAGGTCAATGACACGGTCATTGTTGTGGCGACCGCGCAACATCGTGAAGAACGCCTCAAGGCGTTGACCCCAGGAGAGAGGGCTCACGACAAGATGATGTTCATTGACGCGGAAGAACAGTTACAGAAATTCATGGTGGACGACTGGCCGAGCGAATTTCGGTTCATAATGTGGTTGGAAGGCATGATTGATCAGGTTCGTCAGAAGACACCGAAGACGACGCTCATCCCGACGATGATTAGTCCATCTTCCCCTAAACACTTCTCGATGATTCGCGAGTTTCGCTTGGCCGACTTTTTCACCCTGGCTAATGCAGCCTGCGGGATGGGGGCCGTGTTGTTCAGCATGATCTATGTGGGGAGCACGTCGGTGGACCATTTCTTCGTGGCCGCGGCCTTGGCGCCGGCGGCCCTGGTCTTCGACGCGCTCGATGGCCGCATCGCACGATGGCGGCGCAAGCATTCTGCGCTCGGGCGCGAATTGGATTCGCTCGCGGACATCATTTCGTTTGGGGTCGCTCCAGCGGCACTTGGATTCGCCGCAGGCTTGCGCGGAGGGTGGGACTGGATAGCGCTGCTCTATTTTGTCTGCTGCGGAGTGAGCCGATTGGCCCGGTTTAACGTGACAGCCGAGAGCCTCTCGGAGGGCGGGGACGCGGTGGCCTACTTCGAAGGCACACCTATTCCCACGAGCGTGCTGCTGTCCGGCATACTGGCTCTGGCCGCTTGGCAGGGCCGGCTAGGCGAAAACATATACTGGGGCGCCTGGACCATCGGACCCTGGGATCTGCACCCATTAGTCTTGCTGTTCGTCCTATCCGGAACCTTGATGGTCAGCAAAACGTTGCGCATCCCAAAATTTTAGGTGCAGCCCTCGATACTGAGCTTGCCCCGAAATTTCGTCTTCAAGGGTGACATACCATCGAAGTCACAAGGAAATACCCTGCCGTTGCTGCTGCCAGCCTCGCATGCGCCGTGTGGGGGGTAGACACAACTCTTCCAGCCCCCAACGGCCCTCCCTCATGCATCTCCGTTGCACACAAGCCCGATCAGCGCGACCACTTTGTATTGCCGCTAATACGTTATTCGAGCGGAACTGGGGCGGGTCCTAGTATCCGAAACGGCGGCGCGGAAGTATGTTCCTCTTAGGATCAGCACCTCGTTGCGTGGCTGGTCTCTTAAGATTGAACTATGAAAGAAGAAAGAAGGAGATGACGTATGGCTGTTGAAACCCCAGTCGCTCAACCAGCTCGTGAGGTGGCGGAGGCGAAAGATCAAAACGAAACGGACAACCAGCTCAGGGAATTTGGAAAATGTGCCGTGGCCTTGCGCCACGTATTGTATCAGGACAGGGCACTAAATGAGGTGGAATTCCACTTCATTGATAACCATTTCCAAGTCTTAGAGATGGCCTATTTTCGGTGGAAGCGAAAGCACGAAAATATAGGGCGCTAACTTCAGATTAGGCGTGCAGTCCTCCTGAATCGTCGAGCAAGACTGTCCCTATAGTAGTTGAAGGAGGATTCAGGGATATCGCCATGGCATCGTTAGATTCGATGGTACTTCGGTAGAGCTAGGGATATTCCCAGTGCCAAAAACAGCTGTACTGTCTTATTTATCGAAAGGTACAGCACTTCACGGCGTTGCTGTTCTCTAACTGACGGTGATTGAACCCTGAAAGATAGAGGAAGGTCTATGGCAGTGGAAACTCTGTTCGCTCAAATCATTCATGAGGCGTCGTCCGCATCCGGGAGAGAGACGTCGATGCTCCCCGTCTGCTGTGTCTGCGGACTCCTTCAAGACGAGACTGGTGCTTCCCTTGATTGTGAGCGCTGGGTCACGCAGCGGACGTATCGACAGACATACGGCGAGAATCCGGCCGATGGCCTTCTCACTCATACCTACTGTCCAGAGTGTTTCACGCAGGTCATGGATAGAATATAGAATATGGGTGGCCTAGGGTCCGAATGATGTCCAGGCGTTATTCGGTCTAGTTGTGTCGTTCGCCTGTGCGGACTCATACGGCTAGTCGTGTCGGCGGCATCCCTACGCGCAAATACTGGTAATAAGTCTGGGCCAGGCCCACGTCGTTCCGAGTTGGCCTTCCGCGTATGCCCGAGGATCTGATTCAAACCCGGTCCTCGGGCATGCTCACTATCGCTTGGGTCGTACGCTGTGGTTTCGATCAGGTTGGGGAACCTCGTAAAACTCGTAAATGTCAACCTGTTCGAGACTCAGATCCGGCCAGTTATTCTTGTCAAAACCCGGCGCACTATTTAGATCCTTTTTGGTACATCCAGCGAAAGCTTTTTGTTCGTTTGATCCAGCTGCAGTGCTTCCCAAGGTACGGCAAAGTGCTTGTCTCCGATTCCGGCAAATCCTCCGCATTCGAGCACGGCGTACTCGACACCACCCTCCTCAGGGTCAATGATCAAGTCTTTAATGTCCCCCAGCTTTTTGCCGTCAGTGCCTTGCACGTTCATGCCGATGAGATCGCTGGCTTTCAAGACGCCACTCTTGTCCCGTGCTTGAACCGGGAAGCTGAATGCAGTCGCCAGCGTGACGACGAGGGCTCCGAACGCCAACAGATGTACGGCTTTCTTGCCGCAGTCTTGCGTCTCCATGATGTGGCCTCCTATGAATCGAACAGTTGTACGGCCTACCGCCATAGTCAGGAATTTATTTGGTAGGCACCTGTACCCCTTTGCGCCTGGCTTCCGAAAGTCCAATAGCAATGGCTTGCTTTCTGCTCTTAACTCGCTCGCCACTCTTCCCGCTCTTTAAACTACCTTCTTTCAGTTTATGCATCGCCCTCTTGACCGATCGCTGTGCACCCTGGCCATACTTGGTCATAATCGATTCCTTTCTGTGCATCGACATAATTGCGAAACTTTATGGTGTCGCCTTCTGATAGGAAAACTCGAAACAGGTCGTGACCTTGAAACTCGAACTCACGGATGGCGCAGGCGAAATCCAGAGTGGGCAACAATAATAATTTAGTCGTGTGCTGCATGGAGGAAAACTAGAGGTTCCCCCAGGCGTAGGGAGCTTTGTCAGATCTAGGGTTTTCTCTAGTATTACTGGGGGTTGTTCTCATGCAGACTCAAGAACAGCTGCGTTGTTACCGACAACAAGTGTGAGGGCTCGGAACCGCATAACCGATCATCACGGTGGAATGGAGGGCTTTATGAGCACCACAACGACTCCTTCTCAAGTATCGGTTACGTATCCTGCTCACCGGTCGGTTGCGTGTTGGCGATGCGGGGGTTTGCTAGTGGATGAGCATTGCATGGCTCTGGATATCGGGCAAATCGGGACAGGATATTGGGCCAGGCGCTGCATTCAGTGCGGCGACATGACCGACGAGACCATTCTGCGTAACCGCTAGAAATCGGTCGAGCGTTAGGCAGAAAACAGGCGTTCGCTGCCTCGCCGCCTCATGGTGGGAAAGGAGGAAGATATGCCACGGTATCTGATGCCTCTCCTACGATCCGGCATCATGCGGGCATGCAGCCCACCGTTACGACATGCTAAAGCGAGATGGCTCTGGCGATCCATTCTTCGATGGGTTGGCTTGTCTCAGAGAGGCAGAACTTCTGATCTGCCCGTCCGTCGGTGAGAATGGGTAGCCTGACCCAGATTAAGAGGTGGAGCCGATGGATCGCACGAACAGCCCCCCTCTGCCTCTAGGCCTCCTAATCGGCAGGAATCGTGATTATGAATCAACCCAACTCTCCGGTTTCGAGAAGGAGGCTTGTATGAGACGATTCGACCTTACAAAAGCGAGTCTCATGTTCAGTCTCGCTTGCATGATGCTTTTTGGGGGATACCTCGTTGGAGCTAAGTCTCCACAAGCAAGTTCTCGTTCTCCCGAGGCGGAAAGTTCGCGGGTCCTGGAAGGTTCGTTAGTCACATTCCAGTATGTGGCCACCGTTCCCAACTCGCCCGGGATCGATTACGGCAATGTTAGCGAGTTTATTCAAGGTCGGCACGAGATCGTCTCAGCGTTGGAGCAAGAAATAGTCGGAATGAAACCAGGAGAGGAAAAGAAGGTTGAATTGAGCCCAGAGGAAGGTTTTGGCACTTATACTGCTGAGAAAAAAATGATTGTTCAAAAAACTCTTCTGCCGCCTGGAGCGAAAGAGGGAGCTATCGTGCAGAATGCCCTGGGCGATTTCGCTACTGTGGCAGAAGTATTGGACACGATGGTTGTATTGGATTACAACCATCCGCTTGCGGGGAAACCCGTCGTGGTGCAGCTGAAGATCCTCAAGGTCGAGAATCCGTGATCAATCATTCTCAACCGGGACGGGGACGTAAATCGGCGCGGGGACGTCACCTTTACTACCTCTGCGCTCTCCCAATTTTGCACTCACCGTTCGAGCAAGTCTTCGTTCGTGTTTCCTGCTTCTCCAGACAAGACTTCTTATCTTCTTGACTAATGGCCCCATCGAGACATTTTTTCACCTCCTCTTGAGCGGCTTGAATACATTGCGTGCAAAGGCTCTGGGCGTCGGATTGTGCCTTCTTGACATCCGCTGTCGCTTCGGCCGAGTTGGCTGCTTCCACTACATCATCTTTCGCCTTCTTTACTGGATCGAGCGGAGCAACCAATTCGGATTGTTTCTTCCGAGCCTCATCGCCTGCAATCTCCGCTTGGATAGCCTCCTTCTCTGCTTCCGCAATCGTTTTTCTCTTCTGCAAGTCCTCAAGGCTGTCTTGTGACTGCGCCATAGGCACTCCCCACAACATGAAAGCCAGTAAAATCAGATTCGTTCGCCTGGGTGTGCCATTCCAAATGCGTGGCATGCGTTCGCCTTCACTCACGGTGGTTACCGGGTCAGATAAGTCGTGGTTGATCGCCTTGCTTCTCAGGGGTTGACAATTCCGGAACGGTCGTTTCCATGACTTTGACAACTGTCCCTGGTCATCCAGACGGACGGCGATGCGTCCTCCTACCGACAATCCCTTAAACAAGTCCGGACTCTTTATCGCACGCGACCGTTTGGTAATGGTCATGCATCCAACGAGCGGTCGACGAGTGGCAAGAGGTCACGTTCTTCGTTCACGAAGAGAGTCCGGACCGACTGCATCATATCCCCGAAGAACTCATCCCATGCCTGGTCGTCGTCCGCTTCAGCTTGCTGCAATGTATAGATCATCGCTTTAATTTCTTCGTGTTCCAGCTCGGCGGCCCCGATGAGCTCTCGGCCCTGTGATCCCGACTTCTGGATCTCCTGGAATAGGAGGCCCTCTTCGAGTTCAAGGTGCGATACGAGTTGGTGAAGGATTTGTGTAACGATAGCCTGCCGTGAATCAGCTGGAGAACCGAGATATAGATGATGTAATGCCAAGATCCGTCCGTGACCGTCCTTGACCACTCGTCCGATATCGACGCGCGTGGATGATGGTTCTAAGATCCTGTCCTGTGCCATGGTCCACCCTCCCTCTGGTGTTTACCCTCTCTGGTTAGGAGTTAATATCGACTCGCACTCACTGTGTACCGTCTAAGGCTCCATAGATACTGGGCAAGACCCTAGGGGCAAAAGAAAACAAAAGTGCGCAAGGGCTGGGTTGGGGTGCCTCCCCTATCGCCTTCAAACAACCCAGGGATTCTTCTAGTATTCGGAGCTGTCTCACCCCAGTATTCTAGATTCTAGAACATACGGAGTTCCAGGAGAGGATCAATCGTGTGTCTTTGCGAAGAACAATGAAACCGTCTCTCAGTAATAGTGATGAGGGCTGCGGGAACAACTATGGTCTTTCTCTTGCTTGTACCCTTGACAGTAGCCTTTTGGCATTCCGCGGCCTGGCCGGCAGATGTCACTCCTACCCCTCACCCTTTAGAATCACGCCCTGACAATCCTCAAGGATTAAGTACGCCTCCTCCTTCACGTATAGATCCAGGTATTGAACGACGCCCAAAGACGATTCCTGATCCCCGTTCGGCAATCAGTCCCCCCAATGTCGATCCCAAAATGGCGATCGACCCGGAAACGGCTCCTCCTGCAACGGAGAAAACGAAGCCAGGTGGCTCAAATGAACCCCCTAGCAAGCCGTCGACTCGCTGAGTGCCAGCTTACTTCATTTATTCTTTACATTGTGAATCCCCGCCGCGCGTTAGGGAAGCCCCCAGAGGCCATGACGAGGAACCTTCCCACGACGGTGTCAACCAGCACAGGAATCAGGCTTTCGACGAGGTCAACGAGCGGTCCATTCACACTAAGATTCGACCGCGAAGCCAACCCAGCTCACGCCGTAGGACCGAGGGCTCTGTGGCGCCGGTATCCCGCGCAACCTCTCGTCTCGTTCCCAGCTAAGGGACTGGTCGCCAAAAACTAGTAAATTTCCCAGGTCCGAAAAGTTTCCGGGGAGCGTACCGTTACATCAACGCTGTGGTTACATCATGTTTACATCTAACTGAGGAGGCTTCCCATCGTATCTATCTCAAAAGTGGTCGGTGTCATGTCTTGTAGTTTCTTGCTGTGCCTGGGTCTGTCCAATGCCGCGCGGGCAGGTAATGCGGCTTCGGCTAAAGACGAAATGAAAGCTGGCCAATCTGAGAGAAAAGACGTTCAAGCTGGTCAAAAGAAGATGGGCGATCAAGATAAGCTGAAGGGGGGCCATTCAGAGGGCGGCAAGACGAGCAAGGGCGAAGGGTTGAGCGTCGAAGGCGATAACTCGTTCGTCAAGGGGCAGGACGGAAAAGATGTGCGGTTGCGTACCGATCAAAGTACTGATCAAACCACCAAGCAGACGGGAGACTCGGCCCGAGGAACTGATGCCGGTAACGGAAATGAAGGCGGCCGCGATTCGCTCCACGAAACTGATGCCGAGCACGGGAATGACGCCGGCCGTAGGACTGACTCCCCTCTCGACTCAGGCAAGCCCGGTTCGATGGGGCAGTAGTCATTGTCTCAGTGATCGTCTGCGGGTCGCTACCGAGGGCTTAGTCGGACAGCGCTCGGCAGCTACTCGTCTCAGCGAGAGGTGCGGATACCTTAAGACAGGATACCAGCTAAATTGAAGGAGGTGGATACAATGGGATCATCGGACAGACATGCATCAAGCAACGTATCGGCATTTATTACCGGAGCGCTGGTTGGCGCGGGTATCGCGTTACTCTTCGCGCCACAGTCGGGCGCGCAGATGCGCGGGTTCCTTCGAGACTATGCAGCACGCGCCAAAGATGAACTCGATGAAGTCGTCGATCACGGCGCCGACGTGTTGGACAACGCTGTTGAGCGCGGTCATGAATTCGTCGAGAAGGGAAAGGAGTCATTGCGTGAGACTGGC
>DASYVB010000141.1:0-11882 GCA_036000525.1 Nitrospiraceae bacterium | reverse complement strand
ACGGTGACCTACACGGCCGGGACCGGGGTGCTCTCGATCACGGGTTCGGCCACGACGGCGACCTATCAGACGATCCTGCAGGGCATTCTCTACAATGACACGAGCGACACGCCGACCACGAGCAACCGCACGATCACCCTGGTGGCCACTGATGGCGCGCTGCCGAGCGCCACGCAGACGGTGACGCTGACGGTGACGGCGGTGAACGATGCGCCGGTGGTGGACCTGAACGCAGGCGGGGCGGGCCAGGATGTGACCACCGCGTTCACCGAGCAGACGCCGGTGCTGATCGCGCCGGTGGGGACGCTGAGCGATGTGGATTCGGCCAACCTGACGGCGCTAACGGTGACGCTCACGGCGCGGCCCGATGGCAATGCGGTGGAGTCGCTCTCGCTCAATGCGGCGGCGACGGCGGCGGCCTCCGGGGCGGGCTTGACGGTGACCTACACGGCCGGGACCGGGGTGCTCTCGATCACGGGTTCGGCCACGACGGCGACCTATCAGACGATCCTGCAGGGCATTCTCTACAATGACACGAGCGACACGCCGACCACGAGCAACCGCACGATCACCGTGGTGGCCACTGATGGCGCGCTGCCGAGCGCCACGCAGACGGTGACGCTGACCGTGGCGCCGGTGAACGATGCGCCGGTGAACACGGTGCCAGCTGCGCAAGTGGTCAACGAGGATACGGCGCTGGCGATCAGCGGAATCAGTGTCACGGATGTGGACGGCAACTTGAGCACGGTGCAGCTGGGGGTCACGCAGGGCACAGTGACGGTCACGCTCAGTGGCGGGGCGACGATCAGCGCGGGGGCGAACGGCACCACCACGCTGACGTTAAGTGGCAGTGAGGTGGATCTCAACGCGACCTTGGCGACGCTGTCCTACCAAGGCACGCTCAACTACAACGGGCCGGATACGCTGACGGTGACCACGACCGATACGAACAGTGCGACCGATAGCGACACGGTGGCGATCACGGTGGCGGCGGTGAACGATGCGCCGGTGGTGGATCTGAACGCAGGCGGGGCGGGTCAGGATGTGACCACGGCGTTCACCGAGCAGACGCCGGTGCTGATCGCGCCGGTGGGGACGCTGAGCGATGTGGATTCGGCCAACCTGAGCGCGTTGACGGTGACGCTCACGGCGCGGCCCGATGGCGATGCGGAGGAGTCGCTCTCGCTCAATGCGGCGGCGACGACGGCGGCCTCCGGAGCGGGCTTGACGGTGACCTACACGAGTGCGTCGGGGCTGCTCCAGATCACGGGCGCGGCCACGACGGCGACCTATCAGACGATCCTGCAGGGCATTCTCTACAACAACACGAGCGCCACGCCGACCACGAGCAACCGCTCGATCACCGTGGTGACGAACGACGGGGCGGTCAATAGCGCGACCCAGACGGTGACGATCACGGTGACGCCGGTCAACGATGTGCCCACGATCACGGCGCTGGCCGATCAGACGATCGCCGAAGACAGTACGACGGGCGCGCTGGCCTTCACGGTGGGCGATGTGGAGACGGCGGTGGGCGCGCTGACGGTCACGGCGGTGAGCAGCAATCCGGCCCTCATCCCCAACGGCAACCTGACCTTGGTAAATCTGGGCGGCGGCAACTGGACGATCGAAGCGGTGCCGGCGCTGAACCAGTTTGGCGGCCCGGTGACGATCACCGTCACGGTGGACGACGGCACGACGACGACCGATGAGACGTTCGATGTGACCATCACGCCGGTCAACGATGTGCCGGGGCTTGCTGCTAATACCGGCTCCACCGTGGTTCAAGGTGGGACGGACTCCATTACCACCACTGAGCTGCAGGTCACCGATGTGGACAATACGCCCGCGGAACTGACCTATACGGTGACCGTGGGACCGGTGAATGGGCAACTTGAGCTGACCACTGCTCCAGGCGTGGCCATCAACAGTTTCACGCAGGCCCAGATCAACGCGGGTCAGGTCATCTATGTCCACAATGGTTCGCTCACGGCCAGTGACAGCTTTACCTTCACGGTCAGTGACGGTGCAGGGGGCAGCATCGGGGCGACCACGTTTGGGATCACGGTGACCCCCGTCAATAGCGTCCCGAGTCTCGCTACGAACGGGGGCTCGACGGTCGTCCAAGGATTGACCGATCTAATTACATCAGGTGAATTGCAAGTGACGGACGCGGACAACACGCCGGACCAGCTGACCTACACGGTGACGACTGCGCCCATCAATGGCCGACTTGAACTGACCACCGCCCCCGGCGTGGCGATCACGAGCTTCACGCAAGCGGACATCAATGCGGGTCGACTGGTGTTCGTCCACAGCGGAGCCGGAAGCGCGAGCGACAGTTTCACCTTCACAGTCAGCGATGGTGCTGGGGGCACGATTGGGGCGACGACGTTTACTTTCACGGTTACGCCGTTTGCCCCCCCGCCCCCCCCGCCTCCCCCGCCCCCGGGCCCAGGTCCCGTACCCATTCCTGTCCCCGTCCCTCTGCCGGGCCCTCCTGGGCCGCCCCCGGTCGGTGGTGTGACACCTGTGTTGCCACCACCAGTGCTGGTTACGGTGGTGGGCGCAATCGACGAACCAGTGAAGCGAGTAGCGATGCCGAGCCGAAAGTTCGCCAGGGTGGAGCAGCCGGACATCGTGATCGAGGAGCCGTCGGTCCTTCCGCTGGAGCCGCTCTCGCTTCCGGTCAAGAAAATGTTGGCCGTGGGTCACAAACTTGCTGAGCGTTTGACCAGGCTGGCCGACGATCTCGATCGAGCGATGCAAGAGCGTGAACATCGGGCGCACCTCTTTGGGCGGGTGGTATCGTTCTCAGGGATGGCCTTGTCCGCGGGATTCGTGGCGTGGATTCTGCGCGGCGGCTCCTTGCTGGCAAGTTTTCTCGTCTCGATGCCGGCCTGGCGCCACTTCGATCCGCTGCCGGTGCTGGGTTCGGGCAAACGAGATCGTAAGAAACACGACCGCAAGGCGCGCGAGGAACAGGCACAGGAGACCAAGGAGTTCCGCGGTCTGGATCGGGTGATAAAATCGTCGGCCAAGCCGGCCAAGCAGCAAGAGACGGGCCGCGTGAGGAGACCGAAGTCATGATGCGAGTGACGCCGTTAGTGTGGGTGAGTTTTGGACTGGTCAGTCTTACGGGCAGTGTGATGATGGCGGGCGAGGGACCGTGCTGGTGAAAGACCCTCGCATCAGCTTCGCCCAGCGAGCCTGGGAGCAGACCGCCCGCATCTTCATTCGTGAAAGCGGTGCCTAGCCCGCGAGCAGGATGAGGGCGAGGTTTCGAGGAAGGTTAAGGCTTAGGTCAAGGTTCAGATCAGGGTCCAGATAACGGGTCGGATTTCCCCTCCGTCTCTATCTCACTCAGCCTCAGTCTTAACCTTGGCCTTCTGATCTGCCTAAACCTGAGCCTTGGTCTCAGCCTTTACCTTCCGGTCACGCCGGCGGACTTTTTCAGCATCCTCCCAGGCCCTCCTGGTCGCGTCCGGCCCTCACTTGCTCCCCTCCAAAGGATCATACCCAGAAAACATCGTCCTGAGGCGCATTCCGAATCCCTTAACGAATCTCCCTACCAAGATCGTTGTAACTCGGCTGCACCAAAGAGGAATTTACTGGGTGAAATGGCACCGTCCTTGCTAGATTCTCATGGAGAATAAAGAACGTACGGACTCCCTGCCTATGCCAGGAGAATCCTACGTAGGCAGAAGAAAAAAGCGGCGATGAAGCCAGCGCGAGGGCACCGTCATACCTCCACGCGCGCGCGCCACCTTACTTGCAAGGCGCGTGAGGAACAGGCACAGGAGACCAAGGAGTTCCGCGGTCTGGATCGGGTGTTGGAATCGTCGGCCAAGCCGGCCAAGCAGCAAGAGACGGGCCGCGTGAGGAGACCGAAGTCATGATGCGAGTGACGCCGTTAGTGTGGGTGAGTTTTGGACTGGTCAGTCTTACGGTCAGTGTGATGATGGCGGGCGATTCGCTCTTCGATTTGGTGACAGACCACGATCGCCAGGTCTTTGAATATCGTCGTGATTTGGCAGAGTCGTTGGCGGTTCAGTACTCGGCGCTGGCCGAGCGTGAACAGATCGAGACGGTGAAATTTGCGATGGAGACTTTGGCCAAGCGGATTCCGGATGTCTTGTCGCTGGCTCTCCTCCTGAAAAGCGGGACGGTCGTGGCGCAGGTTGGCGACCATGCGCGAGTTTGGGTGCAGCCGTCCGGGGAAGAATCCACCCTTGACTTTTTCCAAGTCCCGATCTTTTCCGGCGACGAACCGTGGGGAATGCTCCAGGTTGCGTTTCGCCAAACGAACGTATCCGGTCTTCAATGGTTCCTCACGAACCCGTGGGTGCGCTTCCTGGCATTTGTCAGTGTCGCGGGATTTGTCGGCTACCTCTTCTTCATGAAACGCACCCTCCGTCAACTCGATCCCTCCACCGTTATTCCCACTCGTGTGAAAGCTGCACTGGATGCGCTCACACAAGGCGTGGTCATGATCGATACGCGGGATCTTATCGTCTTGGCGAACGATGGTTTCTGCCAGGCTGTAGGAAGACCGGTGACGTCGTTGATCGGATTCCAGCTTGGTACTCTATCGTGGAGGTCTGCTGAGTCATCCGACACGTTGTCGGTGCACCCCTGGACAGAGGCGATCATGGGCAAGCAGCCCCAAGCCAGCAGGTCTCTTCTCCTCGGGCTTCCCGATGGTGGCTCACGAAAGTTCATTGTCAATACCGTGCCGATTATGGACGATGCGTCTACGGTGAGAGGGGCCCTGGTCTCCTTCAACGATGTCACGGACCTTGATCGAGCACATTCTTCTCTCCGAGATGCGAACAGCGAGTTGGAGTTGTCCCGCTTCCAAATTCTGGAAAAGAATCAGGAACTCGAAACGACGAATACGAGCCTCCAGGTCGAGATGAATGAGCGGAAAAAGGCTCAGGCAGAGAGAGAAGAACTGCATCAGCAACTCGTGCAGGCGTCACGCCAAGCCGGTATGGCGGATGTGGCGTCGAGCGTGCTGCACAATGTCGGGAATGTACTGACTAGCATTAACGTGTCGACTGATATTTTGCTGAAGACCCTCAAGAAGCCGATGGTGGGGGATGTCTGCCGAATAGCTTCGATGTTTCATGAACATCAGGACAATTTACAGGTATTTCTGACACAAGATGCGAAGGGCAAGCTGATTCCCTCGTATCTGGGCGTAGTTGCCGAGTCCCTGAGCGGTAGTCACCAGACCATCCAGAGCGAAATCGACTCCCTCGTGAAAAAAATCGACCATATCAAGCAAGTGGTCATGGCACAGCAGGATATCGCCCGCGCGGGGGAGGTTCGTGAGGCGACGGTGACCGAGGACCTGATGGAGCAAGCCTTGCTGTTAGGGATGCCCGATCCAGAAAAGTACGGTATCCAAGTCGTGCGGGAGTATGCCCATGTTCCGACAATCATGACGGATCGACATCGTGTCCTCCAGATTCTGGTGAATGTCATCACCAATGCCAAGAACGCCATGGTCGAATATCCGGCGAACTCGCATTGCCTCACGGTCCGAATTGGGTTGCCTACCGACCGCAGAGGATCCGTGCGATTTGAAGTGACCGATACCGGTGGCGGCATTACAGCAGAAAACCTCCCACGCTTGTTTGGTCAGGGTTTTACGACGAGAAAGACCGGACATGGCCTTGGTCTTCACAGTGCCGCAATCTCCGCCAAGAATCTTGGCGGAACCCTACAAGCCCAAAGTGAGGGAGAAGGGCGCGGCGCCACTTTCATGCTCGATCTCCCATTGACCTTGGCAGATGCTGCTGCATGACGAACAAGGAGACGACTGACAATCGACGCATTCTGGTGATCGACGACAACGAGTCCATCCACGAGGATTTTCGCAAGATCTTGGTGCCGTCGAAAGGTTCTGATTTGCTCGATCAGGCGCGGGTGGCCTTGTTCGGAGAGACACCAAGTCTCCCGCCACAGGAGCACTACGATCTCGAGTCCGCGCATCAGGGGCAAGAGGGGGTCGCTCTGGTCCAGAGTGCTCAGCGAGAGGGCCGGCCCTACGCGATGGCCTTCGTGGACATGCGTATGCCACCGGGGTGGGACGGCCTCGATACGATCGAGCACCTCTGGCAGGTCGCGCCTGACCTCGAGATCGTGATCTGCACGGCCTATGCCGATCATCCATGGGAAGACGTGAGTCGCCGAATCGGGAACACCGACAAGCTGCTCATCCTGCTGAAACCCTTCAACAGCATCGAGGTTGTCCAACTGGCAAATTCGCTCACAAAGAAATGGAACCTGACGAATACGCTCAATCTGCAGATTGAGTGCCTCGCGTCTTGCGTGAACCAGCGAACGGCCGAATTGCACGAAGCGAACGACCGCCTTCAAGAAAACATCGCCCAGAAAATCGCGGAGACTGTGAAGGACCAGCCTCAGGACGATGCCGCGGCAGCGTTCCGCCAGAAAGAAGAGTTTCTGGCGATCATGAGCCATGAAATCCTCACGCCCATAAATGAACTGGTCAGCAAGGTGAATCTGTTGTCCGACAGCCCGCTCAGTCCTGGGCAGCGAGAGCATGCGACGACCATACAAAAATGCGCGCAGGATCTCCTGGCCCTCCTCAACGACATGCACGAGTTCATGGCTGGTCGGAGTCAAGACACTCGAGCGGGAGGTCGTCAATGACGACGGCTATCCCATTGGCGAGGGAAGAGAGAAAAAAGAATGACCAAGGATGTCAATAATCAAAACCTTCGGGTTTTGTTGATCGACGACAACACTTCCATCCAGGAGGACTTTCGCAAAATCCTTCAAGCAAAAGCCGGGGATGAGGGTTTCGATCAAGTGCGGGCGGCGTTGTTCGGTAATTTGCCGCCCTCGCGGGAGATCGAACGGTTCGAACTGGACTGCGCCGATCAGGGGCAAGCCGCTCTCACCTTGGTGCAGCTGGCACGGAATGAAGGCCGACCCTATGCGGTGGCGTTTGTTGATATGAGGATGCCGCCCGGATGGGATGGCCTGGAAACCGTCGAACATCTTTGGGAAGCGGACGCAGAGCTACAGGTGGTCATCTGTACGGCATACTCCGACCACCCGTGGGACGAAATCGAAGAACGTATCGGCCGAACCGACAAGTTGTTGATCCTCCAGAAACCGTTTAACGGCATTGAAGTGTTGCAACTTGCCACCGCACTCTGTCGAAAATGGGATCTTGCACGTGAGGTGGCAGGACAACTGCATGAATTGAACAAGCAGGTCGACCAACGTACGGCAGAACTCCAGGGCGCGAACGACCAACTGACACAATCCAATGCGGCCTTGGTGCGAACCGTGGCGGATCTTGAGGCGGCTCAAGCGGAAATTTTACTACAAAATGACGAACTGGGGCGTCTCGCGTCTCGAGATCCACTCACCGGCTGCCTCAACCGTCGCGCCTTTTACGCACAATTTGAGACGGCGTTGGCCGAGAGCCGCAAACATGGCATCGAACTGAGCTGCCTGATGGTGGACATCGACAAATTTAAACGCATTAACGACCAATTTGGACATGGAGTAGGGGATCAAGCCATCCAAGCGGTAGCCAACTGCCTGAGCACCGGGCTACGGTTGATGGACATCATCGGCCGCTACGGGGGAGAAGAATTCTGTTTGCTGTTTCCGCGCACCGCGCTGGCTGAAGCCGCTAACCTGGCGGAACGTCTTCGGATTCGTGTCGAAACAGAGGCTGGGGTCAGGATGCGAATGGCATCCCGCTTGGTGATCACAATGAGTTGCGGCATTTCATCTACGGCGGTTGGAGTGCGGACGCCTTTGGAGCTGATCGATTACGCTGACAAAGCTCTCTATGCCGCCAAGGAAGATGGGCGAAACTGTGTCATGGCTCTTGATTCGATTATCGCCGGAGCGAACGCGTTCGGCCAGGTTGAGCCGCAAGTCAGGCGCATCACTCCACGGGTGTCGAGCTCTCAGGCTTCCCGGTAAAGGAGATTTGCCTTGTTGCCGATGTGAGGCAGCAAGACACGATCGGTTTCGCCAATGACCGTCATATGTGAGCATCTTGCTGGGTGTTCTCCCATTTTGCCCCAGACCTGAGGTCCATTGAATTTTTGTCGTGCCACAATAGCTTTTCCGCAGCCTGTTAGAAGGAACAGATGACATGGGGCGCATCCTGAGCTGTCCGCGGTGCCAGAAGGACGGCCTCTTGCGGTGTCAACCGCAGTCGCCACGCGAGCACCTCGCCTCCTTCCTCTTCGTGGCGCCATTCCGTTGTCCATCGTGCAGTCACCGTTTTCTGGCGTCCCATCTTTGGCTGGACCATTCCACGCATCCGATCGATCGCCGCGAACACCTCCGGATTCCCGTGCGACTCTATCTCTCGTTCTCCGGGGGCAAGGTCCGCGGTGAGGGAACGGTGCTCGATCTCTCGATGGGCGGTTGTATCATCAAGAGCGAGACCCAGGTCCATATGAACGACATCTTCTATCTGCAATTGTCGATTAGTGAAGGTGAACTCCCTCTTGAAGTGGCCGCGATGGTCCGTTCCGTGAGCGCTCGCGGCATCGCCTTCAAGTTCCTTCGAGCCGCCCAAGAAAACAAGCGCCTGCTTGCCTTTGTCCAGGCCCAGACACCGGATCAGCCGGACAAATCCTCGCTCAACACCGGTGTCGCCGCCTAAGCAGGCCGGCGAATTCCTTGCTTCGCCATACCATCGTCAACAGAATAGGGTTCGACGCGAGTTGCAGGGTGCTCAAAAAGGCCCTTCAGCAAGGCCACAGCGAGTGAAGGACCGAAGCGTACCCTTGGGGTACGTTGAGGGTCTGAACGATGCGAGAACGACGCTGGCGGACTTTTTCAGCACCCTGCTAGATCGGAGTTTCCCAGGCAGAGGGAAGCGGGTGGTTGTTGACCAGTTCCTGGTGTGCGGCGAGATCGTAGGGTTCAATGCTGAGGTCGTGCTCATTGAGCGGCTCCGGGCAGGCAGGGGAACAGAGGTAGGTACGATACGATTCAGCCTTCTCCTTCGTGGCGAACCGGCACAGCCCATATTCCGGCATCTCAGATGAGGGATGCCAAAACGCCAGCTCAATCGCACTCCCCTGGTAGATGCCGAGGGTGCGGTGCTTGATCTGAAACCCGCCGGGCAAATGTGAAGAGGGTTCAAGCGACATCGGACGGTCTTGCCTCCGTATCATAATGATTATGCTCATGATAGCATGAACGACACCCTGCGCTATAGACTGGCGCAGGCGAGAAGGAGGATCGCCATGGGCAGCCGCATCTCGGTATTCGCTACCATTGCCATCACGGTTCTGTTCGTAGGACTCTCAGGATGCGGCTACAACAATCTCCAGGGATTAGATGAAGACACCAAGGCCGCTTGGAGCGAAGTGGTCAATCAGTACCAGCGGCGGGCTGATCTGATCCCGAACCTGATTGCCACCGTCAAAGGCTATGCCGCGCATGAGAAGGATACGCTCGAAATGGTGGTGCAGGCGCGTGCGCAAGCCACGGGGATTCAGGTGACGCCCGAGACGTTGAAAGACCCCGCTGCGTTCGAACAATTTCAGAAAGCACAAGCCGGATTGACGTCGGCGTTGGGCCGCCTCATCGCTATTGCAGAGAATTACCCTAATCTGAAAGCCGACCAGAACTTCCGTGATCTCCAAAGTCAACTCGAAGGGACAGAGAATCGCATTGCCGTCGCGCGCAAGCGCTACATCGAGAAAGTGGCGGAATACAACAAAGGCGTCCGCTATTTCCCCACGAACCTGACGGCCAAGTTCCTCCTCCATATGGATGAGAAGCCGAACTTTACCGTGGCGGATGAAAAGGCTGTGGCTAGACCGACCGAAGTGAAATTCTAGGTCGAGGCTGAGGTTCAGGTTGAGGGGCAGAGCTCGAAAGCAGACGTTCAGCTTCGCCCTCGCCTGCGTCTTATCCTTAGCCTCAGCCTTAACCACTCTTTCCTTCGCGCTCGACGTGCCGCCACTCACGGGGCGCGTCGTCGATCTCGCCCACGTATTGCCACCCAACACGGTCGAATCACTCACCGCGCGACTCAAAGCGCACGAAGAGACCACCAGCAACCAAGTCACTGTGCTCGTGATTCCGTCCCTCGAAGAGGAACCGCTCGAATCCTTCTCCCACCGTGTCGCGACGACGTGGAAGCTGGGTCAGAAAGGAACCGACAACGGAGTCCTACTCTTGGTGGCCATGAAGGAACGCAAGATTCGTATTGAAGTCGGCTATGGGTTGGAAGGCGCATTGACCGATGCACGATCGGCGCAGATTATCAGAAGTGAGATCGTCCCGCGGTTTCGTGCCGGTGATGCACCGGGCGGGGTGACCGCCGGGATCGACGCGATTCTGAAGACGATTGAGGGAACCTATCAGGCCTCCGACAAGACGGCTCCTGGGCTGGACAGCGATGCCATGGGACAGGTCGTGGTGGCGGTGATTGTTGGATTAATCGCCGGGTTGGGCCTCATGAGCGTCCATCGCCTCCTCGGTCCGGTCGCCGGCACAGGGCTCTCCGTATTGCTTGCGCCTTGGCTGGTGCCTGCCCTGATTACCGGTGGGGTCACCCTGTTGCTGCTCGCGTTGATCAGTGCGACCGGTGCCGGCGGGAGAGGACGCGGACGGCATGGCGGGGACGACTGGGTTTGGTATAGCAGTCGCAGTGGCGGATGGGGCGGCGGCTCGTTCGGCAGCGGTGGGGGCGATTTCAGCGGCAGCGGGGGCAATTTCGGAGGAGGAGGCGCCAGTGGAAATTGGTAACAGGCTGGAGTTGACCGCTGAGGAACAGGAGCGGATCCGGCTGGCCGTACAGGCGGCGGAGGGGCGGACGAAGGCAGAAATCGTTCCGATGATCGTGGCGCGCTCGGGGCTGTATCGCGAGGTCCGGCATTGGGTCGGTCTCGGACTCGCGCTCTTGGTGCTCACCACTCTGCTCACGATTGAATCGCACTGGCTCCCGTGGGGTTGGCATGCTTCGAACGCGGCCTGGCTCCTGCTTGCGACGCTGGTGGCTTACGGATGTGGCCTGTGGCTCGGGACCTTGTGGCCGGTCATTCGTCTCTGCGCCTCCGTTGAGCGGATGCGGCACAAAGTAAAGCTCAGAGCCGAACACGCGTTTTCTCAACATGCCGTGTCGCACACACGGGAGCGCACGGGCGTGCTCATCATGCTGTCGATTCTGGAACGACAGATCTACGTGTTGCCGGATCGAGCGCTGGAAGGCCTGGCCTCACGTGACCATTGGGTGCAGGTGGTCCAGGCTGCTGTCGATCGATTACAGTGTGGCGATATCGTCGGCGGGCTCTGCCAGGGAGTCGAACGATGCGGCCTGCTGCTTGCCGACATCTGTCCCGGTCGTCCGGGCGACAACCCGAACGAATTATCCGACGAATTGATTCAGGAGCCATAGCCCGCATGATTCATGAAGCTTCTGCTGTAAGCGCGTATACACGACTGCGACGGGCAGTCTCGCCGTTTAGCCCTTCGACATACTGCACGAGTATGCCTCAGGGCTTCACGTCTCCGAGTGCCCGTCTCGCTTCGCGTCTGCATGCTTTCGCGACGAACCTTCATGAATAATGCGGGCTAACCCTCCTCTTGATAGACTGCCCGGCGTTGTTCCGCTAGAATCCTGATTCATGTCCGATCCTACTGTGGTATCCCCAGCTCCAGCGAATGCGCAGGATGAGACTCGCTCGGTGGTCAAAGCGGCCGGCTTGGTCGGCGTGGCCACCTTCTCCAGCCGGATTCTCGGCTTCGTCCGCGACATGGTGTTGGCGAGGATTTTTGGCGCGACGCCTGCGGCAGATGCCTTCTTCGTCGCCTATCGTGTCCCCAACTTGCTTCGTGAGTTATTTGCGGAAGGG
>DASYVB010000140.1:0-6278 GCA_036000525.1 Nitrospiraceae bacterium | reverse complement strand
AACGAAAATGCGGGTCTATTTTGCCCATCCATCTTCGCCCTGGGAGCGAGGGACGAACGAGAACACCAATGGGCTGCTCCGCCAGTTCTTTCCCAAGGGGACACGGTTCACTCAGGTATCTCGCGCTAAGATCAAGCGGGTGCAGGTGCTGCTCAATGATCGGCCTCGGAAGATCTTGAACTGGCACAGCCCCGCCCATGCGTTTCACCACCTGTTGCACTAGGATCTTGAATGTACCCTGGTACTCTATTCTCTTGCCCATTTTCCACTCTGTCGCATTTTCTTACTACGCATGGTTCGTTATCTCCATCCCCCGATCAGCGTCTTCAGATTGTCCCAGGTCCACTCATAGACCTTGTCTGATGACATTGCTGATGTTGGCCTTGTGCAAGTCCTGTGTGCGTAAGCAGTCAAGAGGAAATATGGCTTGTTTTTCTCCTGAGCGATCGTCAATTCCGCAGCCACGCCTTTTGCTTGATATGCGTGCTCGCCACAAATGACAATTACCACGTCGATGTTATCCATTCGGCGCCGGACCTTGTCCCCCCAGTCACCGGTTAGAGGCTCTCTCTCTGAAGCATCGGTAATTTCGAACGGACTGTCAGATAGTCTTGCTTGTTCGGCGAGCAAGATCTTTGCGTCCTCGTCATGATCAGAGTCGAAACTGATGAAAACCCTTTTCTTTGTGGTCATGTGTAGGCTCCATTGGAAGTTTGTCCGGCCTAACTATTAAATCTGCTGCGGCATACCCGTGTAGCCTCAGCAATCTGTTGTGGGCCAGTCTACTGCAAAGTCGGAGGCGTATCCATCACTCTGGAGGTGATGAGGGAGCCTTGTGTGAGGGGAGGGGGGTGTAGGAACAGAAGGTTCAATGTTGAATGGTGAATGTTGAATTGTCCGGACAAGCAGCGAACGACGACTCCGGACGGTTTATCCAGAGCGCGGGTCTGTCTTGTCTCTCTCGTTCGTCGAATTACACACACGAGATAGACCAACGGAACCAGATCCACCAGATCACCGCCACGCGGCGGGAAACAGTGGATTGCTAAGCCTGACCTTCAATCACCAATCCTGTCGAGCAGGACAGTGTGTCTTGGGCTGGACACTTTATCCTACAGATTTCCCCAATCCACCTCCATCTAGCATACGATCGTAGTTTCTGGGACGAGCTATCGATCTACCGCAACTGATTGGAACATATAGGATAACGGGCACTCAGCAAGAAAAAAAGTAGAGAGTGCCCGATGCTTTGATCCCCTGGCACCCACTTTGCGCTTTAACCGAACAGCCCTGCTGGCATTCAAATTAGCGGGCGACGAGACGGACGGGTCACACAGTCAGCGCTTGCATGATCCAGCAATGGAGGAGAGCTATGGAATATAAGACCAAATCCATCGCATCTCGCATTGAATGGTGCCTACGGCAAAAAACGCAGGCGTGTGCGGAGCGCGAGCGTGAAGGATGGCAAGCTGAAGAGGAGGGGCTCCGCGACGCTCTCCTCAATAGAAATCACACGAACCAGTATCAGCATTGTCCACCCGGTGTGTTCGGGAGGTATGTGCTGGGTCTTCAGGATGGGCAAGCGTTGATTCGCGCTACAGCGATGGGCCAACATTTGCCAAACCGCGCCCATAGGACACATGTTTGATACTGGTTCCATACAAGAGAGCTATTGGAACCGAGCGGTGCTTCATCCGCACCTCGTGGTTGGCCCTTTCGGGAGATGAATGATGAACTGCCCACGATGCGACGGCTTTGCTGTCAGTGATTACAGCATCGATCAGCTGGTCGGTCCTTCATCCGGCTTTCATGGGTGGCGGTGTGTCAACTGCGGCATGATCAGCGATGACGTCGTCCGTGAAAATCAACTGACCGCGCTGGCTCCGAGGAAGTCCCAACGCCAGGGTCTCCCTCGGTTCCCTGATCGTGCACAGATGCTGTCGCTCCGCCGTTGTATGCCTCGTTCAGGATGAGGATGAGGGAAACCTGGACATTCTCCTTTCTAGGGGTCGGCTTGGTCCATCGCTGTGTGAGGGGATGGCGATTTAGAGGCAGCCTATCTGGTGCGCGAGTCTGACTTGTCTCTCTCGTTTGTCGAATCACACAAAACGAGACAGACCGAAGAAACCAACTGAACCAGATCCCGCCACGAGCCGCGAAAGGGGTCTGGCATCATTCTACTTTTGATTCAAATGAACACGGGTTTCCGTGTCGCGCTTTGGCTACAGGGAACGCAGAAAGTTGAGAACGTCCTGCTTCTCATTGTCCCGGAGCGCATTGAAGTTCCTGATGACCGCATTCGCTTCAGATGCGTCAAAGGTAAAGAAACTCCCGCTGCGATGCGCCTGAATCGCCTCCCGCAAGTCCGAGGCTCGTCCGTCATGCAGGAAGAAAAGCCGCTTTCCCAGTCCCCACAGCGGGGCGGTGCGAAATTCGCTGGGGCCCGCCTGTCCCTGCGTGACTCCATCGGCCAGCCCTGGGCCCATGTCATGGACCAACAGGTCGGAGAAGAGATTCACAGGCTGGTTGCGCAACGCAGCGACCGCGGCATTGCCGGTGTTGAACGTGGGCGTATGGCAGAGCGCGCACCCGGTATCGCCGAACAGCTTTCGGCCTCTTGCGATTGAATCGGCCCCTCCCGGCGTATTGAGCGAAGGTACCGGTGGCGCCAGGAAACGCATGAATAATGCGAACTTTTCGATCGCGCTGGTCGCCTCGACAGGCGTCTTGCCATCGGTCTTGGTGACGTCGTTGGGAACTGCCGCAACCTGGCAGGTCAGGGTTTCATCCCGTTCGGTCTGAAACAGCTCGTTGGTGATCCCCATTTCCACGTTGTACGCCTCGCCGGAGAACAACAGCAGCGATTTGTTCTGGGCTTTCCATCCGAACCGCGCGACCGTGCCGTCATTGCCATTGTTGTTCGCCTGGCCGGAGATCGTATGGCCGGCGAGGACGATATTAGGCCGGCCAGCAATCTTGAGCGTTTTCTTTTTAGGTGCGTCGTTGGCCTGGTTCGCGAGGATCGCCTGGTCCGGGATTTGTTCGATCAGGCCCGCGCCAAACACCGGGGTGGGAATCCGGAAGATCATGTTGCGGTGCGCGATCTCCTTCTCGAAGTCCGGTTGCGCGAGTGTGCATCCAGGCGCGTCCGAGCGGCCGGCGATGGTGAACAGATCGTGGACGCCGCCGTCCGATGTTCCGTCAGGGTTTTTCACAAACCTCGCCTCGCGCACCGGCCCGTTTGCCGTGATGAATGATGGAACGGAGTTGGCCGCGTCGTTCAGGGTAGTGAATGCAACCTGGGGATTCACCGGCGGGCTCGTTCCGCCGATTGCCGGCTGCAAGTGGCAGCCGGCACAGCTGTCAAGGTTCATCGTCGGTCCCAGGCCATCGGCGACATCTTCCTCTTCCACGAATTCGTCCTTGCCGGCTTTGAAAAAGGCAAGTTCGCTCTTGGTCAGTCCCGCGAGGGGCGCGCCTGCACCCACGGCTCCGCCCCGCACCCCGGGATCCCGGGCCGCAGGCGACGAATCAACCGGGGGCGGAATTTCAGCGCAGGAAAAGAAAAAACCACCAACCGCCAGCGTTAGAAGCAGCGGAACAACAATCTTTTTCATAGCTAATCCCTCCTCGCCAGTCAATCGAACTCGGCGTGATGCTCGCGCGACCCGTGTTTTCTATTCTTATCTGAGGAGAGCGGCGTGTCAATCGGCAAAACATAACAGCGCCATTTCATTTTCAGTGCTGGGGAAATAGTTTTAGTACCATACTGATTGCTGTGATGGATATTCCCGTGGGAACTTTTCGTAAAGTGGTTTTGACATTTGACCTCATGACATACCTCTTACGTGAACACGCGGAGAGATTCTGCTTTTTCATGTCGGCCAGGTCTATCGGTGGTGAGGGGGGATTCAGAGGTAGTCTATCTGGTGCGCGGGTCTGGCTTGTCTCTCTCGTTCGTCGAACCAAACAAACGAGACAGTCCAAGGAAACCAGATGAACCAGATCCCAGCCATGCACCGCGAAATGTTTGATTGCAAGACCTGACCGCGCTTCTTATTTCACGGAGCCGGTTCGTGGTTGGGTCTCTTAGAACGAACCAACCACTGATTGCACAAGACAAATGAAACTTAACACGAGAGCGCCGTAGGCCGTCAAATAAGCAAAGCTACGAACATGTTTGGGACCCCAAATCATCTTTACGACTGTGGGAAAATAGATCACCGATGTCCATTCTGGTGGATCGGTGATCCAGCGCCATTGCTGTTTGAGTCCGTAGGCCACCACTAGGCCATACGCTACGCCGCTCGCACAGACAAGAACTTCCATAACGTCGATGGAGCGAGCTTCTTCCATCTAGCTTCCCCACACATTGACGAAACCAGCTCATACTACTTTTTCTGGCTTGGCGGGTCTATGGCTGAGCCGTGGAGTGTAGGGCGATTCAGAGGCAGTCTATCTGGTGCGTGGGTCTGGCTTGTCTCTCTCATTCGTCGAACCAGATGAACCAGATCCCCGCCACGCGCCGCGAAATGTTGAATTGTCAGAGCGAGCCTTCATTCTGGTCTTGAGGCTTGCTGTGACGCACGGCTTGGGATAGAGTAGGCCCATGCGAACCACGAGCGCTACAGCACGAAGAACCATACCGGCCACTGAGATCAGACGTCGCGGGTTTTCGGCGGTGGATAAGGCCCTGAAACGTGGACCGGTGCATGTCCTCAAGGACAACGAACCGGTCTATGTGATCATGGCCGAAGATCAGTTCCGCGAGTTGTCCAATCGCTATCGCAAGTCGTACATTTCACGAATTCGCCGCTCGTTAAAAGATGTGAAAGCAGGGCGAGTGCGCCGTGTGACGGCGCAGACGTTGATCGACGAACTGGGTCTCGATGCCTGATGTATGTGCTGCTGACGACCAGCCATTTTGATCGGCGTGTCGTCAAGTTTACGCGAGCCCACCCGGAACTCAAAAAGCCACTCGCCAAGGTCCTGGGAAATCTCGAAACCAATCCCTTTCTGCCGTCCCTTCGACTGCATCCACTCAGCGGAGAACTCGAAGGACTTCATGCCGTGAGCGTCACGCATGCCCACCGCATTACCTTGACGCTTCGTGTGACCAAAAGAGAAATTGTCCTACTCGACATCGGAAGCCACGACGAAGTGTATCGATAGCCTGACCGCCACGCGCCAGATGGACCAGATCCCCGCCACGCGCCGCGAAAGGGGTTCTAGTCCCTTCTCTCCTTCAGATTATGTCGGAATGACAAAATCATAGACGAAGAACTGGTCGTCACGCTTCCAACCGGCTGAGTGGTACAGCGCCTGAGCAGCGTCGTTCGTGATGGCCGTTGACAGTGAGAGGCGAGCCGCACCCAAAGCAGTTGCAAACTTCACGGCAGCAGACATCAAAGAAGAGGCCACTCCTTTTCTGCGCGCCTGCTCGTAGACGAATAGATCATTGAGTATGAAGATGCGAGCGAGTGAGATCGATGAAAAGCTCGGATACAGCTGTGTGAAACCAATAGCCCTCTTGTCCTCATGTGCGATGAAAACGGTGGACTCGTCGTTGTTAAAGCGAGCCAGCAAGAACTCTCTTGCCGCGCGAAGATCACTTACGCGACCGTAGAACTGACGATAGCCGTCAAACAGCGGGATGAGTTGCTCTAGATCGTGTATGGTGGCTTGTCGGACAGTATGTGCCATGCGCTTCCTTTCCGTAGACCTCGCCAAGAAGTCTCCTTCGCCCGCCGTTGAGATGGGCCAAACAGTTTCAGCAAGCTGTGGAGGGCAAGTCTACGGCAAAGTCGATGGCGTATCCAACACTCTGGAAGGGAAGGGAACGTTGTGCGAGATGAGGGGTGATTCAGAGACAGTCTATCTGATGCGCGGGTCTGTCTTGTCTCTCTCGTTCGTCGAACCAGACATACGAGACAGACCGAAGAAACCAGATGAACCAGATCTCCGCCACGCGCCGCGAAGTGGTTTCTGCCACCTTTATCTCTCCCGTGCAGGACTTGTCGCTGGTAGTTTAGATCGAGAGGCGAGAAAGACGTCGAGCAAGACGCGATCGTCGTTTTCGACTTTGAGAAATTCAACGCCGACAGTGTCTTGGTGTACCCACTTGACCGTGGCGAGACGCACTTCCACAGGCGGATCGTCCCAGGGAAGATTCAGCATGAGTGTGAGCTTCTGGCCAGGCCGAAACAAGCGATTGATACAGAGCCGGGCCCCCTTACGTGAAACATCAAGCAAGGTTCCGTCGTCGGAGTCCTCGGTCG
>DASYVB010000139.1:0-14365 GCA_036000525.1 Nitrospiraceae bacterium | reverse complement strand
ACCGATGCCTTGCTCTTTGAATTGCACAGAGTTGCGATGGTGGCGTAACTGCGTAGTTTTCTTTTTCTGTCGAGCGCTAGTATAAAGATCAGTGAGGCAACGGCAAACTCACCTGTTCCGCTTCCTCCACTCCCACGGTGGAATCGGTGCAGGATCAATCCACAAGCCTTTCTTGGCTTCTCGCGCATCGTTTTCCAACCCTTCGAGCACCTTATCCCCCGGCGCATACTTTCGATACCACCAGCACCAGCCCTCTTTGACGAGTGTGTGATTGACGTTAGTTCCATCAAGCAGAAGCACATCAGCAATGGTGCGTCCGTAGCGATCTTGCCGGTCGCAGCCGTTCTCTGGGGTCATGGTATCTCAAGGTTTCGTCGGCAAGAAAATCCCCATCCCATCTGGCACACCGGAGGAGTGAAATGGTCACGTGCGCATTTTCACGAATTTGTTGCACGCTGTTGAGGTGAGTGGATAATTACAGTCAAGTACTTGCCACGCTGCTTCTCACCTTTCTGCTACGGAGGGGACCATGAAGCCCACAATCAAACAGCCTTCCAGTTCACAATCAGTCGATCGACAAGTGCTTCTGCTGCTTAGGCGGAAAGGGGCACAAACAATAGAAGATCTCACCACGCTCACGGGCATGAGGTGGGGGCAAGTCTACTCATCCGTGGACCGTCTCAGCCGGACGGGAAAAGTCTCGTTGACCCCCGTTTACCCCAGTGAGTACCGCGTGTCGGTCGATAGGGCGGTTCAATAAGGTTATCCAACACCAGCCCTATTTGAGCAGCATGTGATTGGCGTTGGTCCCATCAAGTAGGAGCACATCAGCAAGGTTCGCCCGTATTTGTCGTGGCCGCACAGGAGTGAACTTCGTTAGCCGTGGTGTAATGAATGAGGGAAGATCACCTCAGAGTCTCCTGGCGCGACTGTGCAAGGGTGTGCACTGACTGATGGGCAGAGAATACAGAAGCACATGTCCACGTGAATAGCGTGACGATGGCTCGAAATGCGGTCCATCACTAAATCTCATGGACTGACAACGGCAAGGGAATTACAGGGTCCTTGAAGGCTGCTGTGGCATCGTAGTTGCTCATACGTATCACCATGTGTCGAGGGACCACCGACTACCCTCTAATCATGAATCGAGTGCGATCAATGACTCACGGCTCTTGAAGGACTGCAGATGGCGCTATCTCGGATGTGGCTACGATTGCGGAATTTTCAGCGTTGGAAGAAAGCAACCACCCCCATGCTCCTCAATGCTGACACGGGGGAGTTGATCCCATTCTCCATCTACACCGCGCCCCCGACAGGGAAGTGGATGCTTCGCCGTCCACTCACGCTGCCTGGGAGTACGCTGCCTCTCTTTCTCGAAACTCCGCTCATTCCTAGTGGCCTCGCTGGGCAGAAAAGTGCAGGGGCCACCAACTCGCCGCCCCATCAGGTCGGACCCCAGCACAATATAGAAACCCCACTTCCTCACCCGCCCCCTCAGCAGTCCATTTAGCTTATTCCCTTCGGCAGCAGCCCTTTCCGCCACTCTCACAACGGCACCGGCATACCCTCACGGACAATTCCCCGCTACTCGATACCCCGCCGCTTCCGCCTCTGCCGTGACTGTGAGAACTTATGGCGCGGCAGGATGAGCGGGGGCTGACTTCGGAGCACGAACTGCCCGAACGGGGCCCCTGGCATCTTCGCGGTTGGCTTTTGCCGCGCCTTGGTGCGCCTTCATCTTGCCCTTCATTTCATGGCGATTCGCCTTCTTCTCTAAATGTTCCTTCATCTTGCCATTCATCGAAACTTTCTTCGCCTTGCCCATTGCAGCCTTCTCAGCCCCAGTCGTTTTTTCGGTGACTTGCGAGAAGGACGGCACCGTGAGCCCCAACAATACCAAGAACGCGACCACAGTTTTCGCTAACACCTTCATGTTCATTCCTCCTTTAAGTGCTTACAATGAACAGCCAAATGCTTTGCCTTGGGTCGTTCCCTCCTCTTGAAAGTATATCTGGCGGGTATTTAAGGTCAAGGCGGGAATCGGGGAATGGCGAAGGCTGGCCCCTACAGGGCAGTCTATGCCGCTGAGGCGGATACGCTCAGGGTGGGTGTGGTGCAGCACTTCGATGGTGTCGCCGTCGAGGACGGAGACGACGGGGCCGGTGAAATCCGACGCGAGTACGACTGAGAAGGAGGAAATGAAGAAGCCTAACGTGGATACAGAGAAAATCAGCCGTCTGCGTCTAAAGTGGCGAGCGAGCAACATCCAACTGACTCCTAACAATGAAGCAGAAAACACAGTGCAGGAGCGGCATCTGTGCATAACTCGACCACGAACCGCGCTCCCAGTGCGGAAATTCATAATGTGATGCATGAAATACTTAGCATTTCCTAGGAATTGTTGTTTCTGACTTATGGTTCTGGAAAGACCCCCATATCTTGTGGTACCGGGGCCGTTTCAATCAATGCCTATTTTTTAGGCATAGACCTCTTGGAGATAGATAAATGTGCGGTATTTGGTTGGTAGGGCGATCTTATGAACAGACTTATCCACAGAAGCTGGGGAGAGGGAGTTGTGAATATTTTTCTTGACCTTTCTATAAATATTTCTCACTTCTCCTCTCGGCTTATGTCTGTGCTCTGGAAAGAACGATTGAAGGTCACCTCTAGAAGGCCGCGGGTCCGATAGGGATGCAACATCGCTAGTGCGTCGTCCCCTCTGCCACCCGCTGCCCCATCTCGATGATCTTCACAAGCCGCTCTAAATCATTGGCCCATGCCGGGAAGCATCTTCTTTAAGGACTCGCCTTCCTTCTTCATCGCGTCCCCACCACTCTCAGGTGCCAGGGCTGCTAACTGCTCTTTCGCGTGTTTAATTGTCCCCATATTCTTTTGAAGCTCATCGACATTCTTCTGCATGTCAACCAATGCGCTCCCAATCTGCTTGACCGAGGCCGTGACACCGAACAGTCCTTCGGCAGAGGCATAATGCATCGACGCTCCTCCCAGTCCAAAGCCCAGCAGAAACGCTGCAATCGTGAATAGCGCTGTCGATCGTGTATGCTGCATGGCGGTCCTCTCTTTCTTGTGTCCACTTAGGTTAGATACTTCTGCTTCGCTACAATCTGATCCTTGATCTTGTTCTAGGTCGCTCAGAAGAAAGTTTCAGTAGAAGGTCGGTTTGAATTAGCGTTTCTGGTCAATCCATCACTTTGCCTTCCTGAGGGCAAACTACTTACTCGATGGACATGCTGTCGCGTGTGGGATGGTCGGTGCTCATCATTGCCCTGTGGGTCGCTGACCTTGAAGCACGTGTTGGCCGGTAGCTTTACTACGGGATTCGTTTTGAATACCTCCTATTCGAGACGGTCGTCCCGTAGTTATCAAATAGTGCTTCAATAAAATATTGTGCCATGTCTGACATGCCGCTTGTTGTCCTCGCACTATGCAATTCTCCTTGCCAAAGAATTTCGATCGTTTCAGGCGTCTTCGATTTCTGAAGGTCAATCACCGTTATCTGGAATATATGGAAATACTGAGGATAGGGCGAATAGAGCCAAAAGGGCAAAGAGGTGGCATGGCCTCCCACGGCAGAGTCTGGAACACTCGATACGCTGCCGATGGGATTAATTGAGTACTTGTACAAAACACCAATGTTTGCAGTCTCAAGGGAAGTAGCTTTCTGGTAGCCTCTCTTGGACATCTCCGCTTCAATGAGAGCCGAAATATGGAGAATATGGCGCTCAAAGCTGAGGGAATCTGGAGAGATCACAATGAACATGGGTGGTTGAGGAGGCGCACTATTAGAGACAGCATTTACAGTTACGTCTAAGCTGCGATAGAAACAACTGACAAGGGAGATTGCGGCCATGCTTACCAGGATCATGGAGCATAGTATTCGAAAGCGATGGAAGGGGCGAATCGAGAAGAGCATGGAGGCCTCGCAGGGAGGCGTATTGTAGGAGGGATGCAAACGACGGCGCAAGGTCTGCAGGCGGGGACTTTATCCTACGGAGGAAAAATCTGTTAAACGCTAGGGAGGAGCCAGCCATACGAATTGGCGGGACTAGGGAGGAGTGGGGGATATTAACACGCCACTGACGCCAGGAACAGTCGTTGGGTAGAAGCTCTCCAGAGTGATGATAAGGACTTCCTCTTCATTGCTTCCAAAGCCAATCAACTCATCTTCATTAGGTGGTCTTTCGAATCTATGCTCCCACTTCAAGCCATCCGAATCAATATACGTGCTGACTGTGCCGAAGAACTCCGTCACTCCTTCCCCTTTACGTTGGTCCACCATCTTCCATGTCTTGTGGATAACCGGGTGCTTGCTCGCACCCTCCTCTAGGGTAACCAGCACAAATGAAATGGCAATGGTTACCGTGAAATTTCGTGGATCTATCTGGACAGCAACAGTCTGGCGATTGCCGGAACTGTAGTCCGCTATGGCAACGGCTTTCTGGCTCGTACCAGTGAAGGTACCGATAGTGGTCTTGAAGAATCCAGGGGGGTGAATCCTACCGAAATGAGGGTGCTCGATTGTTAATAGTTCCGCTGCACTGGAAATGTGAGCAAGATCCATGCGTGTAATTCTACAACAACGGCCTCTAGTCTCACAGGGGCGGTAGAGAAGATTTATCTACCGTTTCTTTTAGTTAACTGCCTCTAATCAAGTTCAGTTTCGTCAGACATGATCGACGGTAGAAGACTCCAGGCTCATCATTAGCTGAATCCTCCAGAAAGTCGGTCACTAGGTTCTTACAGCCATATTCACGACATGGCTGACTCTGCGCGTCTGGATATAATTGACCATACTTCTCTCGAAACTTAGGAATATCATTCACCACGCCATTGACGGTGCAGGCACTCTCCGAGATGTTACGGACCTAGCCTGCCTAGGCGTAGGCAGTTCAGGCGTGGCCGTTTGAGAAAAGCGTCCGCATATGGTTAATGGTTAACCGTTGGCAAAAATCATTTCCCCGGCGTGGAGAGTTATCGACACGGAAGGTGTGTGACAGATTTCTTCGGCGGCGGGTCACTGGCTTAGAACTTTTGGCTTCTGCGGTCCGATTATGATGGAAAATGTCGATCCGTCATCTAATGTTCCTTCTCCCGCCCATGATTCAGCGTTGCCATTGGCACTGAAATGGCCTTTTCGTTTGTCATTGCACTCGATTGTACCTTCAGTATCAGCCGGTTGAGCGGAGGAAACCGGAACCAACATTTTCCCCTCGCAGGAGAGCCCCTCAACATTCTTCACGGAAATAACCGCTTCACTTCCTAAAATTCCACTCGCAGATCCGCTCAGGATTTCGCTGTTCTGAATCGTTATCGTTGCAGAAACCATCCCGCAGGAAGTGAGAAGCAGGCCGATGAAGACAAGAAATATTTTATTCATCGTTCTGTCCCAGATGATTAGCATGCAAATACTACCTGCCGCCGAAGGATACCCGTTCTTCTACGAGAAATCACCCTGCAGCTTCAGGATAAAGAGAACGTGTTTTCAGGTATATGTATAGCGGCTGACGGGAGGTCATATAAGGGGCTGGCTGGAAAGTGCATTGCTCAAGGCCAAGTGGCTAAGGAGGGGGGAAGGCTAGGCCGTCATGGCGGAGTGTCAAGGCTGTAGTAGCTTAATTTAGTCGATGCCCGAGAGTGCCTTCAAGAGATCCCTGTAGCACAAGTCGTGGGTCTGCTGCGCGCCATTTGCTCTCGTTACCCCGACAGAGAACGTCTTACCATCATTGCTGAGCGTACCCGTGGCTACAATCAGTTGCGCGGTGGCGTCGTCTTCAAGACGCACGAGCACTGGAATCTCTTGGCCAGGCTTGGCACTCGCAATGCTTAAACCGTTCGAGGGATGTCGAAGGTCAAGGGCGCATGCCGGTGATTCGACTTCGGCCATGTAATCTCCTCCATATGCGATGATGAACGGCTACTGCGCCAGCATGGACTCCGACTTTTCATTTCGACGGTCAGTCGTAGGCGTAGAGCGAATCGACAGCGCGTAATTCTGCTCGTTCACCTCCGCCTCAATTTTATATCCTTGGCTAATATCTCCCGTCTGTTGGGTGGTGGAGTCTGTACGCAAACTCACTTCCTTCCCATCCTCCCCCTTGATGACATAGTTATGGCCCTCGACGCGCAGTACTTCTCCTTTGATCGACTTAGTGCCTGGTGCTTCGCCCACCGGCCTGCCATACGATTGGTCCATTTTTATTTCGTCGGTGGCCGATGCCGCATCACGCGCGGGGCCCGTGTAACAACTGGATAGCCCCAGACATAACAAGCAACCACCTGCCAGACCACCAATGAATCTGGAAGTAGAAACCATGGGAGCCTCCTCTGTTAACGTGGTACAAATATTTAATACCCAGGAGACATGGCCTTCGCCATGCCAGCCTGCCGTCTCCGCACCGATTTCAGTCACACTTCAGCTTGAACTCGTAGAAGATCTAAGATGAAACGTCCCTCCGTTTAGGATAGGGGCTTTATCGGTGCCGATGCGGCTATACCACCATTGTCCCTCGCCTTCTGAAAAATCTGGCGAGAACTGAACCATAAAACCACCTTCCCTGTCATTCTCCTCCTGAAACCACATGCCGCTCCAGGTATGATCGATGAGACTGTGTGTTTCGAAACGCCCCTCTTTCCATTCATAGTGACCGTTGCCCTGCTCGTCGAGTGTTAACGGCACAACAACGCCAGTGCTGTCGATATATTCCCATTCCCGAGCCAGGACATGACGGTCACCGGCCTGTGAGACCATCGACGGAGCTTGGGAGCCCATGAAAACTGCCTGGTGGGCACACGCTGCTGAGAGCAATGCGCATATGAGGAAGATTGAGATAGTAAGGTATCGTGGGAACATAAACACCTTTATCCACCTGGGTGTCCTGCTTTCCAAGGCTTCAATCTGGATTTTCAATCGTCATAATCTGCAAGGTGACAATCAACGGTTTTCCCGCCAGAGGATGATTGAGATCGAGCAGGGGCTTCTCCGGCAAGATCTTTAAGGTTCTCGCAAGCCGCCCTGCGCGATCCTCGACAGTGTCGCCTTCCCTAGCGTCAAAGGGCAGATCATCCGGCGGAATGGTTGCAATTTTGGTTCTATCGTATGGGCCAAACGCTTCTGCCGCCGACAGAGGAAACGTTATGGATTCTCCAGGACGCATGCCCGCCACGCGCTGTTCAATCCCAGGCGGGATAAGATGCTCGCCCTGGATGAATTTCTCGGTATCGATATACGTGAGGGTGGGGTCATCCCACGGTGCGATTTGAAAACGCACCGTCACCTCCGCTCCATCCTGCACCGTCGCGTCGTTCACGAGAGTCGAAACAGCCTGGACCGGATTCATAAAGGACCCTTCCGCCAGGAGCAAGGCGACGCCGATCGCACTTACCAGGATATGTCTTATACTAGGCATGTGGTAGTCCCTCCCTTCCCGCAGATTTGTAAAAAAGGCGTCCTGCAATCTTGCTAATTGAAGAAACCGCAAATCGCCTGCCACAGATCTAGACGAAGACACCTTCACGAATATTCGCAAAAGTGTCATGATGTTAGAGTGATTTTCAGAAGCAGGTTTTCAGAAGCTGGCGGGGTATTTAAAGCGAACATCTTGTCCCACGTTGGACATTCTGTCCTCCGAATAAAATCTCACATCACGCCCGCAACAATGGAACCATATGTCAACGGGCACCGCAGGCCGGTGGGGCAGGTCATGGGCCGTGTTGGAGAAGGATGTTATTTGCGAACAGGGAGCGGGGCTAGGCCGTCCGTGGGGAGGGTGTCAAGGCAACATTGGAGAGTTGATGGTATGCGACGCGAGGAAGCGAATAAACTACCGACTAGACACGTGATGGCCTTGTTAGGCGTTTCTGCGTGTCCGAGTAACTCTTTGAACCAGGGTTGAATACGACTTAGCAGGTGTTTGAACTTTGTCTAGACTGATCCCGAGCAACAGTCGGCCTAGAATCACCATCGCCGCGATGAAGGCACTACTCGTCACCCAGCCGGTCACGGACTGTGCGCCGAGCCAGACACTGGTCGAACTGAGGAGCCAGACACCGACCCCAATCGCCACGAGATACGAGAGCCGCGTGGTGTCAGCCGCCCTGAGCGCGATCGCCACTCCCACAGCACCCGTCAGCAAGGCGAGCAGTGGGTAGGCAATGTGGTCTGTCTGTGGCGTGATCCCGGTGAAGGCAAACACCAGCCCCGACACAAAGGTGATGCCGTACACAATGGCCACCCCACGCACAATCGCTCTCCACGAGGTGGGCGGGTTCCTATCGCTCATACGGTTCAGGGTACGTGCAGTACCGAGAGAACCGCTATCCTACGGAATGGGGGGAGGTGGCTAGACCGTCCGTGGGGAGGTGTCAAGGTAGCTATTGGCTAATTTCCGTCCCATGTCTAGTGGGAGAAATAGGACGGGAAAACATTCATTTCAGTGCCAGCACGGAGTAAACACCATGACGCGTAGAGTAGGGGAGAAGGCTGAGGCTGAAGTTAAGCGGGAAAGGGAAGCTCGGTGGAAGTATGTGATTCGGCACCCCAGCAGCACCCTCGCCAGGAACCGAGACAGCTCCCTATCGTAACCCCGCAACAAGTGGTGCGCCCGGAGGGACTTGAACCCCCAACCCCCAGATCCGTAGTCTGGTGCTCTATCCATTGAGCTACGGGCGCGCTCTTGACGACAGTGATGAGTTTAGAGTTCTGATTGTTGAGTTGGGAGGAGATCAGGGGGCATTACGAGCATAAACATCCGAAACTGGGTTGCTCGCAAACTTATAACTCACGACTCAGAACTCATAACTCGCAGTTTGCAGTAGGCAGCGGTTATACAGGTCTCTGGGCTTGTGGGTCAAGGGCGGGAGTGGACCGATGTCGATGAGAATTCCAAAACAGTATTCAGATTCATCGTTCTCATGTAGACTTTTCACTGATCTGAAGCAAATTGTCTGCGCGGTTTCCTGTGGAGGGGACGATGGCCAATCTCCAATCAGTCCCAAGAGAGCCAGAATCTGGCGAGACGCCCGATACAGCGATAACTAGAATGTTCCCCATGTGGCAATGGCTCGTGGGTGCGGTGCTGGTTGTCGCGTTCGGCTCATGGCTGGTATGGCTCTCAGCCTATCTCCAACGGATGTTCATCGAAGAGGATATCCGCGCGGCTTGCGAACGGGTCAGGCCGGATACGGTCCAGCGCTGTGTCGATACGGTCATCATTCAACGCGGGGGAGCGAGACGATGAACGTCCGACGTTGTGAAACGGTGTGGCTAGCTGGGATTGTGCTCGCTACTGCTGTGCTTATGAACCCATATCAGAGTGTGGCGCAGGAGGTTCCGCCAGAACCGAGCGCGTACGAAGTCCCATCGAATTCCAAGGTGGAATTTACCGGAGGTATCTCAGGGTGGTTGTTGAGCCAAGGACAGACCAAATGGAGCAATGATTTCTCCCGTTTGACCTACAAGGATGACTCAACGAACATCATAGAATTGTCAGGTCAGGCTACTCTCTCGAAACGATGGTTTGCTCGGGGAGCTTTCGGGTATGGCATCATGGGTAGCGGCACATTGGTCGATGATGATTTTAGTAGTGCCAATGGACCGCTCGAATCGCGTACGACCAGTAACATTACGGGAAACGATCTCTGGTATATGAATGGTGACGTTGGAGCAAAGCTCATTCAGCTGCCGTATCATCGCGGAACCATAGGATTCTTTACGGGGATTCAGTATTGGCGTCAACAACATGAAGCGTCCGGGGTCGTCCAAACTGTCTGTAATCCTAGTCCTATCAATCCTCTCTGCGATCCGGCGAACACCGGACAGGACTTGGCTCCCGGACAAAAGGCCATTACCAATACGGCGACATGGATCTCTTGGCGGCTGGGCGTCGAGGGGGATTATCGAGTGACCAGAAAACTTACTCTTGAAGGGAAGTTCGCCTTCAAACCCATAACGTCATTGAGTAATGATGATATCCATCACTTGCGGCAGCAGGCAGGGCTCACGTTGCTGGCGTTGCAACAAGATCCTAGCTTTAGCATGACGGGAACTGGGATTGGGGCTGATGTGGATGTAGGCGCGAGCTATATGGTGACACCCCGATTCTCCATCAATCTTGGTTATCGCTTTTGGTGGAATCACGTTTCAGACGGAAAAGGGACTGTGTACCCAGTCGGCGCTGCAGCTAGTACCTTCAATCTCAATGAGTTTCAAACCTACCGCCACGGCATGACGCTAGGTCTACAATACACATTTTGAGAGGGTGCTCACAATCGCACAAGGGTCAGCGGCGACGCCCTGACGGCAGCGTTTCGTCTTCGTATTGGGCAAAGAGCCGTTTAGTTTCTGGATGGAGATGGCTTGGATGGCCGTGGGGAATGCCGACGGTACGGAAGAGCGGTGTGAGCCTGCCGTTCGGATGTAAGTAGCCGACGCGAAGCGGGACGGTGCGTGTGCTGTGGCGGATCAAGTGGCAGGGAGTCGGCCTGATCGAGGTGAGCCACTCAGCAATGTCATGCGGGTTGCCGATCGAGGCGGAGAGCAAGAGCAGCCGTGCTTGGGTCGGGCAGAAGATGATCGTTTCTTCCCAGACGACGCCCCGCTCTGGATCTGCGATATATTGCGACTCGTCCATAATCACCAGGCCTAATGTATCAAGGCGTAAGTCGATCTCACCGCTTCCTGCGTCGTAGAGCAGATTCCGCAAAATTTCCGTCGTCATGATCAGCAGGGGCGCTTGCCCGTTGTCGCGCCGATCGCCGGTGAGAATGCCGACCTGGTCTGGACCGAATATTTTTGAAAACTCCGTGTACTTGGTATTCGAGAGGGCCTTGAGAGGCGACGTATAGATGACGGTTCGATTCTCCGCGATGGCGCGACGAGCTGCTTCGACCGCTACATAGGTCTTTCCGCTTCCCGTCGGGACGCTCACGACGACGTCACTCTCTCTCAGTTTGACGATGGCGTCCTCTTGCCAGGCATCCGGGACAAAGGTCTGCGATGGCGGCACCCCCAGTCCCTCCAACCAGCTGGACAGGGTGATGGCCGGCTCATGGGATTCAGGCTCAACCGGCCTGTGCGTGGTGCGACGCTGCGGTGCCGAGGGTTTTGATTTCCGCGCGGCAGGGATTTGAGGCGCGGGTGGAGCTGGGCGAATCTGTCGCTCGTCGATCAAGGTCATCAGGTCGGACTCAAACCCTGCGCGGTTCTCGGCGGAATGGCGCAGCAAGACCTCGATCAAACGACGTTTGCCTGCGCGAAAATGTCGCTGAATTCGCCCGCGTGCAAGACGGTGTAAGATCGCGATCGGTTGTTGAGTCAGGAGTCGTTCGAGTTCTTCGGTGGTCATTGTTTCTTCGTTAGGCGTGTAGCGATGGATGCCGCTAGATTCGTCTCGATCCTAGTCTGACTCCTTACGCCTGACGCCTCACCCTCACGTCATTTCTCACGGCAATTCCTCCAGCACGCCTCGGCGTAGGGTGGCAATGGCGCGTGAGGCGGTGTCCGCCAATCCGGGGTGTGTAGCCTTGAGCGTGTGCAGCTGTGACAGGAATTCCAAGGTTCGTGCTAAGAGGCGATAGATATCCCCTTCAGCCATTGTGGTGCTTTTACAGAGACCAATCCACGTGAGCATGGGATCGCCGATCCACCGTTCTGTCACCGCGGCAACGTCGGCACGCAGGAGCGGGGGATCTTCATGCGGCGAGAGCGACGCAGCCAGTTTTCGGACCTGCCCGAGTAAGGAACCCAGCCCGGAGCTGACGCGAGGGAAGGCTCCGGGCCGATCGTCGTCATGCGCGATGCTCGACATGACGGCAGCCAGCATGGCGGGATCGGCTCCGGTGAACGCATCGGCCCGGAGCAATTCCGTGATGAGCAGCGAGTGGTCGATGCGGATGAGCCTGGCCCATTCTCCGTCTTCGGTCAGACGGGCCGTCGGCGTGAGGTACCCGAACTGTTGCAGGACGTCGATCTTCTCTTGGAAACGGTGCCAGAGACTCGTCCTCAAGGCCTGGATCGATTTGACGTGTCGATGTTGTTCCTGCCGAAGTTTGGAGGCGAGGGGATAGTCCCTCTGACAGGCGGAACGCGAAGGACAGGTTGGACAGGCGAAGTCGCCCAGGGTTTGCACGATGGCGTCAGGAATCGGTTCATCGTCCTTCGGAATCAGGATGGGAAGCTCCGGCAGCCTACCAGGCAACTCTTCCAGGTGATGGAGTAACTCTTCCACGCTCTCCGGCGTGCACCAGGGATAGACCGGCGCGTCCACGCAGTCGAGGACACGGTCGGACACTTCGGTTACCGTGGAGGCGGGAGATTCGGTAATGCCTCCGCCTAGACGCAGTGCCGTGATCATCGGGCTCTTCTGTCCCTTGCTGCGATATTGTCGCAAGACCACGCCTCGGCTGCGGCCGAAGCCCACCACGCGACCGGGCGTGAGAAAGTGAAAGCGTGCAGCGACTTCCGGTGGTTCGTGCCTCCGGACGGGGGCGCGGTGCGATTTCTGCCGGCGGACTTGGTCGAAGGTCTGCCATTCTGTGATCCAGTCGGTGCAGACGCGTGGCCCGAACGGGTCCATCTGATCGCGCAGATCGTCCAGCTTGCGTTCCAAGACCTCGGCGCGCTGGTTGAGCTGAAATTGCGCAAAGCTTTTGGCGAGAATCGGTTGGATTTGATCCAGCGCATGGGCTTTCAAGAGATTCAGGACCATCGGATAACTGATGACGAATTGGCTGTTGATCGCTTCCGGATGGCCGGTGAAGCCTTTGGTCAGCACGTTCAGATCGATGTAGGGCGAGGGGGTGACGATGGCGAACCCCACGAGATCCTTTCCGCGGCGTCCTGCGCGGCCGGCAATCTGCTGCACCTCGCCGATCGTCAAGTCCGTGAAGTCGCGTGACTTGCGAATGCTGGACTGCGTGATAATGACGGTTCGCGCAGGGAAATCGACTCCGGCGGCCAGTGTGGTCGTGGCGAAGACGGCATCGAGGCAGCCATGACGCATCAGTTCCTCAACCGCGATTTTCCACGAGGGCAGATGGCCTGCGTGATGCGCAGCGACGCCGATGCGCTGGACGGTCGGAATGAGCGGGTGTTCGGCGATGCTGGGATATTGGGCGATCACCTTCTCCAGCACGGTGGCGATGGCCAGCTGACGAGGCGGCGGGAGGAGGATGCGGCTATGGTCGAAGGCCTGCATCGCTTCATCGCACGCACGGCGCGACGTGAGGAACACGATGGCAGGGGTCAAGTGTTTGTCGCGAAGAGCGATGATCAGATCAACCGGATGAATCGAGGGAGGCATGCAGTTTCTTTCCCTTTGCAATCACGACCAAGCCGGATTCGGTGACGGTAAATCGCTGGGCATCGGCTTCTCGGTTGTACCCGATTTCCGAGTTGGGCGGGATGATGACATCCTTGTCGATGATAGCCCGTCTGATCCGACTCTGTGCGCCGATGACGACGTTTTCCATGACGATCGATTCACGCACGTCCGCATTGTCCTGCACGCGGACGTTCGGTGAGAGCACGGAGTTTTGTACCCGGCCACCGGAGAAGATGCAGCCGCCGCAGACGATGGAATCCAGGGCCACGCCCATCCTGCCGCCCTGATAGTCTTGCGCGAAGACGAATTTAGCCGGTGGAAATTGCCCTTGATAGGTTCGAATCGGCCAGACTTGGTCGTAGAGATTAAAGAGGGGGTCCACCGCGACGAGGTCCAGGTTCGCTTCCCAGTACGCGTCCAATGTTCCGATATCCCGCCAATACTTCACGTCTTTTTTGTTCGCGTCGATAAATTTGTAGGCGTAGACACGTCGATCGCGAATCATGTTCGGAATGATGTTTTTTCCGAAGTCGTGACTCCCGACCGTCCGGGCGTCGGCAATCAAGTACTCGCGGAGGACGTTGGTCCGAAACAAGTAGATGCCCATCGAGGCAAAGGCATGGGTCGGATCGTTGGGGATAGACGGCGGCTGAGCCGGCTTCTCGTCAAAGTTCGCAATCCGGAAATCCTCATCCACGCTTATCACGCCGAATCGATGGGCCTCTTCGATCGGAATATCGATCGCGCCAACTACGGCATCAGCGCCTTTGGCGATCAGCCAATGGAACATCTCCATATAGTCCATTTTGTAGATATGGTCGCCGGCTAAGATGAGCACATAGTCAGGCTGTTCGGTGTCGAGCAGAAAAAGGTTTTGATAGACCGCGTCGGCGGTGCCTAGGTACCATTCTTCCCTGATTCGTTGCTGGGGTGGAATCGAGGCGATGTATTCGCCGAGTTCGGCGTTGAAGATGTTCCAGCCCGCGCGGATGTGACGGTCGAGCGAGTGGGATTTGTACTGGATG
>DASYVB010000138.1:0-8644 GCA_036000525.1 Nitrospiraceae bacterium | reverse complement strand
CCTCAATCGGCTTCCCGGGAACATAGGGACTCAGCGAGGCGATATCTGGATGGAGCTTCAGTGGCATGGCATCAACTGTGGGCCGGATAGGATCCGAGGACTTTCATGAAAAGACAGCGGCCAGTGATTTCTTCGATGGCTTTCTTGACCCGCTCCTCCTCAATATGCCCTTCGATATCGACGAAGAAAATGTACTCCCAGGCTTTTCGCCTGGAAGGACGCGATTCAATCTTGGTCATGCTCAGGCCATGAGAGGCAAAAGGCCGGAGGAGATCGTACAGGGCACCGACTTTGTCTTTCACCGAGAGCATCAATGAGGTCTTATCTTTTCTCGTACGCTCGGGCGGCTTCTGAGACAATATGAGAAAGCGGGTCATGTTGTTCATATTATCTTCGATGCGGGCCTTGATGACCTTCAAGCCGTACAGCTGGGCCGCCAACTCCGACGCAATGGCGGCGACTAAAGGATTTTCCATGCACAGTTCCGCGGCACGTGCCGTGCTCGCCATCTCCGACAAGGGCACATTGGGTAAGTTGGTTTCCAACCAATTTCGGCATTGGGCAATGGCATGGGGATGAGAGTGGATGTTTTTCACTTCTTCCATCACGCCAGACTTCGACATCAAATGATGGGACACCTCCTGGAGAATTTCGCCATAGATCAGGAGATTGGAATCAATGAACATATCGAGTGTGTGTGTGACCACACCTTCTGTCGTGTTCTCGATCGGGACCACGCCAAAATTGGCTCGCCCCCGCTCAACTTCACTGAATACGTCCTTGATGCTATTGACCGGAATATATTGGGCGGACGACCCGAATTTCTGCATGCAGGCCATATGCGTAAACGTCGCTCTGGGACCAAGATAGGCCACCTTCTGAGGGCCCTCGAGAGAGAGGGAAGCGGACATGATTTCTCGATAGACTGGCCGAATCGCCTCGGATGGAAATGGCCCGGAGTTCTGTTGTATGAGGCGCTCGATTATCGCCGCCTCCCGCGCCGGGGTATGGAGATTGGCATCCGCATCCTGCTTTTTCTTGAGTTTGCCGATCTCGACGACGCTTTTGGACCGTTCATTCAGCAAGCGCAAAATCTCGTCATCAATGCGATCGATCTCTTTCCGGTACTCGGAAAAGTCTCCGGACATAGTTAACCCCTTCTTCCCACCCCAGGAAGGCGGTCACCCGTCCATCGGCTGGAATGGCACAAGCTAAGCTCGAAATGATACAGGAACCATTCCTGGCAATGCAAGGAGACCCTCGATGTTTCACGAGTTTGCGTGACGATCCCCGTCCGTTCAAATCTGCTATCAGAAGGACTTGACAGGGGCCAGTCGTATTACGAGAAGAGAAGGGAGGTCGGCCTTTTAAAATGATCGAAGGCCAGCTTCGTAGCTTGGCGGCCACGGCCGGTTCGTTCGAGGAAGCCAGCCTGAATCAGATAGGGCTCATGGACATCCTCGAGGGTGCCCTTGTCTTCCTGGACCGCGGCCGCCAGGGATTCCACCCCGACCGGTCCTCCAGCAAACTTGTCGATGATGGTCAGAAGAATCTGACGATCCATCTCATCAAACCCCGCCGTATCGACACCCAGCCATGCGAGCGCGTCCTGGGCTACAGTCTGGGTAATTCGTCCCTCCGCCTTGACCTGGGCATAGTCGCGCACCCGTTTGATAAGCCGGTTGACGATGCGAGGGGTTCCTCGAGCACGACCGGCAATTTCTTGCGCTCCCTCGGAATCGATCGGGATCCCGAGCACCCCCGCCGAGCGTGTCACGATGGTCTGCAGCTCCGCTGGAGAATAGAACTCCAGGCGGTGGACGAGGCCAAACCGATCCCGGAGTGGGGAGGTCAGGGCGCCGGCCTTGGTCGTGGCCCCTACTAGCGTAAACCGTGGAAGATCCAATTTCACCGTTCTCGCTGCAGGCCCCTGGCCGATCACGAGATCGAGTTGATAGTCCTCCATCGCTGGATAGAGCGCCTCTTCGACAGAGGCAGGGAGTCGGTGAATCTCGTCAATGAACAGGACATCGTGCTCTTGGAGGTTCGTCAGGATGGCGGCCAAATCGCCCGCATGGGCCAAAACGAGACCGGAGGTCGAGCGGAGCGCAGCTCCCATCTCACGAGCAATGATGTGGGCAATGGTGGTCTTCCCCAACCCAGGGGGGCCATAAAAGATCGTGTGATCGAGTGCTTCGTTCCGCTGCTTCGCCGCCTCGATACAGATCCGCAGGGATTCTTTCATCCGCTCCTGGCCAACGTACTCCTCCAATGTCTGCGGACGCAGCACCGTCTCGATACTTCGCTCTTCGTCCGTGATCTGCGTGCTGACAACTCGCTCGGTCATCGTGAAGGGGCCTCTCTCGCTGTGACCTTATTTCTTCTCTGGCATTGGGAGGTACTTGGGGGGAGGCGGCAAGGCGCCCTGCCCGGGCGTTGCTGTATTCCCGCAGTCCGGTGGACAGGTCTTGAGGCCTTGAGTTGGATCCGGAAGGTTCGATTCCATCTTCTCCAGCTGACATTGTGTGAGCCGCCCCCCATCCTTATTTCCACAGCGAGCCGGCACAGACGAGTTGCCGATTTCACGATAGCCATCGGGACAGGATCCGCAGACGGACAGCAAATTAGCCCCCAGTGGGACGCACTGAACGAGTGTGGGATCGCCGTCCTTGCAAATCTCTTTGGACTCAGTCACGCCCGTGGTCGCGTAGCCTTCAGGACATGTACCGCAAGTCTTGCGAATGCTTTTGGGCTCACTCGACTCTTCGGCTTGCACAGGCATGGCCCCCAACCCCAATAGGAGCACCACAAGCCCAATGGACAATTGAGTCTGGACTATGCGTTGAATCAATCTCGTCATCATCCTCACCCCCTTACAAGTTCCTTCAGGGATTCACGAATCATGTCTTTGAGCACGATGGACTCAGCATTGGATTTTTTCACCAGTTTCAGCGCTTCTTTGGCATCTTGTGGACGATAGCCCAAATTCACGAGCGCCGACAGCGCGTCGTCGAAGGTCGTATCTTCTCCCTGCCTGGGAGACTCACTTGCAGATGCGAAACCAAGATACAGTTTTTCGACTTTATCCTTGAGCTCCAACACGAGACGGCTGGCCGACTTGTGTCCGATCCCTGGAACAGTCGTCAGCTTCTCAACGTCTCCCGACTGAATTGCTGAAACCAGGTCGGACACCGGAAGAGCCGACAGGACACTGAGAGCCAGTTTGGGCCCGACGCCGGACACGCTGGTCAGTAGCACGAATGCATCTTTTTCCTGCGACGTCAGAAAACCGAAGAGCTGAATCGCGTCTTCGCGAACATGGGTGTGAACGCTCAGCGAGGTACTTTCGCTGAGATTGGGCAACCCATAGTAGGTGCTAAGAGGAATAAAAACTTCGTATCCGACCCCGTGCACGTCGAGGACCAGATAGGTCGGCGCCTTGAAAACCAATCGGCCTGTCAGTGAGGCGATCATACACTATGAGGCAACAAGAAATGGTGAGTGCGGAACGTTGAGCGAATGAGAAAGATATTGGGTTCTCCGTTCATCGTTCGGCATTCCGCACCGTTGTTCATCCAGCGGCAGCCACTTTCTCCATCACCTCGTCGGAAATATCAAAATTCGCGTGAATTTTCTGTACGTCGTCATGCTCGTCCAAGACTTCCATCAACTTGAGCATTTGTTCGGCTGCCTTTTCCTCTAGCCTGATCGTGTTCTGCGGAACAGAGGTGACCTCCGCAAGCACGGTATCGATCTTTGCATCGGCGAGGGCCTTCTTCACTGCCTCAAAGTGGTGCGGATCCGTGATGACCTCAAAACTTTTATCGCCCACTTTCACATCCTCCGCTCCTGCATCGAGCGCGAGGGACAGCAGCGTATCTTCATCGACTGTGCGCTTCTCAATCGTGAGCAGTCCCTTCTTGTGAAACTGCCAGGAGACAGCGCCGGCTTCCGCCATGTTGCCGTGATTCTTCGTGAGGAGATTGCGCAGCTCGGCGACGGTGCGATTGCGGTTATCGCTCGTGATTTCCATCAATAGGCCGGTCCCGCCAGGCCCGTACGCTTCCAAACTGAACTCCTCATAGACCAAACCGGGCAATTCTCCCGTGCCGCGCTGAATGGCTTTTTTCAGCGTGTCGCCAGGCATGTTGGCCTCTTTTGCCTTCAAGATGGCCAGCCGGAGCCGAGGATTACCGTCCGGGTCGGCGCCTGAGCGAGCCGCAATCGCCACCTCGCGGATAATTCTGGTGAAGATCTTCCCACGCTTGGCGTCCTGGGCCCCTTTGTGCCGTTTAACCGTCGCCCAATGGCTATGTCCACCCATGCTCACTCCATGCTGCCGGACTCAGGAAAGCCGACGGCGCAATAACACTCTATCACTCGCTGAGTTCGCGTACTCGTAGCACAGGGTTTGGAAAGGTGTCAATTATGATGCCGGAGGGTGTACCGTAACAGGATCAATTATTCGGAATACATCAGCAACTGGATCCCGATGAGCCCAATCAGGCCAGCCCAGAGCCACTCCCATGCGGGAGACCGCATGTACGAGGAGGGGACTGGGCATAGAGCGGAGCCGCGCTGACGAACATCGTCGTACAGAAAACAGCCAGGACGATCGACGCCCACACTCTTGCTGCCTGAAGTTCTGCCAACGATGGTAGTGGTCGCTGTAATTGAAAGGCCCATCCAGAAAACTGGATGGGCCTTTGTTGGCACGCTCGCACGGGTCTAATCCTTACATGAACTTCATAAACTTATCTTTCGCGTCGTCCATCACTTGAGCCGTAATGGTCGCCATCCCGCGCTCCTTCGCCACCCGCTCAACCTCTTTGCGGGCCATGGGACGGATGAAGTCGGGAATATTCTCAAGCCGCTTCTCAGCCTCAGGCGTCCATGTCATCCCGTTGCTCGATTCGCTCTTGGAATCGTCCATCACTTGCAACGTGATCGTCTGATACCCCTGTTTGCGAGCAAAAGCCTCCACACTGCTCTGCACCATCGGCTTCACAAATGAGGGGAGGCGATCGAGTTTCTCCTTCGCATCGGCCGACCAGGCAAACTCTGTAGTCGCCGGTCCAGTATTGCCGGGCCTACCGCCCGAGGTGAGTCCCATTTCAGCCACCATCGCAGAGAAGGGGCAGCCACTGCTGGACTTCTCTCCGGGCGTGGCGGTTGTTACGGCCGTGACCGAAGCCGCCGGTTGGCCACCTTGATCTTTCTCGTTCACATATGCCGTCATTTGACCAGGACCTGCGATTGCTTGGTCTTTCAGCGTACCCCGCGTCATCTCAAAAGGCTCGGCCGCAATGGTACGCCCACCCAGCTTCACCCCGAGAGAACTGACCATCTGGGTTTCGCCTGGATTCGTCACCATAGAGAACTTGGCATTGCAAGATGGGCAACCGAAGAACACGCCGAGCGTGCCCTCCCCAGGCTTCTCTACCTTCTCAAAGTTCATGTAGGTTTCGCAGTTGAGGCACACGAATTTCATGGCGTCTCCTCTTAGGTGCGTAACATCACAATTTGTCGGCGAGCACCTTCTTGTAATCGAGCAGCGTCTTGATGCGCCCGGCAATTTCCTGATAGCGTTGAACCGTCGGATACGTTTCGTCGAGCAACGGTACTCCCTTGTCGAAGGTGCGCGCGAGTTTCCGGTCGAAGGGAACCCGTCCGAGCAGCGGCAGGTCCAGCATCTCGCACAGGGCCTCGGTGTTACCTTCGAACAACTCGTTCACTTCTCCACAGGAGGGACAACGATACTCGCTCATATTCTCAACCATGCCCAGGACCTTGATACCCATGTCGCGGGCATAGGTGACCGACTTCTGCACCACGTCCGATGCCACTTCTGATGGCGTCGTGACAACGATCGCTCCCGCCAGGTCTGGAATAAACCCGGCAATGACCGGCGGTTTATCCGCCGCGGCCCCGGGAGGCAGATCGACCAGGAGATAATCGAGTTCACCCCAGACGACATCGGCCAAGAATTCTCGGATGACATTCATTTCCATCAGCCCCAACCAGACCGGACTGATATCCATCGGCCCCTTCCAACGAACCGGCGACGCATCCTCCAGGAAGAAATCCATCGACGCGACTTTCACCCCGAGCGGCCCGACTGGAGGAATCGCTCCCTCAGGCCCCATGGTCAACGACTGGCCGTGCAAGCCCAACATGCGCGGCACACAGGGTCCGTTCAGATCTACATCTAAGAGTCCGACCTTCGCTCCCTGCCGCGCAAACGCCAACGCCAAGTTGACCGTGGTCATGCTCTTGCCCACGCCGCCTTTTCCACTCATGATCACCAGCTTGTGCTTAATGCCGGCCATGCGCGCGTGAACCTGTTTGGTATTTTCTGAAATCTGCGCGAGTACTTTGGCGTCGTCTGAGTACTTCAATTTACCAAGAATGGCCCTCAGATCTTTCTCGACCGCCATGGATGATATCCCTCGTTAACTGTGCGAATACATAAGAATAGAACGGTACCACAGGGGTTTCTGGAGAGTCAAACTCCACACATCCAGTCCGCCAGATGGCGCCCATTCCGATGGCTATCGCCGTGGTAAGCGGCCTGCGGCCGACATTGGTTGGTTTGAACGCAACCTGTCCCCGCGGGTCCACTTGAACACATAGTTATGAGTCGTATTCATGACAGAGGAACCATTTGCCCCCCGATCATCACACCAAAACCATATCTTACGTTCGGATTGAAGCGGCGGTCTGTCGGAATTTCGATGACACTTATTGATAGATTACCCGAGCCGTCAACGTGTCGGGCGCATAGGAAAACCATCATCAACTCAACGATATCAGCGATACTCGCACAAGCCAAAGACATAAACTCCCTTATGGGAGTGCCATCGAATGGAGTTTTCGGGTGAACGAGTTGGACAAGGGGACGCACCAGCTGGTTTTGGGAATTTAGAGCAAAATCAGCTGCGATCAACTTCATTTCAGGTCGCTCGTGCTCAACGGCATTCCTTGCGTTTCTGATCATGAGCAAGAAGGACATCGCGCCACTTAAGAACTGCTCAAAATTGTCGATTCGACTTTCGCCTTCGATGCGACTTTTTAGGCTCTCCCAACCACCACTACCCAAATCCGGGTAAAACTGTTTGGTAAGATCGAACAGCTTCTGGAGAGCATGATCCGCCTTCTGAATGAACTCACGGATGCGAATGTCAACATGTCCCATTGAAGGAAGCATCAACGAGCGATCTTTCCCGATCTTTCCCTCAAACTTGTCAACCACTTCCTGTTCCTCAGATACGAAGCGATCCGACAAGATCCTCATTTCTGCGACGTTCTTTGTGATCTCGGCCGCATGGCCCATTGCAGCAATTGCGTCGATGTTGGGTGAAAGATGGCCTTTTTTGAGCAGCCCATGTGCGGTGAGGAGGATTTTGCCAATGAACTCCTCATCAGAACCGAATGCGGCCAACCGTTGGACCGTGTTGGGAACGTTTAGATTAGTACGCTCCGGATCTATCTGATCAGCCATCTTGATCTGATAGATCCCTTTTCGCTTCACTACAAGCAGGTCGTCACCGAGCGTGAGCATGCCAGTGATCTCGCTATCATCACCTGGCACATTTATGCTCATAGAGGCCGCGCTTTCGCGAATGCGGTCAATCTCGCGTTTTGGCCCATTCTCTTTTGGATCAGGCATCGGTGCTCTCAGACTCCCTGAGACACATAACAATGATTAGGCGGATCCGCATTAGCTGCGGATGTTCGATTTCCAATTCGTCTAACACGCCATCGATTCTCTTGAAAGATACGCGATTATACCTGCAACCTCCGTCAGTTACTGACAAGGCCGCAGCGAACGTCACTTTAAAGGGGCGGGTGGGATGATCCCAACTGCGCGCGTCCAACGAGGGAAGTCCGCGACCGCGCGTTGCGCAGGCCAAGAGCGTAAAAGGAACCTCCGCGACGTTTCACCGTGTCCGCCTCAAAGCGCCTGTTAGGCCGCTGTGAGCTGGACTTTTCCGACCTTGCCGAGCTTCACATGCTGCTTGGCTTGCCAGAGATCGTGGTTGGACTGCATGGCAAGCCAACTCTCCGGAGAACGGCCAAGCGCCTTGAAAGGCGTAGCGCCATTTCAGGGCTGATACGGCTAGTACCAGTAAGAATACGATTCAGCGTTGAAGCAGCCACACTGAGCTTCCCGGCCAGTTCGCGGCCGCTCAGATTGTTGGGATCCAGATAAACCTGGATAATGAACTCGCCGGGATGGGGAGGATTGTGCATAGGCATTAGAGTGGTAGTCCTCATAATCTAAAACATAGGCGTGTCCGTCTTTGAATTTGTGACCAAGACGGTGTCAGGAACAGTTTCCTGGTTCTAATGAAGGCCATTCCAGGGAAAGACTCGCAGGAAACTGTTCCTGACACCGTCTCACCCCACCTGGAACGAAGGGTTAGGGCGCATTAGTCGGCTACACCATGTGGCCAATGCGGCCGAAGCAGCGATTGCCGTACTTGTCCTTATGCTCGTTCAGCTTCGTGTCGTATGAGTTTCGCTTGAATCGCTTGCCGCAATACGAGCACTCGACCGTGTAGGTCATGCCGTAGCTTGAGGTGCTCTGCCTGCGCTGTGGGCTTGCAGGTCGGAGAAAAGGTCTTGATGGCGGTGACCCGAA
>DASYVB010000137.1:0-3412 GCA_036000525.1 Nitrospiraceae bacterium | reverse complement strand
GGTCATGATACGAGCCGGCCTCGGTTATTCCATCCCCGTGTCTCGGCTGCGCGACTGGTTACAGAAGAACCGCATTCCCTATTCGGCGAAGCCGACGCGTGAGGGGCTGCTCACCCCACGAGAGCAGGAACACCCCACTCGTGCCTTCCTCACGACCGCGCATCTCCTTCATCTGATGGCGGCGGTCCTGCACCAGGATCGCGATCTCCTGGGTCTCGCCATTCAACATTATGAATCGGCCCTGCAACTCGAACCGGAACGGCCTGACGTATTACGGAATCTTGGGCTCGCGTTAGCGGCGACGGGGGAGACGGGCCGGGCACGAGTGACGTACGAGCGGGCCTTCGCCCACACACCGAGCGATCCCGTGCTCTTAAAGAATATGGGCGAACTCAGGTATCTCATGCGAGACACCCAGGGCGCGGCGGAACTGTATCGGGCGGCTATTCGACAAGACGCCTGTTTGGTGAGCGCGGCTTTAGGGCTGAGTACGGTTCTACAGGCACAAGGTCAAGTGGATGAAGCGAAGCAGGTCCTCAGGCGGGCTGCGGCCTGTCCGACGTTTTCTTCCTATACGGCCTATCAGGTGGGCCTTGCGTTGGAGCAACAGGGGCTAGGACGAGATGCTCTGCAAGTGTGGGAGGATTTTCTCGGACAAACCAACAGTGCCTCTGTCACCGAGCGGCCCATTCTCAATAAGATTCGGCAGCGAATCGCCCAACTTCGTGCCCAACTCACGTCGCAGGACCGAGGGGTCAGTCTGGCGCCGATTGCTTCAAGCGCGCAATCCTCCGTTCCCAAAGACGCCTACTAAATTCCAGCTGACCCTCTCGTCTCGTTCCTGGCCTAGACACTCGTCACCAAAAAACTAGGAAATTTCCGCGGTCTGGTCAAAATTGCTCAGATAGCAAGACTCCGGAGAGGGTAGAGTTATACGTATGCGTGTTTTACATCTAACCGAGGAGGCTCCCATGGTATCTATTCCCAAAGTCGTCGGTGTCCTGTCGTGTGGTTTCTTGCTGTGCCTCGGGCTGTCCAACGCGGCGCAGGCAGAGCATGCGCCTGGGGCCTCAGACGTTATGAAAACTGACTCCCAATCTGATCGGCAAGGCTTTCAATCTGATGATGACAAGCAAAGAAACGTGGACGATAAGATGGGAAGTAACCGCGCAGAAGGCGCCAAGACGATCAAGGGCGAACTGTTCCGCGTCGAAGACGGGAACTATTTCGTCAAGGTGAAGGACGGCAAGGAAGTACGTTTGCATACAGATAAAACTACCCAGATGATGGGAGAAATCAAGAAGGGTGATCGGATTGAGGCGAAGGTGAACGAGCAGAATCACGCGCTGTCGATTCGCTCGGCCCGAGGAACTGAGTAGTAATTGTCTCAGTGAACGTCTGCAGGTCGCTACGTCATAGGGTAGCGACCTACCGACTCTTCGAGCAACGGATCACGCAATGAGACTCTATTCTCGCATTACAAGACAAGGAGAGCGGAATACACATGACCGGTCAAACGACTGGTCTTGACCGCTTATGGTCGATCGGCTTGGCAAGGGGTGAGGGATATCCCCCTTTCCTACTCGCCTGCGCATTGCTCGCAACAGCTTGCGCCAAACCGGCGGTTCATCTGGCTGTTCCCATGGATTCCCTTCCTCCATCGATGGCGTCTCAGCCCGGTGACCGCCATGTCCTCGCCGGTGAATGGGAATATGAAGACGGCGCTGTCGTCCGGTTGACACTCGACGAGCAGGGCAACGGTCACTATGATTGGAAAGATGGGCGATTTGGGACACACGCGCTCATCGGCCATACCTGGCATGGCAGGTGGGTTCAGAAGGAGAATGATCGAGATGGTGGATTTACGGTCGAGTTCTCGCCAGATTTGTCAGAAGGGGAGGGACGCTGGTGGTACAGCCGCATCGGAGCCGACCATGCACCCAGGCAAAAGGGTGGAACGTTTCCTCTTGGCAAGAAGGCTGCTGTTATGAATCACCGGGATACTTCACCGGCACCGTGAGAAGCCTCTCAGCCATAGCCGATGATCGGCAGGGAGCCTCATGGAAGGAGTGTCGGGTCGGTTATTCAGCGCTGGCGTGGCCCGCCCTAGGCCGACACAGCTTTGTACCTTCGAGGGCAGCAGATCGATGCTCCAGTACATGCTTGATCGGGTGGATCAACTGATTCAGCTGGAGCATAAAGTCACTGTGATCATCTGATCGAACTCATGGGAAGTATGGTCGCAATTCGGGAACAGGCCGACCGGGATGGTACTCGTTCAGCCGCGAATCGCGATACGGGTCCGGGGATGAGGCCATTCCAGCTATCTCCGACGAAAGGCGCCGATCGACTCTAGCGTGACGGATCATTCATCTATCGAATCGGAAGGAATCGGCGTGAGGATTAGGTCGCCCCAGTTGAAGGTCGGTGATGATCTTGGCCGAAATGACGCTAAACGTGATGCCAGTATCTTAAATCCATACTGTCTGTTTCCTACCAGGGCAAGACGCTCAGCGAGATCACGTATCGTGCGGTCGAAGCTGTCAGGTAAGCTCGTGAAGGAAGATATTGGGGAAGGAGTTCCTGCCGTAGGTACAGGACAGCCTCGAATCCGCCAGCAGTTTTGGATGCACCTCCAAACCCGTTACGATTTCTAGGTTGCCATTATACGCAAGAACCGTCGCGCCTGATCCGACAATGACACTTTGGATATCATTGTTCCAATCCCTCCCATTGAGATTCTTCAGAGAGGCGTACTCTTTGGGGCCATCAACTTTGACATGAGGGTCATCGGCATCGTACTTGGTGTCATCGAACACCTCGATCCAGCAATTCTTATCGACCATCTGTATCTCCATGTCCGCAGCCTCGACAGACAGCGTTCCGATGACGATCAATCCACACACGATGAACAATTTGAACAGCGACATGGCTACCTCCTGTGAAATAGAAAGGACATTTAATTAGAACTTCCCTTCATCCTCGCTAAGGCTCTGTATTTGAGAGTGCCAACCAGCCACCCTTCCAGGTACGGATTGGGCCAGCCTTGAGGCCTGGCCCAATCTCTGGGCCTGAACTTCCACCTTCGTATCCTAGGACCTACTGCTTTGGCTGTACGTGTCTAATGGACACTGCGTGGTTTTTTTCCGTGGCCTGGGCCTCAACTTTTTCGCCGATATTGATGGAGCCGTCCAAGGTAGTGGTCTTGTCTACATGCAGACGGATTTCCTTGCCGGACATTTCCTTCACTACGTAAAACTCCCCGTCGATCTTCAGTAGGTCCCCATTGACCGTCTGGGTGCTTGGCGCGGCCATGTCACCAGCTGCGAATAAGAGGGATGCCATCCCGACACCGAGGATCATTGCAAACACGAACGGACCGATGAGCTTCTTCATGACGGAACCTCCTTGT
>DASYVB010000136.1:0-11848 GCA_036000525.1 Nitrospiraceae bacterium | reverse complement strand
GATATCCAGCTCGTGGTCGGCGCCATCAAATAGTTCAATGGTTATCCTGGGATGGGGTCTAGCGCCGGCATCCTTCAAGACTTGAAGCAGTGGGAGATCGAGGGCGATCTCCCGATCGCGGAGCACCCACGGCCTCCGCGGTGTCAGTGGCTGATCAGCGGCGGGAGGAGTAAGGACTGTCTGCCACAAGCTCTTCGGTGTCGGGCGCTCATCGGCCCACGCAGGAAAAGAAAACATACAACCGAGTAGTCCGACAAGAAGCAGGCATCGGAATGGCACGCGGTCTTGCCTGTGCCACGCGAAAGCCATCAGAGGTTGCTGGCCTGCTGAGCCCATATCGTCAGCTCTCCGGCATCTTCCAGGACGTCCACCGGGACTTCGTAATAGGTCTTGGATTTCTGTAAGTAACACTCCCACCAACTTTTCCTTCTATCGCCCCGGACTTTCTTGTGCCCGCCCCTGTAGGAGTTGTGATACAAGGATACAGGAGCGTCAAGCACATAATGCAGCAAACTTAGCAAAATTCAACAAGAAGAGACTTGCACAATCGGTGGCTGTATTTTTGCATCATCAGGCAGTCGTGAGGATGCGTCTGGGAGGAGGCACGAATGAGATGGCTTAACTGGTCTCGATGGTATAGGAAGGTACTTATTCTGATAGTCCTCTGTCCCCTGGTGTGGGTTCTATCGGCAGTTTCGGCCTGCGTGTCAATGCCATCGCCTCCGAGCGATCTTGTTTCCAAGGGGAGGGATATCTTCTTCAACGAGACGTTCAAGGGGAATGGAAGGACCTGCGGGACCTGTCACCGGGCGGAGGCGAACTTCTCGATCAACCCCTCCTTCATCGCGACGCTGCCAGCCAACGATCCCCTCTTCGTCGCCGAATTCAACCCGGATCTTAAAAAGAACTTCGAGAATCCCAAGCTGATGCGTCAGTTCGGCCTTATCCTGGAGAATCTGGACGGGTTCGGCGACCTGGAGAACAAGTTTGTCATGCGTGGCGTACCCCACGTGCTTGCGCAGCGGACGTCCATCAACAGCAACCAGGGACCACGCACGGGTTGGTCGGGGGACGGCGCGCCCGGGGATGGCTCGCTTCGTTCCTTTGCGACTGGCGCCGTCATCCAGCATTTCACCAAAACCTTGAATCGCGTCGCCGGTGTAGATTTTCGGCTCCCAACCGAAGATGAATTGGACGCCCTGGAGGCCTTTCAGCTTTCGTTGGGGCGCCAGCAGGACCTGACGTTGCCGTTGCCGCTCAAAGGCATTGTCCCGAAGCGCGGGCAGGAAATCTTTCTGGATAACAAGCTCGGCAAATGCAACCTCTGCCACGCCAATGCCGGGGCCACGGCGAATTTTGGCGGCAGGAACATTGGAAACGCGAACTTCAATACCGGCGTGGAGAACCTGCCGGACCAGCCGGCCGATCTCAGCGGCGAGCGGAACCCCCCTGATGACGGGTTTGGTAGACCAGGCGACGGCACCTTCAACACCCCTCCGTTGGTGGAATCGGCCGACACCGGCCCATTCTTCCATAACAATGCGATTGAGACCATCGAAGGGGCTGTGGGATTCTATGACGGCGAATCGTTCAACAATTCCCCCTCAGGGAAGTTGCTCGCCCAGGCCGATCCCAACGGCGTGAGCATCGAGCTGGATGGCACCCAGATTGTGGCGGTGGCTGCGTTTCTCCGGGTTCTCAATGCCCTTGAGAACATTCGGCAGAGTCTTGAGCTGCTGGAGTCAAGTGCCAAGAAGGGCTTTGCCGAACGAGCTGAAGATCGAGATCTCCTCAAGCGAGCCGTGAGCGAGACGCAAGACAGCATCAAGGTTCTGGACGGAGGAGGGCTCCATCCTGAGGCGGTCGCCCATTTGCAGAAGGCGAAGGAACTTGCGGAGAAGGCGCATTCCAGTTTCTTCAGGCGGAGTGGCCTTACCCAGCAAGCCATTGATGAGCTACGAAACGCCCGTGTACAACTCATCGAGGCATCCTGAGTGAGTCCGCGTGACGGCCATTCAGGAAATGGAAGGGAGACAGCCATGCTAAACTGCTACCTGAGACTGGCGATCGTAGTCGTGGCGCTGGGAAGCACACTCGAGGCCGCTGGGCAGCAGGCCACCGAAATGTTCATCCCTATCGGACAGTCTCCCGGACTGTCCAATAAGGAAAGTGTGATCGGAACCCTTGAATCGGTGTATCCGGGGAAGCGGATGGTTACCATCTCGAATTCGTCTGGCTCACAGACGGTCGGGATCACGGACCGGACGATGATCTGGTTGGACCGGAGCGAGCAGAAGCAACCGAATCAAAATGGTGGGATCAACGATCTGCAGAAGGGCCGCAAGATAGAAATCAAGGTTCGCAAGGGCGAAGCCAAAGCGGTTGCCGAATGGATCAAAGTCCAGGTCGGCCCATGAGTTCATCCTCCGCTGGCTTACTTGCCTAAGACTGCCCGCGCGGCCCAAGTGGTGAGCTGCTCGCCGTCCTCCATCACATCCACCGGCACTTCGTAATAGGTTTTCAGGGTCTGCTTCGGATTCGGACGAAATGGTTTCATGTTCCTTGTCACATACGCAGCGCGAGTGGTGCCGTCGGTTTTGAAGTACAGTCGCCCCTCGTGAATGATGCCGAAGAAGATTTCGCGTTGATACAGCCCGTATCCGCCGAACATCGCCCGATGGGTCAGGCCGGATAGTTCGCTGAGTTGATCCAGCACGAAATCTCTGAACCCGTCGTGTTTCGGCGCCACGGTAATCTCACAAAGGTTTGCGCGCCGCGACCATCCGGACGGCGAGGGGAAAGGTGATTCTGTTGCCACGCTGGTATTGGGCCGCAGCCTTGGTGATGAGTCGCCTTACCTCTTGCACTTGGGGCGCCGAGAGTTTGGCCATAAGATTCTGTACCGGTGCCGCGATTTCCAGGAGGCTCGTGTAATACTCATCGGCTGACGCATATGACCATTCCGCGAGAAACTCCTGGTCAATCACATCGATCAATCCGGCCTGTTGCAACATCTCGGCGAGTTCGCCGGGCTTAGCTAGCCGAAAGATGCCTGGCGCAGTGGGATCTGGTGGTGGCAGTTCGACCACGCTCTTGATCGCCTCCATCGAGAGGCCGATTGAGGGATTCTTGTCAGGCGAAGACCAGACAGCCGCCGCGACCCAGCTTCCGGGCCTCAGCACGCGAGCGATCTCGGCTGCGGCCTTTGGAATCTCTGGCAGAAACATCAAACAGAAGCGGCTCGTGACGGCATCGAACCAGTTCGCGTCAAATGGAAGCGCGGTCACGTCGCTCGTGCGGAACGTCACGTTCGCGAGGCCCAGCGCCGTGGCCTTGCGTCGCGCGACGGCGAGCATCTGCTCAGCGAGGTCCAGCCCGATTACGCCTCCACTCGACCCAACTGTTTGTGCGTCGAGCAGGGCGGGATAGCCGGTGCCCGAACCGAGATCGAGCACGCGCATCCCGAATCGCAGCCTCGCATCGGCCACGAGCCGGTGATTCAAAAACGCCATCTGCTCGTCGAAGAATCGATCCCACTTCTCCCAGCCGCCGGCGACGCGGTTCCAGTCCTGCCGTTGGCCTTCGATGATCTGTTGGGAAGATTGCTGTGTCATGTGTTTTCCTACCGTGCCGCTCCGGCACAACCGTCGTCGGCGCGTCAGCCGCCGCTCAAGGCGCAGATGATGTGGATCTGATCCTCTGGTTGAAGCGCAACAGACAGATCCCGCGCCTGTTCTTCATTGACGAAGATTCTGATGTGCCGTCGAATCGTGTCCTGCTCGGTGATGATGCGAAAGCACAGGCCGGGATAGCGACGATCCAATGCTGACATCACTTCGGCCAGGGTCTGGCCTTCGGCCTCTATTTCGCCTTTCTGTTTGGTGTAAGAACGAAGCGCACTGGGGATGTGGACTGTCACGGTCAGAGCCCCGCTGCTTCCACCGAGTAAATTTCAGGAAGGTGCCGAGCCATACAAGTCCAACTCGTGCCGCCTGTCCGACTTGCCCAGACCTCGCCGCTAGTCGTGCCGAGATACAGTCCCACCGGTTCATGGGCGTCGGCGGTCATGGCCTGCCGTTTCACTGTCCACCAGGCATCAGCTCGCGGAAAGCCTTTGTCCTGTCTCGTCCAGGTTTTACCGGCATTGCGAGTGACGTAGGCAGCGGGTTTACCCCCAGGACTCACACGCGGCCACACCGTCGAGCCGTCCATCGGGAACACCCAGACGGTATCGGGATCGCGCGGGTGCAGCACCATTGGAAAGCCGATATCGCCAACCTTATTCGGCATGCTCATGCCGATGCGAATCCATCGGCCCTCAGATCGATCTCTCCTGTAAATCCCGCAGTGATTCTGTTGATACAACCGCTCCGGATTCGTCGGACAAAGCCGGACGCAATGGGGGTCGTGGAAGGTGATATTGTCGGCGTTGAACCCCTCGACCACTTCCAGCCCTTGCACGATGGGTGTCCAGATTCGGCCGCCGTCGACCGATTCGTGCACACCACCTCCCGACATGGCGAAATAAAGGTGCCTTGGGTCGCGTGGGTCGATGAGAATCGAGTGAAGCTTCGGCCCATCCGGGGTGCCGTCCTGCACGGTGCCCATCCACTCGCGATACTGCGGATCGTCGTTGATGTACGAAAATGGTTCCCACGTGACACCGCCATCGTTGGAGCGGAAGAGTCCCTGCGGCGAGGTGCCGGCGTACCACAAGCCCGGTTCACTGGGATGTCCCGGCGTGAGCCAGAACACGTGATCCACCACCCGGCCTTTCTGGCCTTCCGGCACTTTCGGAAAGGCCGGCGGAATCTTCGCTTCTTTCCAGGTTTTGCCCAGGTCGGTCGAGCGAAAGACCGTCGGTCCCAAGTGGCCGGTCCTGGCTGCCATGAGCATCGTCCGGCGATCCCGCGGATCAAGCACCACATGATGCACGATATGGCCCAGGAACATCGGCGCGGACAATTTCCACGTGCGGCGGGTGCGATCGCCGCGCAGTACGAACGCACCCTTGCGTGTGCCGATCAGTAGCGCCACAGAGCCGGTGGTAAGTTGCGGTGAAGTCGCCTTCCTCGATCTCGGCATCGGTGCTCTCCCTTGTGAGGGGTTACTAGATTGTCTGCAGCGTCTCGCGCAGTTCCTTTAGCTCGGCGCTCAAGAGATCAAGATGCAGGTCGCGCTGCGGTTGATCGCCCTTGAATTTCCAGAGCCGCTTGAAGATGGCTGTCAATTCCTTTTTGTGCGTCACCGCCAAGTCGAAAGCCGGCATTTTCGCCTGCGCGTCTGTCACGCCGCAGAACGCATCACTGAGCGCATGGAACTGGTTGTGCAGGTCGTCGAAGGCGATATCAACGCCTTTCCCGCCCTTGGCCTTAGCAGCGGTTGCCTCCATCATAGTGGTGAGGTTGATCATCGTCTCGACGCCGCTGGCGCCTTTGGCTTGTGTCGCGTAGTCGCCTGCGCGTGGATAGAACAAATAGCTACAGCCGGAGAGCCCGACCAGCAGCATAGATAGAGCGAACAATCCAATCATACGTTGCATGGGAGCCTCCCTGTCATCATGAATGCCGAGTCGAGATAGATATTGAATTGTTCACTTGGCGACTCGGTGACGATACATTCTGATGGATCATGTTCACCATGGCGAGCTCGTTCCTGATCAGACAGACAAAGAAATGCTCCCCGTGTGCTGATGTCCACACGGGGAGGCCTCACCTACGTAACGATTTCCCTTAGACCGTGACGGTCACGGTCTTGATCGCCGCCTTCACTTTGGCCGCCATCTCTGGAGGCAGTGCTTCCAGCTTATGGCACTGCTTCGCGTGCAGGGCCACTTGTTGCAACATCTCCGCTTCCGTTTCGGCCCGCACTTGGAATGCGCAGCCGGCTTTGGGGTCAACATCCAGACATCCCAGTTGCTTATATTGTTTGGTCGCCATGATCTTCTCCTCCTTATGATTGGGGTGAATGACAAGGTCTCTACTTCACACGAGAATATTCAAACCGATGCGGCAGTTCTTTCCCATCCTTGCTAAGCATCCATTCCTGGGTGAAATGATCCTGATCCTGGAAGGTGAACGATACTTTGCGCATGTGCGCGTCCGTCGGGTTGGCGAGATTTGTGATGTCGACGAAGTTGAAGGCCAGAGTCTTGGCGTCGCCCTTAGGCAAATCGGCGCGCATACGCGGCTGGTTGCCGAGCTTACAGTAATGAGTCAGCATAAGGCTGCCCTTGTCGGCATGGTACATCGTCATCATCACCGGCTTCTGAGCCTTCGTCATCGTTTCCACCAGACTCGTGCCGCCGCCGGTCCACTGATATGACGCGTTCATCGGTTTCCCCTCCGGGTCCTTGCCTTGCCATTCGCCAATGAGCGAAGCCAGGGGGCCGAAGTCGGGAGCTGTCGAGTTATCAGCCTGCACTCGTTGGAGCGGCACCGCGACAGCGTACAGGATGAGAGAAAGGGTGATGAACCATTTCATGGGAGACCTCCTTAGGTAAGCGGTACGATTTGTAGTCAAGCACTTTCTCCAACCCAGGTCAATGTGGCCCAGCCTCCGGCGCAGACATCGAGTAGAAGAACTCCTCCTTCACAATTTTCCCGTTTTGAACCGTGTAGAGACCTGTCTCGTCCATGGTCATGCGTTTCCCCGTGTGTTTAGGCGTGACGTCATACTTGAATCGCACGATAAAGCGGTCGCCATGGGGGAACGGTCCTTCGGCGACGCTCCCATGGACTTCGTGGTTATCCACCCACCATTGATTCTTGCCTTTGATCTTCGCGATCCCCCTCTGGGTCTGTTCCATGCCGGGCATGGCGACGGGTTCGACGCTCTCGATATTCGGGGAGTAGAGTCTAGCGATTGCCTCCTGAATCTTGCCCTGCTTGCACAGGGCGACCAGTTCCTTGCCGATTTCCATTGTCGTCATGATTCCTCCTCCTCTTTCTATGGTGGTGATGGCCAATCTGTTCTGATCTCGACGTCTATACGTTGAAACATTCTCTTGGCGCGTCTCCTGCGCACTCATACCGCCATGACTCCCCCGTCGACAGGCAGAATGCTGCCGGTTGTCCAGCGTGACTCATCGGACGCAAAATAGATCGCAGCTTCGGCTACTTCTTCCGGCTCCCCCAGGCGACCCATCGGATGGATGTCCTCGAATAACGCTTTAGCCTTCGGGTCCTTCAGCATCTCCTGGACCGGCGGGGTCAGTACGCCCGCGGGACAGATGCAGTTGCAACGGATGCCCTGTTTTGCGTACTCGACCGCTACTGATTTGGTCAGCATAATCACGCCCGCTTTCGCAGCCTGGTACGCATGGGCCTGAAAGAAGGGGATGGCTTTCATCCCCGCGACCGTTGACACGTTGAGAATCGAGCCCCCGCCCTGCTTCAACATCAGCGGGATCGTGGCACGCATGAATCGGAATGTCCCTTTCAAGAACAAGTCGAGCGTCTCGTCCCAAATCTGGTCGCTGGTTTCATGCAGTGGCCCAGCATAGAACAGGTTACCCGCGTTGTTTACGAGGATGTCAAGACGGCCAAATGTACGGATCGTGGCCTCCACCGCTTCCCGTACATCCGGTTCATTTGTCACGCTTCCCTGAAGCACCAGTGCATGGCCGCCGCGTTGCCCAATGTCTTTGACAACCCGCTCTAATTCCTCCTTCCGCCGACCCGTGATCGCGACCTTCGCGCCTTCCCGCGCAAAGGCTGTCGCAATTGCTTCTCCAATACCGGTGCCTCCGCCCGTGACAATGGCAACTTTATTTTCGAGTCTCATGGGTGCACCCTCCTTGAAAGAATTGTGTTGAGCTGTCTCGCTTCATATCTCCGTGACACAGTAAATCGTGATGAGTTTCTTATGCAACCATCACAAGTTCCTTCAGCCGTCGTCGCCACAACTGATCTGGCTCGGTCTTGTGGGCGATGTGATGATGAGCCGCGATCAAAGGATCGACGATCGCGCCGCAGTTGAGACAGCGCCAGCCAGAGATCTCATATCCCGCAGAGCCCAAGTCAAGATCGTCATACCGCTCTCGAACCATCAGCCCATCACAACGTTGACATATCATACGGCACCTCCTCTCTTGGATGGCCTCTGTACCTTCACATGTGGAACGAGCGTTCCATAATAGGTCAAAAAAAGAGATCGGTTCAGGCCAAGATCGAGAGCGCAGTCTCCACTGTCTGCTTCACTACGTCGGCAGATGCTCCGGCTTTGATCATCACAATTGTTCCTTGCATCATCGTCGTGAGAAAGCGCGCCAGCGCACGCGGATCTGTATCATTCTTCAATTCACCCTGCTGCTTCGCGCGGGCCAAGACGTTGAAGAATGTGTCTTCAACCATCTTTAGGGCCTGGCGGAGCGTGCCTGCGATCTCATTCTCGTGCGGCGATAGTTCCATAACGGTATTGGCGATGAGGCACCCTCGGCGCTGCGGATCAGCGAGGCCGCCTTCAATCATGCCATTGATGAACCGACGCAAGGTCGGGAGTGCCGGCCCCGGTTGGTCGAGGAGGGAAAACTTAGAACTGGCGAAGGTGGTGCAGTACCGGTCTATCACTTTCAGGAACAGTTGGCGCTTGTCGCCGAAGGTGTCGTAGAGCGAGCCGCGATTCAGATCCATCGCCTCCAACAGATCTTCCATCGACGTAGCTTCATACCCCTTGTGCCAGAAGACCTGCATGGCCTTCTCGATGGCGTCGTCTGGATTGAATTCTTTCGGGCGGGGCATCTAGGCTCTCCCCTACTCCTAACTCTTGCGGCAGGGTAGCATATACTGGAACGACCGGTCAATAATGAATTCTTTGTCGCCCATTCAGGTGGATGGCGCCCCATGCGAGGCATATTATAAATGGACAGACTGTCCTATCCCCCATTGGCTCCTATACATAAAGATGACAATGTATTACAACTTCTCAAACGCCAGGTGGCGTCAATCCAGAAGTGGTGGGCGACAAAGGCCCTCGCGACGCTGGAGTGAATTCAATGAAACAGTTTATTGAATGGATGCTGTCATACAGCAAGGCACTGCTGCGGAAAATGGGCGTGTTGGTTGCGGAGCACCCTCGCAATGAAACCGTACGACGGGGTGGAAGGCCTCTTCGGGCCGAACGTCGGCGGGAAATACGAAGACCGAGGATTAGTCTCTGCACCTATGGCTTGACGCGCTCGGTGGATCGCGATGGCGCCATTCTCGAAGAGGGGCAGGGTACCGCGGTTAACGATATTTCGACTGGAATGCGACTACTACTCGATGTCGCTCCGTCCAAAGGGCAGCTTTTGGAAATTCAAACCAGCCATTCGACGGGCGGGCGTACAATCTGTCTCCTAGAAGTCTGCTGGACGTAACCACTGCGAGAAGATGCGGAAGGGACGCTCTACCTCGTTGGCTGTCGCCTGAACGTCGGCACCATGCACGGTGAAGCCATTTAGCCCGCGCCGCGTCTTGTTTGCGCCTTAGTTATCAGCTCTTGTTTCCAGCCTCTTGCCCCGCGCCTTCCCCAAACGCCATCTGCTCTTCCAATTCACCATATCATCATTTAATATTTCGCCTCGTCCGCGCGCGGGATTGTTTTAATTCTTGAGTAACGCCATGGCCTACCTTCGGTATTCACAAGACTGTGATTGGTATGTCTTCGATGAGAGCGCGAAAGGCGAGTCTGAGAGTCGTCTTGCCGTATGGCACAAGGATCATAAGGCTCAAGGTGCGTCGTATACTGTGAGCATGATTCAGAAGATGCTGGAGTTGGAAGATTACTCCAGCATCCCCGGGTACCAACCGAACCATAAACGCATGCTCCGTAAAGCGTTCGAAGCCTGGCTGAGCGAGCAATCAAGTGCAGAGATATAGTGTCGGCTCCGTCTCATGACTCTCCTTAGCCAGCAGAGAACAAAAACAGCTGTCAGGAACCAATTCGCCTCGCTAGCGCGCCTAGGGTGATTGTTGTCGCGTTTCTCGCTCCCTCCCTCGGTGGTTTCAGGTATTCTTACGCGTAGAAAAAAAGAGTAGCAGGAGCCGATTTTACTCGCCTATACGCGCGGGATGTGTTTATGAGCTGTCTTATCGGTATGGTGTTAGCTGTGACCGGCTGTGGCTTCGAGCTGCCGGAGAGTGCAGTCCAACCGTTCCTGATGGGGCGAGGCGAGGGACTGGAACTCGATACCGATTCCGTGCGCCCCGGTCCAGCGTACGACGGCTCCTTGAACGAGGATCGGGGTCTTATCTTCATGGATGTAGAGCAGGAGATCCACCTTCATTCCAACGGAGGCTCGAAAGGGGCTTTCAAGCCGACAGCCTTTGCGCGATAGATCCAGCGCTTTGTCAATCGGATGTACGTGACTCTGATGGACGAGGGTGCCGGAAAAAGTCGCTTGGAATCGGGGATGTTGTCGGACCACCATCGGTCTGCTCTTTTCTGCGGTTTTGCCGCTGGATGGTCGTGCGCACTCTCAACGGTGGGATTATGCAGATGTGATGCCAGTTGGATGCGACGGCGATTTCCCTTTTGCTTGTGATTTTGCGCACTTGAAATTCAATGGTTGAGACAGATCTGCCCGTTCATGAGCATTGGTGAAGGCTATCGGAAGCGCCATGTTGACTTTTGCGTGTGTGATTACGGACGAGAAACAGGGGGCATTCGACAAATATGCGTTGATTCAGCCGAATCATCACTCGAATTCTTCCCATCCGCTTAAGCGGCTGCCGAAAACAAGTGTGCGGTTGCTGGTGGTGACAATGACGAGGCCTTTCTCGTTGTCCAACCGTGTGATGTTCTCGTGGATGCCGAGTGCCTTTGAGGAGAAGTCGCCTAGCAGAGAAGCAAAGCCCACGAGCCGTTCGTTCGTGACGAACACCGCCCCATAATCAGTCGTCTGAGTCATCTTGACCGTTTCTCGTACCCCGAGGGCTTCATCTAGCCAGATTCCGTCCGCTCCGCGAAATCCGTACAGATGCTTGTCCGTTCTCACCACGCTGAATGTGGGCAACACCCGCCGCTCAAGGACCTTTTCATTGAGACCGCGATCCGTCTCACACCAAGACAGGGTACGGCTAGAAAAACCCAGCAGTCGGCGCGAGGTCACGACAATGGCATTGATGCCACTTGCACCTGAGCCGGTCACAGTCTCTTGCGCGTCGAGGGGAAACTCCCTGCGGCCGCTCACCAAACTGGTGGCGACGGCTTGGCCCTGTTCGATCCAGACAGTGACCTCGTTGCCGTAGTCGACCGCTTGTGTGACGCTTGACCAAACGAGCCAGGTAAGCGTCGCCAGCAGCAGTCGGGGAGCGAGGAGAGTCCAGTTCTCTGCGCGGGGTGTAGGCATGGTCTGGATGATTCTACTGCACGCCCGTGTCGTTATGGAGCCGGCGATGTCGACACTCTGTTTCGAAGCGTGAGCGAGACGGCAAGAGATACGGTCGCGCAGAAGATTAAGTAGAAGGCGGGCGCCAAGACGTTGCCGCTCCATTCGATGAGGAGCGTGGCAATCAGTGGTGCAGTGCCGCCGAACAAGGCTGCCCCGATGTTGTAGCCGACGGAAAGGCCGGTATAGCGTTGCGGTGTCGGGAAGAGGTCTGCGACAGCGGCAAAGAACGGTCCCATGTAGCAGGCGACCAGCACTGTAAGCAGGATTTGCGCCGCGATCATGCGGGGCAGGTCATTGCTCGTGAGCCAGAGAAAGCACGGGTACGACAAGAGCGCGATTCCCGTGGCTCCCATCATCAGCAGAGGAGCTTGCCCGGTTCGATCCGACCAGGCACCCATCAAGGGAATCAATAGGGCCAGCAGCGCCATGCAAGCCGTATTGAGAACGAGTACGGTGGCGAGCGGAATGGTCGTT
>DASYVB010000135.1:0-13504 GCA_036000525.1 Nitrospiraceae bacterium | reverse complement strand
TGATATCATAAATGCTTCCGGAAACCAGCCCAAGCTGGCGAGAACCTACTTCATGCACGTCGATCACTTTGGCAGCGAATTTGACGACATCCGCGGTAAGGCAAATGCCCGGCTCAAGGATTAACTCCGGAGCATCACCGTTGGAATAATGAGCCGCGAGCTGTGTCGCTATCGCGCTCGCATATTGTTGATAGGTCGGGACAGCGATTCCGAACTGCGACTGCAACGTCTCCTTCATTTTTGAGAAGTAGCCACCTCCCAGATTGACAAACCTCGGTATGGCGTCGCCAAAATGCTTGGCCGTCAACTTGAGCATCCGACCGGTCATGAAGCCATATTCCTCCGTGCTCCGCCTAGGCGTCAGGAAATGGCAGTGCAAACCAGCAATCTGAACATTAGCGAGCCTGCGAAGACGTGCGAGAATGTTCGCAAGTTCATGGCTGTCTGCATTGAATCCGAACCGTGAGGGCCGACTAGAAGGCATATCGAAGGTGACGCGAATACCAACCACCAGCTGCCTGTTGCGGAAGCTCCGCGCAAGCTCATCAACAATCTCAACCTGATACGGCGAATCCAAGTTGACGGTCGATCCGAGTTTCAGGGCCAGCTCCATGTCGTCTCGCGATTTGTACGGACCATTGAAGATAATCCGCTCCGGTTTTACTCCCAGGCGACGGGCAAGGTCGTATTCCATCCGCGAGACGACTTCGGCATACCCGCCCCATTCCTTCACCATCTGACACAGCCTGGGCGTGTAGTTGGTCTTGTAGGAGTAGGCAATATTCGTGTTCGGATACAAACTCCGGAACGCACGGAGGAATCTGTGGTAGTTCGCCATAAAAGCATCGAGATCGACAATATAGAACGAATCGCCGTACTCTCGCTCGAGCACGTTGAGGATCACCCTGGATAGCTCCATGGATCTCGTCTCGGTGCATACTGACTCATTCATAGTGCTGCGCGTTATCATCCTACCGGTTTGGACTGATGACGATCACTTACTGGATGCCCTTCACCATTCAGAATTTCGCTTACCATCACGCATTGAATCTACGCCTCGGTTAGTGGTTGAGGTCTAGTCATGCACGACACTGCCCCTCTACATGATCGTCCTTAGGCCGCGGTATTACTCTCAAGTCGGATCTGGGAACCTGGCGAGTCGCTTAGTATATCCTCGATATCGTGATTCTTGCCCTTTAGGACGCAGCGCTCCACGTATTGTGGCTTGCAGTTAACGTTCAGATGTAGGCGGCCTAGGTATTCGCCCATGATGCCCAAAGATAGAAGCTGAATGCCCCCCAGGACCAAAACCGTGATGATCGTGGAGGCGTAGCCGGGAACGGCAATGTTAGAGAGCATGTACTGCATCAAATAGTAGAATCCGACGCTGAAGCCTCCAGTAGCCACCAGAAATCCGCAGACGGAAACCAGTTGCAAGGGAAGCAGGGAAAAATTTGTAAAAAGGTTGAGGGCCAGCACGAGGAGCTTCCCTAGCGAGTATCCGGAGCGGCCCCTTGAACGGGAATGATGCTCGACCAGGACATGCCCGACGCGTTGCGTGTTCCAAGCTAGAAGCCCGTCAACATAGGTGAAGTTTAGAGAATACGAAAATGTACTCTCCACAAGCTCTCGCCGAATAATGCGGAAGGAAGTACCGGCTATGGAGCACTGAAACACAATCTTGAAAAAGGAAATTACCAACGCCGAGCCCATGTTTCGTAAGGGATGATGTTTCTTCGTATTGTAGCATCCATAGACAAGGTCGAGACCGCTAGTATCCATCGCTTCAAGAAGCTTGGGGATCTCCTCGGGGGGGTTCTGGAGATCGTCGTCGATCGTAACAATATATTTGCCACGCGTATGTCGAAATCCACACATCAAGGCATTGTGCTGGCCGTAATTGCGCATTAATTGAACGATAACAATTTGGTCTGGGTAGCAACTTTGCAATTCGCAAAGGACCTCCCAAGAATTATCTGGGCTTCCGTCATCAACAAAGATGATCTCAAAGCGTTTCCCGGTGTTATTCAGCACCAGAAGCAGTCGCTCCAGCAGCGTATGAAGAGTCGCTGCAGAGCGGTAGACGGGAATAACGACAGAAAGATCTATTTCCATTGCGCCTCAGCTACTTAGACGACCCTCATCTAAACTTCCCTAAGAGAACTCTCCCGCCTCGGGGTTTAACGCGACATACGACTGTCACCGCCCAAGCAATCAGCCGACTACACCGATTGTAGGGGCTGAGCAAAGCGACACATTTGCCGTCCTGCGCTCTTTGCCAACCGGTTAAAGCAAATTGGCCCGTGGAGGGATCCGCTTGTTGGTCAGCTTCTTTTCGGAGAATATCCTAGGCCAACCGTTGATTCCGCCGGTCCTGACGAAGTTTCGGTTGCCACGTTGTTGTACTTGATATCCGTGAAAAAACAAAAAGGTCTGCTCCGGGCTTGATGTCGAAATACCCGTGCACGACAGCCTCGATTGGATTACGGCAAGCCACTCAAGGGTGCGCGCTTGGTTGAGAACGAGAGGACATAGTATCCAGCTAAGTTCAGAGAAAACCAGCCTGAGGCTCATCGGATAACCACCTTGGTGGCAGCTCTAGGTTTTGCCTGTATTTGCGCCCTTTCAGGTAGCAAGTTAACTTCGATCCCTTCGCGCCTCGGCTTGAGGGGTATCTCGGCGGGGACCGCCCGTTTTTCAAGAAAGTATGTCAGTTTCTGTACCACGCGATTTTGCTCCTCCTCGGTAATCTCGTAGTAAAGCGGGAGCCTGACGAGACGCCCGCTCAGCTCTTCAGTAAAAGGTAGGTCGCCCTCCTTGTAGCCAAGCTTCTGGCCCATCGGCGAGGAGTGCAAGGGAACGTAGTGAAAGATGGCATCGATACCATTCCAATTTAGGAAGGCGATCAGGTCGTTTCGCGTTTGCATATCGGGCAGTAAGACGTAAAACAAGTGGTAGTTACTGTCGCAGTCTTCCGGCCTGTGGGGAAGACGCAAGAGGCCCTCCGTTTCCAGTGGCTTCAGGTGGTGGCGATAAAACTGGTAGATCTTGCGGCGGCGCTCGCTTATAGCGTCCATCATCTCTAACTGCGCACAGAGAAAAGCAGAGCAGATTTCGCTGGGAACGTAGGAAGATCCGACATCGACCCAGGTGTACTTGTCAACCTGACCACGGAAAAACTGGCTGCGGTTAGTCCCTTTGTCCCGGATGATCTCTGCCCGCTCGACCATGTCGGGAGAATTGATGCACAGAGCACCCCCTTCCCCACAGATGTAGTTCTTGGTCTCATGAAAGCTATATGTTCCTAAATCGCCGATAGAGCCGAGCACCCTCCCGTCATAGAAGGCATTAACTCCTTGGGCAGCATCCTCGACTACCCGTAAGTTGTGTTTCCTTGCGATCGTCATGATCCGATCCATCTCGCAGCCGACGCCGGCATAATGGACAGGGAATATCGCCTTGGTGTTAGGAGTAATTGCGTCTTCAATTAGGTTTTCATCCAGGTTCAGGGTATCCGGCCGGATGTCAACAAATACTGGCTTGGCACCCAGACGAACGAAAGCATTTGCCGTAGAGACGAACGTGAAGGAGGGTAGAATCACCTCGTCGCCGGGGCCCAAATCGCAGAGAATGGCGGCGATTTCCAACGCTCCCGTGCAGGAAGGTGTCATAAGGACTTTGTGGATACCAAATTGCTCTTGTAAAATTCGACAACAATTCTGCGTGAAGTAGCCGTCTCCTGCGAGGTTCCCAAATGTAACCGCCTGGGCTATGTAATAGAGTTCCTTGCCCACTATAAACGGCTTGTTAAAAGGAATGCGGTTGACTGTCTCCGGACGTTCACCTGACGGTACATCTATGCGATTTGCGACTTTGACGTCGCCACTGTATGGACCTGCATCGTTCGACTTGAACCCCTTCATCATCGCATCTTCTCCTTTGCAAAAGTTTTAAAGACAGTTTGCTGTGGGACTGGCTTGAGACAGGAGGTGCTCGCTTCAGCTAACAAGATAATTCAGGCACGATCATGTGGAGTGAGGAAAATTATCGGAAACTGGCTGCGATTGTCGGCCGGCGCAATTGTGATGACTTGTCTTGTACCATCTTTAGCCCTCATGGATGACGGCGTTGACCTTCATTAAGCAGTTTTGGAGAGCGGCGAAGTAGCTCGGGTGCAGTTCCATTGGGCTCGACATTCTGAATCACTTGAAGATGCCTCTCCACATATTTGTCCTCACCAAAATCTACTTTCGCTCGGTGTCTTCCCCGCAGTCCCATGAGATATCGACGCTGGGGATCATTGATCAATTCCGCCATCGCCGCGGCCAATTGATGGGGCGACCGTGATGGCACGACTAGGCCACACTCACCAAGCGGCAGTACGGCCGCGGCGCCCCAAGCAGTGGATACCCAAGGGAGCCCGCACGCCATCGCTTCCAGCAGCGCCTGTGGCGCGCCTTCGTCGTCTGAAGCCATGATGAATACGTCGGCTTGCCACAAATAAGGACGCACATCGTTCTGGAGCCCCACGAACTCAACCCGATGATCCATACCTAGATTCCGGGATCGCTTGATCGCAGCCTCAAGATCGGAACCAGCGCCAACCATGACAAGCCGGCTATTCGGAGGAATTGCCGCGATCGCAAAGGCTTCGATGATATCTAGCGTCCGTTTCTTTGGAGCGAAGTTGGAGACGTGTACCAGTGTCGGTCGATCGTCGTGCTTATTGAAGTTAGGCGGTGACGGCACAAAATGGTTGACGTCCACACAATTCGGAATCACTCGGATCGGCAATAGCATGCCCGGAAAAAGCTCCTGCGCTTTTTGCGCTAGATGATCCGCGCAGGCTATAATAGCATCAGAGCCACGAAGTACACACCGAAGAAGCCACTGCGAAAGAGTGGGGTAGTCAGCATACCTGGTGATATCGTTGCCCTGTAATATAGTGATGAGACGAATACCTACAGTGCGGCGCAGAAGAAGGAATGGCCACGCATACCCAAAAGGGTAAATAAGGACGATGGTTCGCACTTGGTGACTTTGAAGGAATCTGAAAATTCGCCAAAGGGCGAGAGAACCACGTATCAGCATGGCTGCTATTGCCTTGAGGCTGAGACGATGAAATGCATACGATGGTATTTGGAAACGCCAGACGTTCGTGACGACTGGGTCAGTTTGGATTTCATCACGGTAGGTATCCTCGTTACATACTAAAAGATGGGTCTTGACACCGGCTTCGCTGAAAGTGCGCCGCAAGCGATCGGCGACCTCTACCACGCCGCCGACCGTGGGTCGGTACCATGGGGTAACAAGAAGCACCGGGCCGATAGCATAGCGTCTGCAACAATGCGAAGGCTCGGTTCTACACAACTTCGTCATACGTAGAATACTCCGAGCGCGACGCCGCGACTATTAGTAAGCATGAAACGATTCATTCTCGTTTGGCTCATATTTCGGTTGCCGACCGTCTTCCCCTGTGCAGCGCCATGCTAACTTGCCCTTGCCCATCGACAACCTCCCGGCCAGTGATGGAGGCCTGCTACGCTTGCACGCTAAAAGTCGCAATTGTCCGATCTATCGTTTTTTCCCATGAGAACCATTCTTGAGCAAGATTACGAGCACCTGTTCGAAGGCGCCTACATAAATCGGGATTATCCAATAATAACTTGATCGCATCAGCCACTGCTCCCGGATCTTTCGGTGGGCACAGGAGAACGTTTTCATTGTGAATGAAGGCTTGATCCAGCATTACACCTTGTGTTGTGATAATCGGCAATCCATGTGTAGCTGCGGATGAGAAAGAACTATTGTTTAAGTGCACACCTTCATTAAATGGCAGAACACATGCATCAGAAGCATAAAGATAGAATGAGACCTCATGACTGTCCCATGAATAGTCTCCTGTCCATATAGTCTTGTCATCAATACGCAGTTGTTTAGCTAGCTCACGCATGTAATCAAAGTACGACAAAGCATCCGGAATCTTCGCATCAATACTTCCTCCAATCAGAACGAGTCGCACATCATCTCTTTGACTCCTCACAATCTGAAACGCTCTTAAGAGCGTCTCCAGACCCTTTTTAGGGTATATGTAGCCCAAGTAGGCGACTAGGAATTCATCAGGTCTTACGGCAAGCATCTCGCGCCCGCGCTTGCGCGAAACTCCATTGTTCTCCGGGGAGATACGCATATTAGGAGGTGGCGGAAGCAGAACGCTTTTCCTATTCACATCAGAAGAGCGTTCTGCTAATACAGCTCGATGAAACTCGCATAACACTGCGATACGGTCACTATCACGCAATAAAGTGCCATATTCGTAGTCTACATTGTCTACACCAGCCCATTGGACAATCCCCTTGCGAACTGCGCGCCTAAGGAAGGGAATCCGACTTAGGGAGGAGGTAGCAAAGGCACTCTCGAACCGCGTCACAAAAGGAACACGAGGCAGCAAGCTTTTTGCAATGGTTGGCGCAAATGTGATCATGGGGTGGTAGTTGTAAATCGCCCCACCAATATACATCAATAAAACTACGTCCGGGGAGCACTGCTTTAGAACTCTTCCAAAATGCCATATCTCTGACCAACACCACCGGCGCATGATGGGATAGATTTTGATACGGGGATCGTCAACCACTGCGTTCGAATGTGAGGTCAAGACATGCACGTCCAACTTACGGTCAGCCAAATGCTGACAAAGATGCAAAGCGTTGGTAGCTTCTCCGAACTGCATCGGCGGAAAAGCACCTGAAATGACAAGGACTTTCATCCCTATACTCCAGTTCAAACGTGAGTGCCGTTACTGGTATAAGAAGAAAAAGAGGTCATGCATGAAACGGGCAGTCGCACGGCCAAGACGCGGGCAGCAAGGCGTCACAACAGGTGCGCTGACGCCCTCTCGAGATTACCAGCCGGATCACGTTCTCGCCAGGCACAGTAAATCTCTGCAAAGATGACTCTGAGGCTTTTGGTGATCCTCCAGTCCGGGTAGTGGTTTTTGATTTTACTTAGGTTACTGATGTAACAGATGTGGTCTCCCTCGCGGCTTCTATCGACATACTCGTAAACCATTTTCTTGCCTGACATGGCCTCGATCAGTGCGAAGGCCTCTAAAACGGAGCAGCTATTCTGTCTGCCACCGCCAAGGTTATAGACTTCCCCGCATCGTGGGTTTTCGATGAACGTATCTATGAAGCGAGCGACATCGAAGGAATGGATGTTATCCCGGACTTGCTTGCCCTTATAACCGAAGATCGTGTACTTCTTCCCCTCCAGGTTGCACTTCACGAGGTAGCTGAGGAACCCGTGCAATTCGACGCCGGAATGGTTCGGTCCGGTAAGGCAGCCGCCCCGAAGGCAGCACGTCTTCATGCCAAAGTACCGTCCGTACTCCTGCACCATGATATCCGCCGCTACCTTTGATGCGCCAAAAAGCGAGTGTTTAGATTGGTCGATGCGCATATTCTCTATAATGCCGTCAAAATCCTCCGGGCGTCCATAATCCCACCGCTTCGGATGTTCGACGAGTGGAAGTTCGTTGGGCGCATCGCCATAAACTTTGTTGGTCGACATGTGCACGAATACAGCTTCAGGAGCATGCAAGCGAGCAGCCTCGAGAACATTCATTGTACCCACGGCATTCGTGTCGAAGTCGTCAAAGGGTATTTTAGCGGCAAGATCGTGAGAGGGCTGCGCTGCCGCATGAACAATGGCGTCAGGTTGTAGTTCGGCAATGAGCTTCAGGACGCCCATGCGGTTACAAATATCTAGCTCATGGTGTACAAACTGGGGCAGCTGCGCCTCCAGGCGCCGCTGATTCCAGCGCGTATCCCCGTTAGAACCGAAGAATTCCCTGCGCGCGTTGTTGTCCACGCCGTGGACTCTCCACCCCGTGTTAGCGAAGTAGGTGCAAACTTCGGATCCGATCAAGCCGGAAGACCCTGTGACGAGGATTGTTTTCATGAGGTACCTCTATCTCTCCTCATGTGATTGCAGAAATAGTAAGGTCGGCACGTATTAAGGATTGAAGTGCGGCGGATAATACCGTGCAGCTCTGCTAAGCGCGATATCTCTTCTCTTCGGCAAGCAGCGACTCGTAGAGCGCCACGTAGCGTTTAGCTTGTAACTCTAAGGAGTACTCCTCCATAGCAATCCGTCGGCACTCACCGGCCATGTGCTGACGATCGGCTGGATCGTTGAGCAGGCGGACAATCGCATCGCGGAGCGCGTCTGCGTCCCCTGGAGGCACAAGCAGGCCGGTGGTTCCGGGGCGAACGACGTCGGGAATCCCACCAACTGCAGGGCCAACCACGGGGGTGCCACACGCCAACGATTCTAATACGGTGTTCGGGAGATTATCTTGCAGACTCGGAATGACAAACACGTCTGCAGCGCTGTAGATTATAGAAAGCCATCGCTCATTTGCAACGAACCCGAGATGGAGATGATGAATGCTCGAATCGGTGATAGGGTTGCCTAGACCCATGGAGACCAGCACAAGGCCGGGTACTTCAGCCAGGTCCTGCAGCACCTCCGCAAGCAGAGCAAATCCCTTGCGCCTGTTTGTTACCGATTCAGCAGCAAACAATACCACTTTGCCATCCCTCGGTAGTCCCAGCACATCACGGGCAGAATGACGGTCACGGGGAGCAAAATCAGCAGTGTCAATGCCATAAGGAATAGTAGTCACCGGAAATTTGCCAAGAAGCGTACTCTTCTTGACTGTATCTGCCATCCAGCAAGAAGGGGCGACGAGGTGCAACCGAGCAGGATCGATCGAGTCGAAAACGAGTTGCTTGCGTTCCCATACCTTGCTGGAGAGATCGATTCGATCCGACGACCCTAGTTGCGGGCATCGGACACAACCATTCATAAACTTGCCACATCCACGATCATAATGGCACCCGCCGGTAAAAGGATTCATGTCGTGGAGAGTCCACACAACACTGAAGCGCTCGGGAACTGTGGCGAAAAACACGGGATAATCGACGAAGCATGCAATCCAGTGCAGATTGATCACATCGCATTGGGGTAGCTGTTTCACCAGGTCGGCCCCGTGTTCGCTGCGGTCATCTTTGAAGGGTTCGAAACCGGGAGGTAGGGAGCTCTGATAACGGGCGAAGTCACGGGCAATTCGGTCTCTTCGGAGGCGGCGACGCAGGCGACTGCAAAAATCCATGGATGGCATAAAAGCCATCACAGTCGGATCGTCGCTGCGCCGATTGGCAACAAACATGAATGACTCCTGGCCAAGCCAACGCAAACCCGTGTGCAGACGATAGGCAGAGCGGGCGGCACCGCCAATGATGTCCCGCGTGCTGAGATGAACGATTTTCACGGGTTAACTCTTTATTTTCAGTCCCCCTCATGGGACTGATTGCTGAATGCAGATGGGAAACGGAAACGATGATCGCTTTGGCCAAACGAGACGTCGACTTATCCAATCAGATGTTTGTTTCATTGTCTCCCTTGCGTGCTGCCAGCGCTGCAGCTTCATCGGTATCTGCGGTGACTCGTGTAGTCCATTTCAAGAGTGGTCTCACGACCCCTCCCATCGGTCCGGCCCAGCCCCCCCGCGTGGAGTCGCCGTCCAGGCTCTCAATCACCTGAAAGACCATAACGTCACGTACATGGAATTGCGGAATGGTCGGATCCAAAGTCATCAGCCCCGACGATACGAAGAGGGTCCCCTCATTGAGGAGGTTTCCGGGAATTTGGACAGTACTCACCCAGCGTCCTACGGGGCGGGGGCGACATCGCCAAGTGGGATCCAGGTCGTGGGCTGAAAAGAGAAATACCCCTTGTTCATTATACAAGTGGTGATAGGGCATGAGGATATAGCCGGACTTCAGCACATCATATTCCATTTGAATGAGGATCGGTCGTCGGATGTCCACGCTCTCCGCGACCTGACCGTCCTCGGCCCGCAACCGCAGAGTACGTAAACGAGCGACCTCGCCACCAGGCGCGGCTGCCGGGTCGAACCACTCGCGGGCGCCCGTCGTGCTCAAGCTAGAGCTTAAATACGCCTTTACGAGCTGATGCGGCGGGCCATCCTGTAGTATCCTGCCCTGATCCAGCAGGATCGCTCGCTTACAGAGACGGGTAATCGCCGGCATGTTGTGCGACACAAAGATGACTGTACGCCCTTCTTGCCCTACATCCTGCATCTTGTTTAGACACTTCTTCTGAAAACGCGCATCGCCTACAGCCAGTACCTCGTCCACGAGGAAGATCTCTGGCTCCAGGTGGGCGGCAACCGCAAAAGCCAGCCGCACGTACATTCCGCTGGAGTAACGCTTAACAGGGGTATACAGGAACTTCTCGATCTCGGCGAAAGCGACAATCTCGTCGAACTTCCGATCGATCTCTGCCTTCTTCATCCCTAAGATGGTGCCATTAAGGTAGATATTCTCCCGCCCATTCAGGTCGGGATGAAAGCCAGCACCGACCTCGATCAGGGCGCTGAGACGGCCGTCGACGCGGACGCGCCCGCTGTTGGGACGAAGAATGCGCGACAAGATCTTGAGAATGGTGCTCTTGCCTGCACCGTTGGGACCAATGATCCCCACGATCTCGCCACGCTTGAGCTGAAAGCTGATGTCCTTGAGGGCCCAGAATTCGCCTTTGGCGAGATCCGTCCGCTTGCGACCATGCCCGATCAGGCGATGCGCCAGCGCGGGCACTAAATCCCGCAGGGAATCATGAACATCGCCATGACGGAATTTCTTCCAGGCGTGGCAAACCTCGATGGTGGTATCGCTCATTAGATGTACTCAGCGTACAGAAACTGCAACTTGTGGAACAGGAGCCAAGCACCTAAACATCCCACGACCGCCCAGCAGGCCGCATAGACCAAGTACGCCGGGTGCCAAGCGATGATCGGCAGGCCGCCTGAAGATGTAAGCACGATGGAATGGAAAAGGTTGTGGTGCTCGACTATAGCTAGCCGAGACCCTTCCAGCAGTGGGGCCAACGGGTTGAGCATCATGAGGTGACAACCCCAAGGGCCGAAGTTTGACGGTTCGTAGAAGACCGGGGTAAAAAAGATGCCAAATGTCAGGAGGACCTGGACGATATACTTGACATCGCGGAAGAAGAGATTGGCACAACTGACGAAGAACGCCATCCCGACTGTGAAGAGAAATAAGAGCACCAGGAGCGGGATAGCCCACAGAGTCTGCAGCGAAAATCGGATCTCCAGGAAAAAGAGGAGCGCCGCTATGGCCGCCGCTCCAATAGCGGTGTCGAAAGCCTGCGCTAGCACGGCCGAAAGAGGCAGCACCGCCCGTGGGAAATAAATTTTGGTAACCAGATTGATGTTGCTGGTGAGACTGGTGGTCGCAAAACCGATGGCGCCGACAAAGAATGCCCAGGGAAGAGCTTTAATGCCCATCGCGGCAAAGTCTCCCCAATTCAGCTCGGACTTAGCCATGTGGGCGATCGCATACCTGACCACGAACCCTGCCGCCACGATGAGCATAGGCATAAAAATCGCCCAGCCAACGCCCATGACGGCCTGCTTGTAACGGATGCGAATGTCGCGAAGCGTCAACTGGAACAGCAAATCTCGGTATTGCAACAGTTCGTAGATTATTTCATGAAACGTTTCCCAAAGAGTCTGGCGCTCTTCGTCCGTAGGGGCTTCCATAGGAGGAGTTAAAACCGATTCGGCTGCCAATACTTCTGTTGTTTGTTGCTCAGTGGTACTCAATGGACTATTCCGCTTTCAAGGGTCTCTTAACCTGACTCTGGCCTTTTTGACTTCGCAAAAGGTGGGATCCAGCACGATAGAGTGACTCTCGCAAAGCTCGCTTTGTCAAAGGAGGATACCGTGTATGCTAACTGCCCGCGTTGATTAATTGTGAGGCTAATTACTGTAGCCGACTTGGTGTAACCGCGTCTACCAGCAGCTTTAGGTTTTGGTTCATCCCGGATGTTCGATCGCTTGGCTTAAAATCGCCCCAATTGCCTCGTGCGGCCACAACTAAGCCTAGGCTTGGAATGATCGTGACGATACTTCTATTAAAATAACCGTTGGCCATGAAGGTATCGGCCGGCGCGTCGGGCCAGACTAGGTTGTCGAGAGTTCCAACCTTGGTATTGAACCACCAGTTAAACCCGTAAATGCCCGGGCCATACAAGGTCGAATCGCTAAGAGCGAGGTCCGCACTCCCGCCCATGGATTTGATCCCGAGGTAATCACTGATCGCGGCAGAGCTTCGCGGTAAATCGCGAGGCACCTGAGGTTTCAAGTAATCATCAAAGAATTGTCGAGGGAGTAGCTGTTGGCCCTTCCAGTTGCCCTTGTTGAGCCAAAGCCAACCGATGCGCACAAAATCCCGTGCAGTGATCACCTCCGTCGGTGAACCAAAAAAGGGGGGGCCGTCTTGGAACTGAAGGGCCGTTAGGCGTGTTTTGATCACATCGTCAAGCGACTGCTTGAAAACACGATCGAAAAGCGTCCTACTGTAGAGGCTTATCCCGAAGTCATTATAGGCCCACGCCTTGCCTGGTGCTTCGACACGGGCGTAACCACTAATCATATTTGCCACGTGACGAAATGTCATAGGTTGGTCCTTTTCGATAAGCTCCCACCCCCAATCTCTGATCCGGGCATCCACGCTGGACAGCTTTCCTTCATGAACAGCAAAGAAAAGCATGGTGCTCATCACAGGCTTAACTGCAGAGCCCCAATCCCAGAGATCTTTCCAAGAAGCTTTTTTGTAGGTCTGGTCACCCCAGCTCTTGATCATGTAACCGTCTTTGACAATACAGCCCACCCCACCGACCTTCGCCGCGAACTGATCGAGTTTTGCGCCATCCAGCCCCAATTCGGCGGGGCTTTTGAACGGCCAGGAGGCGCTTTCGTCATGCAGGTAGACTCTTATCGGATAGGATGCTGGCCCCACTGTGGCGAGAAGTCGATACTTTGCCTCGAGAAGTTCCATGAGCGAGGGAATGTGCCGCATATATGTCGTCTCTGTATTGCCGTCGAGGACGATCGCCTTGGGCGGGCGCGTTGCCGCGGCCAGTTCAATAGCCGCTTTCTTTCCTTCCGATATGCCGTACTCGAACCCGAGCGGATGAGAAACCATGTGGAATGGCCTGCGCTGAGCCTGGAGTTCCCAGATCACAGCACCCGACATCACCTCATCAGCATGACTGGTCTGAGTCTTGAGATATGAGGCGATCTTCTCTACCGACTGGGGCGACCACGTCGAGTCATAGGTGAGATCCATCAGATGGGCTGAAAAACTTATGCTCACCACGAACGACGCCAGAACGATAGACAGGCGCACGAACTTCCCATAATTCCGCAATGATGGTCGTGCCATTTGCCGTAGGAGTACCCAGGTAAGACCATAGATCAAGACGATCATGATGAGAGATGGAACCGGTCCAGCGAAATAGGCTTTCAAGGGTATCTGACGTGAGACGAGGATGAAGGCGACAACAGCCAACAAGACCGCCACGAAGATGGACCGGCGGGTTAAAGACTCAAAAG
>DASYVB010000134.1:0-7246 GCA_036000525.1 Nitrospiraceae bacterium | reverse complement strand
GGCGTTCGGGAGCGACCCTAGCGGCCCCAGTCAGTATTATACGGGTTTTTGACTACGAGGTAAATGCGGGGTATCTGCGATTGCGCCCCCTTAGCATCCCTCCTACAATGGGCCTCCCTGCGAGGCGCCCATGCTCTTCTCGATTCGTCCCTACCGTCGGTTTCCTGTCTGTTGCCCTGTGACCTACTACGCGGGGTCATTCTTCAAGTTACCGCTAGCCTCCTGTTTGGGTCTTGGGTCAGCTCACCGCGTGAGGTTTGCAACGTGCCAATATCGTTGAGCTACCCAGGCCCGTATTATAGCGCTTGACTCCCATACTCATTGCGCCCAGAGTGATGGTGTCCGGTGTGAAGCCCCGCTGGCTGTCCTATCTCTTGCGCTTCCTGTTTCTTCTCAGCGTGACCGATTCCTCAGTCTCCGCCGCTCCGATACCAGAGTTTCTCTGAACGGCTGCATGCCCGTGTGTCGTGGTCTGCTGATGGAGGCGGCCAGGACGCCGGCCCTGCTCTAGAGGACTCTTCGACTCATGTCACATTCCATAGAGAGGAGTGAGCCATGCTCTATTATGCACTCGTGTTTCTGGTGGTCGGCTTGATTGCCAACACCCTGAATCTTGCCGGGGTGTCTACGGTCGCGGCCGCAGAGTGCCGGGTCACCGATCTGATCGATGGCGGCACGATCCAAGGTATGCCGACAGGGAAGGGGACCATTTTAAGTATTCTGCCACTCACAATCACCGCCGAGCGGGATTTTTACGGAGGACTTGTACCGTCTCCGGTGCTAGATGTCGCACCGTACGTGGAAAGCAGCCGAATCGTCCTGGGCAAGACGGAGGATCGGGGAATGGCGACAATCGGTGCTTGTTGGAGCCAGGATCTTCGCAAGAGTGCTCTCTACAATCACGCCATGTTCAGATCCATCGTCAAGCGCCCGGCTAAAGCTCACACGCAGTTCATGAAAATTCCCGTTCTCCTTTACAACGGGAACAGACAAGGCCTCACGATACGAACGACTCCGCCGGAGATCGGAATCTCTTCGCGCTTGAAGGCCGACCCACTCATCGGACCGGTTCAGGAAATTCGGAAATCCGTTCTGTCCGATAACCGCACTGTGAGTCAGGCCGTTGCCACGTTACCCTCCACAGTCGAATCCCTCTCCCTATTCGGAGGTCAGCCCTCCGTTGCCTCGAACCCATTCCAACGTGCGCTGCAACGTCCGAACAACGACTCCCTCCGTATGAACCTGACGACGGGGCAAGTGTTGCAAGGCGGAAACTGTGCAAGCGGATGTCCATAAGGACGCGCTAGTCGAATCGGTCGTGGTGATTTATCTATGTGTCTGTGATTTCGGGGCTACCGCAGTCTCACGCACCGAGTCTCAGAAGTGAACTGAAGAATCACTTCAGCCTATCTGCATACCGCATAAATACACGCATTTCCTCACCCACCCCTTGCGCCTTCTTTCATCCCCCTCCTACAATACGCCGCTCTACGAGGCCCCCATGCCCTTCTCGATTCGACCATCCCGTCGCTTGCACGTCACGTACAAGGCAGGTCTGTTCCTCAAGCTACCGCTGGCCTACTTTTTGGGTTTCGTGTCACTGATAACCCTCCTGTTGCTGAGTAGTGGACCAGCGTATGCAGCGTGGGAATTGATTGGCGAAAGCGCCGACTTCGGAGTGGGAGTGACTGTATACGTCGGTCCAGAAACCATTCGCCGCAAAGGGGATCTAGTGAAGATGTGGAAATTGTATGACTTCAAGACCATACAGACCGTGGCGGGCAAATCGTATTTTTCTTCCAAGGCCCGAAGCGAATTCGACTGCGCAGAAGAGCGCCTTCGCGAGTTTGCGTATACGTGGTTCTCGGGCAGCATGGGAAGGGGTATAGTGGTTCTCAGCGACTCGAACGAAGGAAGGTGGGAACCAACTGCACCAGAGAGTATTGGTCAAATGTTGTGGAACTTTGCCTGCGGCAAGCACTGATCGTGCGGCCAAAGGAGGCTTCAGTGCAGGACCCACACGTAGACGCGATGCATTATGTGGTCAGCTCTGGTGAAGGGATCTCGTACAGCAATCCAGAGCCCGTCTCGTTCTCGAATCACGTTGGCGCCTTCGACCTCACCGATGGCAAGCTACGAATCGCACCCACAGAACACTTTCCTGATGAGGATTCTGCCTGCCAAGCCGTTGAGCCTTTCTTGCGAGCGTGGGAAATTGAGTCAGATCTCATGTCCCACATCGGAATGATTCGCTTCAAGTTTGATCGGGCGGAAGTAATAGACCGCAATCCGCCGCCACCAGGCTCGCCGCAGGTCACCAAGGTAAAATCGGCATTAATGGTTCTGGTTGGCGAGAGTGGTTCACTTCCTCTGACGTGCAGCAAGTATCCGCAGCCACCTAAAACGTTTCACGCAACGCTCGAAGTTCAGCACGCCTACCGCCGCTGGCTAGGCTATCGGCTCGGCAAGGAACCTCTCCAGTCTATGGCGTACTTCGTATTGACACTTCTTCAGTCCGTGGCCGGCAATCGGCGGAGCGCTGCGTGCTCATTCCAGATTGAGGATCACGTTCTAGGAACAATTGGCATACTAAGCTCGACGAAGGGTGACGAAAGCACAGCGCGAAAAGCAAGAGCGAGCGATGGGTTTCAAGACCTATCTGACTCCGAAAATCAATGGCTTGAAGAGACTATACGTCGGGTAATACATCGGCTGGGTGAGCAGGCCTCAGGTGCTCCACTAACTCTGATTTCCTTACGCGATCTGCCCAACCTATGACTGCGTGACTGATCCGCAGCCGGTGCCGCCGTGGGAGTGGCGACGGTCACGAGTTCTCTCCCGTCGATGAAATACGTCCAATTTCTCCGCTCATCGCCCTAACTAGCTCCAAGCTCAGTTTTCCTCTCGCAACCCCCCTCCAAGGTGGGGATTATTTGAGTGTGTGTTGCGGCGCAGGATACGCCCCGCATTATCATTGACAACTTCCCGCCATCGTCTCTCACCGTGGAGGCCCATCATGCAAAGCACATGGGGCAGTAAGATCGTGATCGGTGCGCTGGTCGGAGGCGTATGCCTCGTGAATTGTGGTGTTTCTCAGGATTATGCCCGGGCCAGGAAATGGTACTTATTGGTTGCCAGACTGGATGTAATTTGGCGCCGATTAGGAGACTATCCTTTGTGCAAGGCAGACTGGTTGGTTTTTGTTGTCTGAAGTGCGTCAGGAGCTTCTAAACAAAAAGCATCCTGCGATGACGGTTCTCTTACCAGGAGGTGTCTTATGTATCGAGCAATTTTCATTGCCTTGACTGCGCTCATGATAACTAGCTTGCCAGACGCACACTTCCCGCAGGCCAAAAGTATAAAAGGGCCTGTGCAGCGCAGGTTGGGTTCCAGAATACAGTACTAATTCCTAGTAACACGAACGAAATAACAGCTGTGGTGTATACCGTGCCCGCGAACAAGTAGCTCATTATTGATGATGCTGGAGGGGATTTGCGCGGTAGAAGTAACACTGCTTTCGTTTATCCCCCTGAGGGAGCACTCAGAGTAATGATCCAGACCACGCGAAATCTAGTCAACATAGAGCAATATCTCGGACTTTCACCAGTGTTTCGGGGGCTCGCGCCTGATAATCCTCTGGCGGTAGTTGCTCGGCGAGTGCAACTGGTTGCTGATCCTGGCACCTCCGTACCGTGCATTTTCACTCGGAACTACAGAAGAGTCGAGGACAACGTGGGCTGCTCGTTTTCCGGGCGTCTTGTAGATGCTTTCTGACGCATTAGGTGCAAGAAATCAATCGCGCACTGACAGCTACCCAGCTTTCCATTATGTGTGATGGGCCCTCGTTTGCCTTCACACGCCTCAGGACCCATTCATCAATCAAGGGGATAAGAAGTTCCTTTTGGGTGGGCGGCGTGGACCCATGCATATCATCTGGGCCATCTTTCTACTTCCCTTCCTTGTTAGTTCTGCGTTCGGGGAAGAGTTCTCCGGCCCTGTCGTCTCCGTCCTCGACGGCGACACCATCGAAGTCCTGCACAACAGTCGCGCTGAACGTATCCGCCTCAACGGGATCGACTGCCCGGAGAAAGGCCAAGGGTTCGGCAAGCGAGCAAAGCAAGCGACCGCAGCATTGTTTTAGAGCTTATTTGCAGTAAAGGTGTCGCAGGCTTTCGGGTCGCCAGTTTCCAAGCCTTTTCGGAGCCAGCTCATCCGCTGCTGCGACGATCCATGCGTCCAGCTTTCTGGCTGAACAGAGCCGCGAGACATTTTCTGGAGCTGATCATCGCCGATGGCTGCTGCCGCTCGGAGCCCTTCTTCAAAATCGCCTGGCTCGATCAGGTTCCGCTCACGCTTGGCGTGGTGGCCCCAGACGCCGGCGAAACAATCGGCCTGCAGCTCCATTCGCACCGACAAGGCATTCCCATCTCGTTCAGAGACCTGGTGCTGGAGGCGCGTCACCTTCTCTGCAATGCCCATCAGGTTTTGCACGTGATGGCCCACCTCATGGGCGATCACGTAGGCCTGCGCAAATTCGCCAGGCGCGCCCAGCCGTTGTGCCATTACTTTGAAAAAGGACAGGTCAAGGTAGAGTTTGTGATCGCTGGGGCAATAGAAGGGGCCAACGGTTGAAGAGGAGGTGCCACAGGCCGAGCGTACACCTTCGGTGAAGAGGACGAGTTGGGGGTCTTCATATTGCGGACCAAGGAGTTGCCTCCAGGTGGTTTCCGTATCGGCGAGAATAATCGCGGCGAATTTCCCCAGTTGGTCGTTGGGTGATCCGGTCGGTGCAGGCTCGGAGGGTGCCGATGAGTCAGTTATCTCTTGTACGCCATTGAGCATGTTGATGAGGGTCAAGGGATTGATGCCAGTGAAGTAACTTACGGCGAGTACAAGGACAATGCCGCCCAGTCCCAGCCCTCCGACCCTGACCGGTCCCATACCTCGACGATCTTCGACGTTGCCGCTTTCCCGTTGCCCCTCCCAACGCATGTGGACCTCCTGATTGGATGAGGTGAATCGAGCAGGCGGATCAAGCCAGCTCTATCTCTGAATGAATTTGTCGGCTTCAGCAACGGAGCGGTTCCTGTTTCGGACGGGCTGATCGACCTGGGCGTCGACCTTCACCCGCGATCCTTTAATGGCGGCCAGCACGCGCGCATTGCGCATTGAGCGGTGCGTTTCGCGCGTGCAGGTGATTTGCAGCTCCACCATTTAGAAGGATGCCCGACGAACCGGCGGAGCGTACCCACGCCGAACTCCGCTAGCCGCCAGGACGTCAGCCGTCGTCAGAGCCGACGACTCTGAGAAGCTACTTGCCCATCCCCTCCTTCTTCATGTCCTTGTCACCCTCCATCATTTTCCCGTCCAGCATCACCGTTTGGCCCTCCTGCAGCTGCATTTCTTTCCCGCCCTTCATCAGCATCTTGCCGTTCATCATAATCTTCGTGCCGTTGGACATGCGCTGCTGCTGCTGGTTGCGGGCTTGAAAGGGACGATGTCCTGATGAAACGTACTGAAGACTCCGTCTCGCGCGCAAGCAATTGGTTCCAAAATGGTTCTGCCAAAAACCTTCTCATTTCGGTGATGTCGAAGTCTGTTCAAAACCGCTCAGTTCGAGCATGCCCCCATCAGTGCCTTGTGGCGAAAAGAGTGTCGTACCCTGACCTTGTATCTTGCGGCCAAGGCGACAATGATACAGCGTATCATCAACCCGGGCATGATAGACCGACGTGACCGAGGTCTTCAAAGACCGTGGGGCAGCGAGGGTCGTCATGTCCTTTTACGGAACGAGCCTGAACAGTAGCGTGGGCCATTGAGCCCGTATCATGCAAGGCCGGGCCACCAAGGAGGACGTGATGACAAGTACTCAGGTCTTTGTCGGTATTGATATCTCCAAGGCGCAGTTGGACCTTGCCCTCCGACCGGAGGGGCAGTTCTCCGCTCCCAACAATGAGGCCGGATTTGCTCACGTTCTCGAAAGTCTGAGCGCCGTGCACCCGACGCTGGTGGTGTTGGAAGCCACCGGCGGGTTGGAGATCCCGCTCACGGGGGTATTGGCCGCCGCCGGGGTGCCGGTCGTCGTGGTCAATCCGCGACAGGTGCGCGACTTTGCCAAAGCCACCTGGCGGCTTGCCAAAACCGATGCGTTGGACGCCCAGACGTTGGCGCACTTCGCCGAGGTCATGCGACCGGAGCCGCGGCCCCTGCCGGATGAGCAGGCCCATGCACTGGCAGCGATCCTGGCGCGTCGCCGGCAACTCGTCGAGATGCTGACTGCGGAGAAGAACCGCCTGGGGACGGCCCGCAAGCCTGCGCGCCGCGGGCAAGGCGAAGAAGGTCGTGCTGACAGCTTGTATGCGGAAGCTGCTGATCGTTCTGAATGCGATGCTGAAACATCGAACTTCATGGCGCGCGGAATAGGATCAGTGTGCTTGACAGCCAAGACAGTTGCTGCCCCCAGTTGTTTGGCCACCGTTCAAGTTCGATCACGCCGACACGCTGACCGACGCGAAGGTGCGGATCTCTGGGGCGGGTAGCCGATATCCCAGCGCACTATGCGGGCGCTACGTGTCGTACTGACGGCGCCAGCGTTCGACGAGGACTTGGGCGTCGTGCAGCGATAGAAGAGTTCCCCGTTCAGCAGCTCATCCCGCAACTTCCAGTTATAGGGCTCGACATACCCGTTCTCCCACGGACTGTATTGCCCTGCTGAATTTCCGGACAGTTTATTGAACATCGCAAACAATCCATTTTGCAGAGACTCCAGCCCTCTTCGATTCTTCATTTCTCAGGGGACATCCGGGTAGTACACTCGCTCGGTATTCTGTTGAGAGGGTCTCGGCTATCTTCTACTCCGATGGGTTGTGAATAAATTCAGTGGGTTTCCTGCACCCGACTGACTTAGCTGCCTGTCCAAGCCTCAAGTGGGGCACAACAGTTGCCCTTAATAAATGCGTCTGTTCTGCGGTAGGACTATCTCCGCCACATTTCGTTTAATTATCCGACCACGCCCATTCATACGATCTGGTCCCGGTTTAACAGTGAAAGTGAGCACTATTGCTCAGACTGGCTACCTCGATTTAGATAATAACTTCAAATCTTGTGATCCATGGTTTAATGCACCGACGTTCATACCCAACTAGTGGATACAGCCTAATACAAGTAAATCGTGCCGCATTACATACAACAGTAGTGGCAATCTCAAGAACGATCCCGAAGGAGGCACCATTCATAGCAACTACAA
>DASYVB010000133.1:0-10599 GCA_036000525.1 Nitrospiraceae bacterium | reverse complement strand
CGGCATCCACCTGGCGTACCGCTGTCGCGATCTGTTCCTCGGAAAATTTGCTCTTCTTCATGCCGCCCTCCTGTGGTTAGAGGGCTACAGCCTAGCAAATCATTCCAGTTTTGGCTGGTCTAGTTTTGTGGGAGGAGGTCCACCGAACTGATGGAATCTTTCGTTTCCGCACCGTGGGTTAAGTGGGTAGTGGGTCAGTTTGAGTCTTTGCCCTTGTGTAGCCATCGACGGACCGCGACGAGCGCCCAGATCGCTTCGACTGCGCCGAACGGCCAGGCTCCTTGCAGGAAACCGTAGATTGACCCGAGCACGCACGCTCCAGCGAACCCCAATATGAACCACGCGCTGCGATCTTCGAGTGCATAACATACCAACATGGCCGTGACTGAAAACAAACCAAAAGCAGTAAGAGTGTCCATCACAGTCTACTAGCCCTTCGATTTCTTCCAAGGTCTACACATGATCGGGGTACATCTTACGGGTACCACTTCAAACTGGCCTACTACCGGACAGACCAGGTCTTGACTCTCCCGATCGATGCCTGTACAGTTGTTTTACATATCATACGTTATTGGTGATGGAGTTCACCAAGAACCGTCCCTCGTGAGCGCGGGACTGATAACTCCTACCTGAACCAATCTGGTAGGAGTTTTTTTATGAGCCCGCAGCAGAGTTCGTCGCGTCTCCTACCTTTCTTATTTCATTCTCGTTTAATCGTCTGTTCTGCTAGTCCAACACGACAATCATTATCGTTGTTCCGCTGGCCTTTTTATTTGGCGTCACCGGCGCCTTTTTCTAAGCCTTGTCGCTCACGATGCCCCCCCGCGGCGTTTTTCCCTTTCTCATCGCTTGGGTCGCGGTCCCGTTACTCGCGTTACACTTCTTACGGAAGAAAGATGCTAAACCGCCCACGGGAGGTACAGGGACCACGCGCGCCTCCGTGCCGCTCCAGTGGCTACGTAGTCCGGGACAGTTCATTCACACCACTCAATAATATTAATGGAGGATTAGTTAAGTCATGATGAACTACAGAACCGTCATACTCGCAGTTGCTGGGCTCTTCTTGTCCGTGTCATTCCTTGCCTCCTCCGTTGTGGCCGCCGAGAAGGATTCCCTTATGATGAAGGATGGCAAGTTGTGGAGGCTGCATGACGGGAAGGAGATTGGCCGGATGGATCGCGAGACAACCATGTCCAATGGTACGAGGGTCATGATGAACGGCAAGATCGTGACGAAGGACGGGAAAGAGAGCCAGCTGCAGGAGGGCCAATCAATGATGCTGGACGGGAAGATGAAGGAGGGTGACAAAGACATGAAGATGGAGGGGATGGGCAAGTAACTTCTCAAAGTCGTCGGATCTGACGACGTCTGACGTCCTGGCGGCTAGCGAAGCTCGGCGTGGCTTCGCCCCGCCAGTTCGCCGGGCATCCTTGGTCTTTGTGTGCGTACGAGCCAAAACGACGGCTTGGAGATACGGAGGTGGACTTCACCCAGACACTGCCATGTCTCCAGGAAGAATCGTTTCTCCCCCAACATACGAACCGGTTCAGCGAAGCCGATCTCCTGACACGCACGCCTCTGACCATGGTGGCGGATCTCTTCAACGTTGGAGTGGTCGATCATTTTCGTTCCCAACGATCCGAGATTTACGCCCTCCGTCGATCGGCGAATCATCCTTGAGTAACCGTCTACGAGCGAGGTCAGAATGGAACAGCTCTGGACCGTAGCGGCCCTGTGGATCGGGATGGCGCTTCTTGCGACCCTGATCTCGATTCGATTGGGCATCACCGGGGTTTCGATCTACTGGTCATCGGATTCATGGGCCACTCCCGCGTCTTCGACCACATCTGGGGCGGGACCTCGCAAAACTTGGCCCGGCTCGCTCCCTGTTCGGTCTTGGTCGTGAAGTGACGGGGTTGCATAGGGTACAAAGCCAGATCATGCGCGATCGTTCACTCCCCGAGCGGGACTATCTCAAAAAACAGGTGCGTTATCGCCTGCCTCAGCCGGGCTGTCTCGTGGGCGTCCAGAAGGCCCATCACGCATGACCGTTCAACCTGGAACATCCTCAAGAACCGCCCTGAAGTTTGTCGTCCTGCTAGGCGTGGTCAGCCTGTTTGCGGACATGACCTACGAAGCGGCTCGCAGCATTACCGGCCCGTATCTGGCGCTGCTGGGAGCCAGCGGCACCATTGTGGGAATCGTCGCGGGTTTTGGGGAATTGCTTGGATATGCGCTCCGATTGCTCTCGGGCTATCTGGCAGACAAGACGGAGCAATACTGGGGCCTTACCATTGTGGGGTATGGCATCAATATGGTGGCGGTGCCTCTCTTGGCCCTGGCAGGACATTGGGAACTCGCCGCCTTCTTCATCATTGCAGAACGCATAGGCAAAGCGATCCGGACACCGGCCCGCGATGCCATGTTGTCGCATGCGACCGTAGAAATGGGACGGGGCTGGGGATTCGGCTTGCACGAAGCGTTAGATCAGGTCGGGGCCATGCTCGGGCCGCTGATTGTCGCCGCCGTGTTGTATTTCAACGGAAGCTATCAAACCGGGTTTGCGATTCTGGCGATCCCAGCCGTACTCACCTTGAGCGTGCTGATCGCTGCACGAATCCTGTACCCCACGCCTCGTGATCTGGAGACGGGAGTCGCTAAATTTGAAACTGAGGGCTTCCCCCGTGTGTTTTGGCTATATGTGGCCGCCGCTGCCCTTGTGGCAGCCGGGTATGCGGATTTTCCGCTCATCGCCTACCATTTCGGAAAAGCATCAACGGTGCCGGAGGTATGGATTCCCGTCTTTTATGCGATCGCGATGGGCGTGGATGCCTTGGCTGCGCTCATCTTCGGTCGGCTCTTTGACCGAGTGGGCATTTCCATTCTGATTGTCGCCGTGTTCCTCTCTTCACTCTTCGCGCCGTTGGTCTTCCAGGGAGGGTTTTATGCGGCTCTGGCAGGAATGATTCTCTGGGGTATCGGCATGGGCGCCCAGGAATCTGTCATGAGAGCCGGCGTCGCCGAGATGGTCTCTCCCAACAAACGCGGATCCGCATACGGTGTCTTCTCTATGCAATTCGGAGTGTACTGGTTCTTGGGCAGCACCGCGATGGGGTTGCTCTACGATGTCTCGATCCCCATGTTGGTGGCTTTCTCGGTCGTGACACAAGTGCAGGCCGTGCCGTTATTCTTTATGGCCAGAAAACATGATGGACGCTCATGAGAAAGCCACTCGGCCCGTATCGTCGGTGGTTGATCCTGCTCTTGGTAGGACCAAGCCTCGTGCTGGGCTCGTATCTGGGGTACGTCCAAGAGCAGGGTAATTTTCACATCGTTGCGCCGGATCGGATGTACCGGTCCCGACAATTGGACAAAGCAGAACTGATCCACTACATCACGACCTACCAGATCAAGAGTATTGTGAATCTGCGAGGAGAGAATACAGAATCAGAGTGGTATCAAGACGAAATACGCGTCGGGCACGAGCTCGGCGTCACGCACCATGATTATGGTATCTCAGCAAATCGGGATGTGCTCGATGAGGATCTCAACGCTATTTTGATCATTCTCCGTGACGCTCCCAAGCCCATCCTCATTCATTGCAAGTCCGGCGCGGACCGAACGGGACTGATTGCCGGGCTCAATCAATACGCGCAAGGAGGAAGGAGTGCTGAGGAAGCCGCTGGCCAGTTGTCCATTGTGTACGGACATCTTCCATTCTTTTGGAATTCAACGGCTGCGATGGACCGCACGTTCTGGCGATATGTAAGCACCCATGCCCGCAGTTGAGCACTTTCCACAAAAGAGAAATCGACGCGTTTCTGGGCGAGCTTCCGATTTCCAATACCACACACTGAGTGACTGGGAGTGTCGTTGTGGGGCTTCGAGTGATCAACAGAAAGATGACATTACTGTTCCTTTTCGTCCTTGCACTGCCCCACTAAATTTGTGGACAGTTTGTTGAACATTGCGAACCATCAATTCTACAGAGAATCCAGCCCTCTTCCTGTCTCCACTTCTCAAGGGACAGCCGGGAGCACTCGCTCGTTCCTCTGGTGAGAGATCCTTGGCTGTCTTCTGGTGCGTTGGGTTTTGAATAAATTCAGTGGGTTTCCGGCATCCAGCTGACTAAGTGACCTGTCCACAATTTTAAGTGGGGCACAACAATGGAAATTTCCGGCCATGTTGAGCCGCTATGCCCACCTGTCCCCTACCTATCTCTGGAAGGCTGTTGAGAGTCTAACTCAGGTTGGAACCGTGACTAAAACCGTGACCGAAGAAATGACCACGGACGAAGAAATGCAGAAGTTGTTGAAAGATGTGGTGAGCCGGCTGGGACTCGAACCCAGGACCCTCGCCTTAAAAGGGCGATGCTCTACCGACTGAGCTACCGGCTCACCGAGCGGAGAGCGCGGATTTTACCACCGACCCTCGGCCTGTGACTAGGAGGTTGTTGAAAAAGTTCACCAGCGGCGTTCTCGACATCCGTGAAGCGTATCTTGTTATTCGCGCGAGACTTGCGAGAAAAGCGGGACGGGTCGGAAGTGTCATCTTTGCGAGTCGCGCCGTCACGCACGTCTTGCTTGTCTCGCTCACATTTCACGAACGACGGGAACGGGTCTTGAGTGGGTTGCGAAGAATAATGGTTTCACGGCGCTTCGATCCGGTTGAGATCATATCGATGGGACACTCGGAGAGATCCTCAAGGTACTGGAGATAGCGCTTGGCTTCCACGGGAAGCTGTTTATACGTGGTCGCGCCGGTGGTAGACCCGGACCATCCCTTGAACGTCTTATATACCGGCTCACAGTCGGTCAGCGTTTGGAGATCGGCCGGCATGTCTCGATAGAGCTTCCCCTGATACCGATAGCCGGTGCAGACTTTGAGTTCCTTGCAGCCGTCGAGCACATCCAGTTTCGTGACGGCCAATGACGCGAGTCCGTTCACTTTGGTGGCGTATCGTACAACGACGCCGTCGAACCAGCCGCAGCGGCGTGCACGTCCCGTCGTCGATCCGAATTCTTTCCCTCGTGCTTGGAGCCCGTCTCCCACCGCATCGGTCAATTCCGTGGGGAACGGCCCGCTGCCGACACGCGTGGTGTAGGCTTTGGCGACCCCGAGCACCGCGTCGATCTTCGTCGGTCCCACGCCCGTTCCCGTTGAGGCGCCACCGGCCGTTGAGCTGGAGGATGTGACGTAGGGATAGGTGCCGAAGTCCACATCCAAGTGTGTCCCTTGCGCCCCTTCGAACAACACGGTCTTCCCTCCCTCGATCATGTTATTGACGAGCATGGCGGTATCGACGATATGGGTCTTCAGGCGATCGGCATAGCCCATATACTGCCGGAACACTTTATCGACATCGAAACGTTCCAGCTTGTACAGTTGCTCGAGAAACCAATTGATCTCGACCACGTTTTCTTCAAGTTTGGTTCGAAACGCCTTCGGATTGAGCAGATCCCCCATTCGGATACCGATCCGCGACATCTTATCGGCATAGGACGGGCCAATTCCCCGCCCCGTCGTTCCAATTCGGCGAGAGCCTTTCGATTGTTCAGACGCTTTGTCGATAGCCTTGTGATACGGCAGGATGAGATGGGCGCGCTGACTCACGACAAAATTCTTTCCGATCTTCACGCCTTGAGTCTGGAGATGGTCCAGCTCCTCGATCAACGAGGCTGGGTCCACAACGACTCCGTTCCCGATCACACAGAGTGTCCCGCGATAGAGAATGCCTGAGGGGATGAGGTGAAACACGAAGGTGCCCCGTTCATTGATCACCGTGTGCCCCGCGTTGGACCCTCCCTGGTAGCGAACCACCACATCGACGTCGCTGGCTAAGATATCCACGATCTTGCCCTTGCCTTCGTCGCCCCACTGCGCCCCGATCACAACGAGATTTCCCATCGCCCGATATGCTCCCAAAAAAAGAGCCCTGGCTGGATCGAGAGCCAGAGCCGAAGGGTCATGGTAGGAGCGACTCTGTAGTTTGTCAAGAACCGTGATGGTCAAATCGTTCTTCGTTCTTCTCCTCTCATCTTCAAGGGCAGACCCCAACCGTCTCTTATTGCGCGCGTCGAACGAGGGGAGTTTTCGACCGCGCGTTCCGCGAGCACAAGAGACGGTTGGGGCCTGCCCACTCCCGTTTTCTTGACTGCCGCTGGAGGGCCGTGTTAGCATGACCGCGGTTTCACAAGGATTTTCGCGTATTTCCAAGTCAACCGACGTGGGGCTGTAGCGCAGTTGGGAGCGCGCGTGAATGGCATTCACGAGGTCGCCGGTTCAATCCCGGCCAGCTCCACCAAAATAATCATGCAGGTTATGCAAGCCTCGACACCACATCTAATCACCGAATGACCATCGGCTCCTTCCGATAAGAACGATCCGTCTGGTTCACGAAACCTCTCATGCTCCAAATCGAGTCAGTCTATAAACAATACTCCACGAGGGTTCTGCTTAAGGATGTGACGGCACACCTACGCCCTGGCTCACGGGTCGGCTTGGTGGGACCCAACGGCGCCGGCAAGACCACTCTCTTCCGGATGATCCTCGAGGAGGAATCTCCGGACAAGGGAACCATCCGCAAGCGTCCTCGTCTCCGCATTGGCTACCTCCCGCAGGAACTCGAAACCATTACGGGCAAGACTGTGTTGGACGCCACCCATCGCGATCTGTACCCCGAACATGAAGCCGAGCGTATTCTCATGGGGTTGGGATTTGCTGAAATCGACTTCAGCCGTCAGATCGAAAAGCTGTCCGGTGGCTATCGGATGCGCGTCGCCTTGGCGCATCTGCTCCTGACTAACCCTGATGTGCTGCTGCTCGACGAGCCGACCAACCACTTAGACAAACCGACGCAGCGCTGGTTCGAGCAGTTCCTGTTGAACTCGGAGATGACGCTGTTGATTATCAGCCACGACACGGCGTTTCTCGACCGCGTCGTCACCCACATCTGGGATCTCCGGCACCATAAGATCGAAGAATATCGAGGCAACTATACCTCGTTCAAAAAGATCCGCGCAGAACGGGATGCTCAGCGTCAGGCTGCCGCGGGGCGCCAGGCGAAAGAAGTCGCGCGGGTCCAAACATTTGTGGACCGGTTCCGCTACCAAGCGAACAAAGCCAGCCAGGTCCAATCGCGAATCAAGCAGCTTGAGAAGGTCAAGATGATTGAGATTAAGCGCGATCCCAAGCGGGTGAAATTCAAATTTCCCCTTCCAGCCGTGAGCGGCCGGCAGGTCCTGGAACTCCAGGGCGTAGCAAAGCGCTATGGGGAAAAAGTGGTGTATGAGAAAGCCGATTGCTCGATCGAACGGGGCCAGCGCGTGGCGCTGGTGGGAGAAAACGGCGCCGGGAAAAGTACACTACTCAAGATGCTGGCCGGAGTGTTGGAGCCCGATAAAGGCACCAGGACGGTCGGCCATGGTGTCACCCTGCACTACTTCGCCCAACACCAGGCAGAAATCCTGAACCCCGAACATACCATTCTCGACTCGCTCTCGGAAGTGTCCAGCCAAGCAGAAACGAACTTCCTCCGCGGGATTGCCGGCGCCTTTCTCTTCACCGGTGACGATCAAAAGAAACCGATCAAGGCACTGAGCGGAGGGGAACGCAATCGCGTCGCGCTCGCACGGATGCTGGTCGAACCGGCCAATACCCTGTTACTCGACGAGCCGACCAACCATCTCGACCCGGCTTCGGTCGATATGCTCACCGATGCCCTGTCGGACTTCCCCGGCACGATCGTTTTTATTTCCCACGACCCCACCTTTCTGACTAGAGTCTGCACGCGCGTCATTGAAATCGAAGAGGGCAACGCCCGAAGCTTCTCCGGCGACTATGAGTATTATTTGTGGAAGAAAGCGCAGGAAGTCGAATCCATCAAGGAGACGAGTGACGACCTGAAAGGAGTGGATCGCGGGAAGGATGTCGGGCCGACCAGGGCAATGGCTTCGCAAGCCCCGTCCAAACCCTCAGCCGGAGGTCGTCGCGATTTGAACAAGACCCAGGCCCGTCTGGAAAAGCAGGTTGCGCGCGCCGAAGCCGAGATCGCCGAATACGAAACTAAAATCAAAGCGAGGGATCTCGAACTGGCCGACCCCGCACTCTACAAAGATGAATCCACGAAGTGGAGCGCCCTGCACCGGGAACATGACGGGTGGAAGAAGGATCTTGCGCGGCTCACCGCCCGGTGGGAAACGCTCTCGGCTGAACTGGAAGACGTCAAACAAAAGTTAACGGCATTCGCGTAGTCTGACACAGGAAAAGTATTGCGGCAGGCTAGAACTTGAATGGCCTGCACATGTGGAGTGAGAACACTACAGCAGGATGCTCAAAAAGACCGCCCAGCAAGGCCGCAGCGAGTGAAGACCGGAGGCGTACCCTCTGGGGTACGTTGAGGATCTGAACGATGCGAGAACGCTGCTGGCGGGCTTTTTCAGCATCCTGCTAAATCGAGGATTTGACCGTTTCTTCGAGGTAATAATACAGCCAGCGGTTCTTCTCTTTCGTGACCAGCTCGTCCCAGACTACGCCGATCAGAAACCCCTTCTCCCACGGCTTCACCCATGCGACTTTCCCGTCGAGCTTTTCCATCTGTTCCGCGCGATCCGAATCGAGAAACGCCAGTGATACGGTCACCGGCTGGGCCATCGCCAGCTTCTCTTTCGTGTGCAACCCTGCGCCGACTTTGTTGACGTTATCCAACACGGCCGTAATCGCCTTGGCTCCGCTCTTCGGTGAAATCAGCGCAGAACCGACCAAGGTCGCCCGAACAAACTTGCGCCGTTCGTTCGTGGCGGCTATCGATGCAGGTGATTTCAGATTCTGCCGTTTCACAAGCCTAAGTATAACCGATTAGAAATCTTTGTCCACCACTCAGTGGAGCCCCCGATTAGGTGTCTTTAGGCCGGTAGTAGCGACGCCCCTTAAGCGATTCCGGAAGGTGCTCCTGCACCTTGGCCTGGGGATCGTCGTGGACATAGCGATAGCCCTTCCCATACCCAAGCCCCTTCATCATCGAGGTCACGGCATTCCGTAAATGAAGTGGAACCCCGAGATTTCCATGGGTTTTTGCGTCTTCCATGGCCTCAAGAAGCCCGATATAGGAAGCATTATCTTTTTGCCTGGTCGCGAGATAGGTCGTCCCCTGGGCCAAATTGATTTGCGCCTCGGGGAGCCCCACAAACTGCACGGCCTGAGCGACCGCAGCCGCGACCACTAGCCCCATCGGATCGGCATTCCCCACGTCCTCGGAGGCAAAAATAACCAAACGCCGCGCGATAAATTTCGGGTCCTCCCCCCCTTCCAACATACGGGCGAGCCAGTAGAGGGCGCCATCCGGATCGGAATCTCGCAGGCTCTTGATGTAGGCAGAGATGGCGTTGTAATGCTCTTCACCGGATTTGTCGTACCGGATTGATTTCTTTATCAGCGCGGCTTCCAGCGCCGCTCCATCGATCAGGCGCGTGCCGTCAGGCCCTGCCGGTTGCTGTGTGACCACAAAATCCAACGCCGTCAGGAGCGCCCTCGCATCGCCGTTGCCATACGCAATCAGTCGTTGCATGGCATCGGGTGACAGGCGGGCATTCCACTTTCCTAACCCGATCGCAGGGTCCGAGAGCGCCCGGTCCAGAATATGCCCCAGTGCCTCATCTGAAAGGGGCTTCAGCACAATGACCATGGAACGAGACAGGAGCGGTGAGATCACTTCAAATGAGGGATTTTCCGTTGTCGCGCCGACCAAGATGACCGTCCCCCGCTCGACATGAGGCAGAAAGGCATCCTGCTGCGCCTTGTTGAAGCGATGAATCTCGTCGACGAAAAGAATGGTCCGTTGACCGTTGATCGCCTGACGTTGTTCGGCTGTCTTGATGATGGCCCGCAGCTCGGGAACACCCCCTGTGACCGCCGAGAAAGGCACAAACTGCGCTTTGGTATGGCGCGCGATGAGATGCGCCAGCGTGGTCTTGCCCGAGCCTGGCGGGCCCCAAAAGATGACGGAGGAGAGTTGATCCGCCTGGATCGCCCGCCGCAACGGCCGATCCGGCGCAGTGATCTCCTCTTGCCCGACAAAGTCCGCAAACTCTCGAGGCCGCAGACGCTCGGCCAACGGAGCCTCAACGGATTTCTCTCCCTCGGGAGTACCGAATAAATCGGGAGCCTGATCGCGTGAAGTAGGCATCTAAGTCCTCAAGAACGGCGTGAATTGTATACGCCGGTGCGCATGATCGCAAACGGACCTTTGACCTGAGGAGCCTATCCGACATTGACAGTTTTACTGCGGCGAACGATGACCAGGAATTTACTTTGCCCTCGGCCCAGAAAAATCCTCAACGTATTCCAACGAATACGCTCCGATTTTTCGCAGCCTGTGGCCAAGGTGATAGGATCATAGCTTGATTTCGCCCCACGAATCCCCGGCTTGCCCATGCCACTTGAGAGTGGCGAAAAATTCCCTCCATCTCAACCCGCCAGCCCCGGCGGCTACTTCACCCGCCCGCCCTGAGTCTGCCAAGACGGTCTCTTCGCCCAAGGACGCGCCTTGTCCCACGCAAGGCCGTAGCGAGCGAAAGCCCGAGACGAATTGTGGAGAATCAA
>DASYVB010000132.1:0-5280 GCA_036000525.1 Nitrospiraceae bacterium | reverse complement strand
AGTGGCTTGGAGAATAAATACCCCTGGGCCTCTTCGCATTTGAGTGATCTCAGGAGTGCCAATTGCTCCGCTGTTTCTACCCCTTCCGCAACCACTTTCCTGCCCAAATTGTGTGCGAGCGCGATGATTGTCTTGATTATTTCGAAACTTTCAGCATTTAGGACCATCTTGCTAATAAAAGACTGATCAATCTTTAGGGCATCGATCGGGAACCGTTGCAGGTGACTCAAGGAGGAATAGCCCGTGCCGAAATCATCCAAAGAGGTTCGAATATTACGAGCTTTCAGTTGCAAGAGCGTAGCGGTGGCCGTTTTAGCATCCTCCATCATTACGGTTTCTGTGATCTCGAGTCGCAAACTACTTGCTTCCAAGCCAGTCTCCAGCAGCGCTCGGTCTATTTCCTGAAGAAGAGACGTTCGCAAAAACTGTGTAGAAGAAAGGTTCACACTCATGTGCAGCATCGGAATGGACGAATATTGGGCCTGCCATGCACGCACTCGTCGGCAGGCCTCATGAAGCACCCATTGGCCGATGGGGATGAGCAGTCCCGTTTCTTCCGCGACCGATAGGTAAACCGTTGGGGAAATGAGCCCATGTTCTGGGTGCTGCCAGCGAAGAAGCGCTTCAAACCCTGATATTGTACCGCTTTCCAACGACACAATAGGTTGGTAGTAGACCAGAAATTCATGACGTTCGAATGCCTGTCGCAAGTCCGTTTCCAATTTAAAGCGAGCTATCGCCTGGATATGCATGGCAGTGTCGAACACCACGAACCGGTCCTTGCCAAGTCCCTTCGCACGGTACGTCGCTGTGTCCGCATCACGCAGTACATCTTCGGCCCGGTCATACCCAGCAGTGCTGAAGGCGATGCCGATGCTGGTCGTGGTAAACACCTCGCGCCCACCCAGCTTGAACGGCGCCCTAAGCTCCTGGTGGATACGGTCAGCCACACTGGTGACATTGCTGAAGCCTTTGGTATCGTCGAGTAGGATCGCGAATTCATCCCCCCCTAGACGTGCGACTGTATCTCCAGGACGCAAGCACCGCACTAATCGTTTAGCGACCTCAAGTAGCAGCTGATCACCGGCAGCATGCCCCAGACTGTCGTTGATGAGTTTGAACCCATCCAGGTCCAAGAAGAGCACGGAAAATAAATATTTCCCGCGTCGCTTGGCATGCTGGACGGATCGCCCCAAACGATCCATGAACAAGGCCCGGTTAGGCAAACCTGTTAGCGCATCATGAAATGCGTCATGGAGTAACCGTTCTTCAGCCTGTTTCCGTTTGGTTATGTCAGTGAAGGAGCCAGAGAAGCGTCTGGCTTTACCCGAGGTATCCTGAACCGCGAGGCCTCGAATAAGGAACCAGCGGAAGGTGCCGTCTGAATGCCGCATGCGGCATTCGTGTTCAAAGTGGGGAGTCCGCCCTTCCAGATGGGCGGCTAGCTCCGCCATGACCTGCTGGAGATCATCTGGATGGATCCGGTTGAACCATTCGTCCGGACTGTGTCCAATCTCATGCTCCTCACACCCGAGCATGGATTTCCAGCGGGAGGAAAAATAGATTTCCTTGGCGATCAGATTCCAGTCCCACAGACCATCGTTGGCGCCACGTGCAGCAAGCTCATACCGTTCTTGACTCTCGCGCAGGGCTGCCTCGCTCTGTTGCTTCTCATCACGGAGGCGCTTCTGCTCCAACGCGTGTGTCACTGCCTGCCCCAGGCGAGTGAGCCGATCTTTGAGCAGGTAATCAACAGCGCCCTCCCTCATGCATTCAACCGCACACTCCTCGCCGATGCTGCCGGAAACAATAAGGAAGGGAATATCCAAGCCGCGCTTTTTCAAGAGCTGCAACGCGAGTCGAGCGTTGAACTGAGGCAGGCCATAATCTGCAAGAATAACGTCAAACTCCTGATCCAAGTGCGCGAGGTAGTCAGACTCGGTCTCGACTCTCTGCCAGTTCGGAGAAAATCCTGCTAGCCTGAGTTCCTGCACCATCAATTGGGCATCTGCCGAACGATCTTCAAGGATCAGCACGCGGAGCGGAATCGACATCGTCATCCTTTCCGTTCGCTGGACAGCTGATACTTATCCTCAAGAGTAGAGGCGAGCCATATTCCACTGTCTAGCCGACGACTTGCAATGACGGAGGGTGGTTCAGCAGCAACCAGTACAAGCCGAGGGCGCGCGAAGCTTCAACGAACTGATCAAAATCCACCGGCTTGACGATGTAGCTGTTAACGCCAAGCCTATAACTTTCCCGGACATCTTTGTCCTCATGTGACGTCGTGAGCACCACGACCGGAATGCTGGAAGTGCGCGGGTCGCCCTTGACACGCCGTAACACTTCCAACCCATTCACTTTGGGCAATTTTAAATCAAGCAGAATCACTCGCGGGCTATTCTCTATTTTCCGATACGCATGCGGACCGGTGCAAAAGATGAACTCCAACGCCTCTGCCCCATCGCGTGCGACATGGATTTGATTAGTGAGATTGTGCTTTTTAAAGGCATGGAGCGCCAAATTCACATCACTTGGGTTATCTTCGACTAACAAGATTTCTATGTGGTTATTTTCCATGGGAGAACCCCTCTGTGAGAGTAAAGTAAAGCGTCGCGCCTTTGTTAACTTCCGCCTCTGCCCACACTCGCCCACCGTGGCGGTGGATGATACGTTGCACCATCGCGAGGCCGATTCCGGTGCCTTGGTAGTCCTCGGCACGGTGGAGCCTCTGGAATACGCCAAAGAGTTTGTCGACGTACTGCATCTCAAAGCCTACCCCATTGTCCTTGACGAAATAGGCGCATTGACCGTTGTCAACTTGGCAGTCGATCACGATCCTAGCCACCTCACAATGGCGGGTGAACTTGAGTGCGTTGGAGAGCAAGTTCACGAAGACCTGCTTGAGCAGAACCGGATCAGCCTGACAGGCGGGGAGGTCACCGATTGTGATCTCCACGCGCCTTCCCTCTTGTTCACCGTGTAAGTCTCTCAGCACGTGATTCACAAGTTCAACAGGAGCAACAGCCCGCTTGGTAAGTGGCTGGCGACCCAGACGTGAGAAACGCAGCAGCGCGTTGACCAAATTGTCCATTTGTTGGGTGTTATATCGAACCTCTTGCAGGCAGTTCTGTACTTCGTCCGACAACTCGGAAGCATGTTCTTCAAGCAGAATCCGCGAGAATCCATCCATCGCTCGCAGCGGCGCGCGCAGGTCGTGAGACACTGAATATGAAAAAGCTTCGAGTTCATTGTTGATAGCTTTCAGCTCGACAACCTGCGCCTGAAGGCGTGTGTTGGCCTCCTTGAGCTCCTTCTGCTGCCTTGCGATTATGGCCTGCATCCGCTGGTATATCGCTGTAAGATACCTGACTTCATCGCCAAGGGGGTTGAATACCGCCTGGGGTGATGACTCCCATGGTGGGTTGTGGGACTCCCGCATCCTACCAGCCAGTCTAGCCAGTGGCCGCGCGACGATCTGCCTGGTTCCTATGACCACAATTCCTACAACCAACAAACACAGCGTGGCTCCCCCTCCCATGGTTAGGACCAGATCCTGTTGGTCTTCTTTGATGTACTTGTCCATGGGCATGGTGATTTCTAGCCCTCCCATCACATCGTGCAGTTTAAAATCGTGCCTGGGGCTTCGGGGATGGGCGTTGTGACAATCCACGCAAGACTGAGCCGAGGCACGGTCGGCCATGAGGAAGCGCATGACAGCCCGGCCCTCACCGGTGTCGGTGCGGAAAAACTGACCTAGCGGATACTTCGTCAGATAGGCAAAGGCGTCTTGTTGGAACTGATCTTTTAGCCCTTTATCTTTGTTAATCGGCCAAGGGCTAATGAGGTTTGCCGAGTAACCCTCATGTTTAGAGCTTGTGATTTCCGACACCTCGCGCAAAAAGGTGGCCGGTAGCGGGAATTGTCCATGCATCTGGCGATAGTCTGCTCCAAGGGAACCACCCAGTTCGATTATCCGCGGGACAATGACTTCGGCATAATATCCTCGGTCTGCCATGATCTGCGTGTGTAGGCTCAGGGCTCGTTGCAGGAGTCTGTCGTCCAGTTTGGTCAAGTTCCGATGATGCAGGGCCCAGGCCGTAATCACCGTTACCAGAGCAACAAGGGGGATGATGAGGACGATAAGTTTCGTGCCGATCCGCCAATTCTGAAGAGCTAATCTCTGAAGAATCATGGGAGTATTGGTTTTGCGTAATGGTTCAGCGACAGACCTTGAGAGCCAATGGATGCGAGTCCTTGTCCTTCCGAGAGAATAACGCCCCGAATCGCTTGTCGTCGAGAAACAGATAAGAATGCGGAGGAACTGCTATATGAGACGTACCTTCCTTTCACAAAATGTAGACGATATCGTATTTTTGTCAATGATTTGGCCATTTCTTGCACTAAGAGATATTTCAGCGAGAAGTGAGAGAACGGACCCGCAACGACCCTCCGCCTTGACTGCTTGATGGGGCGAACTAGAGAGAAGCAGAAGCGACTGTCGGTGGTGAAATGCGAGGACTACGTCTAGGGGCTAGCAAGCAGGCTGTGCCGGCGCAGATCTTCTGATCCGATGAGGCGACGCGTCCAACAGGAAGGCGAAGGCGTGGTTGGGTAGCGCCCAGCTCCGCGCATCGAGCAAGGCCCGACCGAATTTACCCTTCTATTATCGCCTCGGGTGGAAGGAATGGCCGACGAGATTGTCCCGGATGAGATCCCTCAGCGCCTCGGACCGGAGGGGAGGCTGGGCTGGCCCAACTGCGGCCATCCAGCGAGCATCTCATTTTCTTCATCCACCTTCAATCGGGTGAGTGGGCGAACCCCTATTGCGGCCGTCCACCGAGCACATTCCGATCGTGCGCGGTGCGGGAGCAGAGGGTTTAGCCACCTATCCGCGCGTGTTTTTGGCGCTTGCTCTCTCATCACGGAGGGACGGCTGGGCTGGCCCAACTGCGGCCGTCGAGCGAGCACCTTCTTAGCGTGCGCGCTCCGGGAGCACAGGGTCAGCCTAGCTGGACCTACGCCCCCTACTCTCCTTCGATGGGGACGTACAGCAGCGTCCCCTGACGATTGATCATCAGCAGGGTGAGATCTTTGGGCTTGATCGGGTCCACGAGCTGTTGGTAGGCAGCCAGATTCGGCACCGGCTGGCGATTCACTTCGAGAATCAGGTCGCCCGGCAACAGACCGGCCGCCTCGGCCAGGCTTCCTTCCTCCACGTTATCAACGACCACGCCTGTCATGGACGAGAGCCCAAGCTGGCGGGCGACGGCGGGAGTG
>DASYVB010000131.1:0-10660 GCA_036000525.1 Nitrospiraceae bacterium | reverse complement strand
TTTCGAGCACATACCGGAGCTTAAGTGGGAATGGGGCTACCCGCTGGTGCTCGGGCTGATGGTGGCGATCGCGATCGCCATGCTGGGATTTTTCAAACGAAAGAAGTGGATCTAGCCTGCATTATCCATGAGCGGTTCTGCTGCAAGCGCTGACCCGCTGTTCTTGTACGTGAAGCGTCTGTCTGGTTCATCTGGTCTATCAGGTTTGTTTAGTTCATCGAATTGGTTTTGTTCAACCAAACAAACGAGACAAATCAAACAGACCTGAACAACCAGCCCGTTCTCACAGGCTTTCGCGACGAACCGCATGAATAATGCGGGCTAAAAGTGGGAGTGATGAAGAGACGACGGTTTTTCATAGTCACGATGGGCGCGCTGGTGCTTGGTGAGCTGCTCGTGTCAGGCTGTGGCAGTGCAGACGCATCAGCGGGCGTGCTAGGAGTATCGACCGATCTGCCGAGCGTTACCCAGAACCAGGGTAAAGCCCTGCCAGCAGCGCAGCGGTTTGTCGTCCTGGCGGCCTTCAACAACGAGGCGGTGCTGGATAATGAAACCGGCCTGGTCTGGGAGAGGTCACCGCAGACGACGAGCGCCAGGTGGAGCGTGGCACGCCATACCTGCATTGAGAAGAATGTCGGAGGGCAGAAAGGCTGGCGGCTTCCATCGCTCCAAGAGCTCACTACTCTGGTGGATCCCTCCATAGCTCCTCCGGGCCCGACTCTTCCACCGGGCCATCCGTTTCTGACGGTCCAGTCGACCGTCTATTGGTCGTCGACGAGGGTCGATGAGGATGCCAGGGGTTCGTGGGCCGTACATTTCGGCTTGGGCGGCGGCGCGACCTTCATTAATTGGGCCCACAGCGTCCAAGTCTGGTGTGTTCGTGATGGCATGACTGCGGATCAGCATTGAAGCTTCGGTAATTCTCCTTCGCCGCATACCCCGCAGCTTGCTGCGGGGACCTTCATTGGAACGGTGTGGGCGCTTGCGGCGTACTGACAGCCGGTGGCGGGGGAGGTTATTGGCGGAACGGCCAATAGCGGACGTCGTAGCGCGGAGTATTCATGAACGTTTCTGCTGCAATCGCCAATGTTCGGGCGAGAGGCTAGGGGCGACCAGAAGAGAGAATTTATTCAGTGACATCGACGCGATCGACGTAGTAGGAGGTCTCTCCGAAACAAGTCGTGGGGAGGTAGCGATACTCTTTGTAGTGCAGGACCAATCGTTTTCCCATGGCCTGCGAGAGTTGTGACGCCACTTTCTCATCCCTGACTGAAAAGACCCACAAAACCGGGGCGACACCCGGCACCGTGGTCATGGCCATCTCCCCTTCGTACGTCTTGCAGATCCAGCCCTTGTGGGAAAATTTCTGAATATAGCCGGCTCGGTTCCCGTCTGAGTAACTGTAGTTGAAGGCGACGAGGAGATAGGCCGCACCCAGAAACAGAAGTAACGTCAGTATGAGTTTCGGGAACCACAGCCACTTCATAGGGGAATCTATTCAGTTCACGATTGGAGGTCGGCGAATAGCCAGGGGACCTCGGCCTTCCGTCGAGCTTCGTAGGCGGCGATGGTTGCCTCGTGTTGCAACGTCAATCCAATAGCGTCGAGACCCCGATACAAGCAGTCTTTCCGGAACGGGTCGATCTCGAAGCGAGTGCGGGTGCCGTCCGGTGTGGCCACCGTCTGGCTTCCGAGGTCCACCGTCAGTTGGTACCCGGGCGTCGCGAGGACGTCTTTCATTATCGCCAGGACATCGTCGGCCTTCAACACCACGGGCAGCATGCCGTTTTGGAAGCAGTTGTTGTAGAAGATGTCGGCAAAGCTCGAGGCGATAACACAACGGAAGCCCTGGTCGAGGAGCGCCCAGGGGGCATGTTCACGCGACGATCCGCACCCGAAGTTATCGCGCGTCAGGAGAATCGTCGCGCCCTGAAAGCGCGGTTGATTCAAAAAGAACGCCGGGTCCTGTGAACCGTCCTTCTGCTTTCGCCAATCGTAGAACAAGCCTTCGCGGAGCCCGGTCCGCTTGATCGTCTTCAGAAATTGCTTCGGGATGATCTGATCGGTATCGACATTGACGCGGTCCAGTGGCGCGACTAACCCGGTGAGTGTCGTGAAAGATTCCATAAAATTCCTCGTTAGGCGTGAAACGTGAGGCGTAAGGCGTGAGAGATCTGTTGCACTCCTTTCGTCAATCCCCTTACGCCTGACGCTTCTTACACCCACTTCCTGATGTCGACGAAATGGCCTTCGACCGCCGCAGCGACGGCCATCGCCGGCGACACGAGATGGGTCCGTCCGCCGGCCCCCTGGCGCCCTTCGAAGTTTCGATTGCTGGTCGAGGCGCAGCGCTCTCCGGGCTGAAGCACGTCAGCATTCATCGCCAGGCACATACTGCAGCCGGCTTCCCGCCACTCGAATCCTGCATCTTTGAACAGGCGGTCGAGCCCTTCCTGTTCGGCCTGCTGTTTCACGAGACCTGAACCGGGCACGACCATCGCATGAACAGTCTTCGCGACATGCTTTCCCTTGGCCAAGCTTGCGGCCAGGCGAAGATCCTCGATGCGCGAATTGGTGCAGGATCCGATGAAGACCTTATCGATCGCAATGTCGGTAATGGGCATGTTCGGACGGAGACCCATATACTCCAACGCCCGCTCTGTCGCCTTCCTGGTTTTTTCATCCGCTATAGCGTGCGGATCGGGGACGCGTTGGTCCACGCCGGTCACCATCCCGGGACTTGTGCCCCAGCTGACTTGCGGCGCGATCTCCTCGGCCCGCATCGTGACGGTCATATCTTGCGTCGCGGTTGCATCGGTCTTGAGTTGCTGCCATGCTTGTACGGCCTGCTCGAACAGCGCTCCCTTCGGAGCCAACGGACGCCCTTTGATATAGGCGATGGTTTTCTCGTCCGGTGCGACCATCCCGGCGCGTGCGCCGCCCTCGATCGACATGTTGCAAAGCGTCATGCGCCCTTCCATGCTGAGGGCGCGGATCGCCGAGCCCGTGTACTCGATGACATAGCCGGTTCCGCCGGCTGTTCCGATCTTTCCGATGATTGCGAGAATCACATCTTTTGCCGAGCAACGATCCGAGAGCATGCCGTCCACGCGAATCTCCATCGTCTTCGGCCGCATTTGTACCAAACATTGCGTGGCCAGCACATGCTCCACTTCGCTGGTGCCGATGCCGAAGGCCAACGCGCCGAACGCTCCATGTGTCGAAGTGTGTGAATCGCCGCACACGATTGTCGTCCCCGGCAGGGTAAAACCCTGTTCGGGTCCGATTATGTGCACCACGCCTTGGCGGATGTCGTTCATGCCGAAGAGTGTGATGCCGAAGTCACGGCAATTCTCCTCAAGCGTCTGGACCTGTTTCGCACTGAGGGGATCGGCGATTCCCACGGTCCGGTCGGTGGTCGGGACGTTGTGATCCGGCACCGCCAACGTGGCCCCCGGACGTCGAGGCCGTCGGCCCGAGAGCTTGAGTCCTTCAAACGCCTGCGGCGATGTCACTTCGTGGACCAGCTGACGATCGATATAGAGCAGGGTGGTCCCGTCAGGCTCTGCGCGGACGACGTGGGACTCCCAGATTTTTTCGAAGAGGGTCTGAGCGGCCATGGTGACTCCTCAATGATCGGTCACACTCGAAAGGGTTCATTCGAGAGGAGGCCATATTATACAGAGTCTTCCCATGGTCTGTACAAGAGTGCTCACCATATTCTTGCGTTGGCCGGCCGGGCGTGGTACACCGCCAAGTCGGTGGGTACGAGACCCCTTCCCTGCGGCTGTCCCAGAGGGTTGTGCCGTGACTTCTCAGATATGGACCAAACCCGCCGTCATGAAGTGGTCGCAACTGCTCCTTAACAGTTTCCGTCACTGGACAGGGCGTGAACTGCTTGAACGAGCGGGCGGTCCGGACTATCAGTCCCACGCGCTCTTCCAGTCTCCCTTTGCCGTCATATCCCACGGGATGGAAGAGGACCCTCTCCTCAATTACGGCAATCAGATCGCGTTGGAGCTATGGGAAATGACCTGGGAGGACCTGACGCGGACACCGTCGCGTCTGACGGCGGAGTCCACGAATCGGGCTGAACGCGAATGGATGTTGGAGCGAGCCAGAACACGCGGCTATCTCGACACCTATCAAGGTGTGAGAATTGCTTCAACAGGACGCCGCTTTCTCGTCGAGAATGCCCTTATCTGGAATGTCGTGGATGCAGAGGGACAGAGACTCGGGCAGGCTGCCACCTTCTCGCAATGGACCTGGTTGACCTGACCGACTAGCCCGCATTATTCATGACGGTTCGTCGCGACGCCGCCCGAAAGCGCGTTCCTCGTGAAGCGTATCTCGTATGCGACGATACAGATACACTCGTTCCGTGCCAATTCCTTGGGGAAATTAGGGCGTGCAGACGAGGCGGTCTCGCTGAAGCTGCGTGCCAACAACTTTTGCGCGAAGCGGAGTTGAACCGGCAGTGCCATCCAGTGTAGCGTACCCTCTATGGCGATGCACAACGAGCCGGCTCCCATCAACTTGCGCATGAACGGGATGATCGCGCGATTCGTGGGGATCGTGGCGATTGCGCTCGGGTTCGTCATCGGGATCTATGGACTGGAAGACACGGGAGCACGATGGCTGCAGACGGCGTTGGGCTTGCTGGCCACCGGCATGTTGGCCCAAGGCTATGCGCTCTATTGTCGCGTGAAGCGCATGCAAGAGCACAAGGACCAGCCCAAGTCATGAGACGAGTGTATCAGCATCTCTTCACGGTCGGGATGCTCCTCCTCGCAGGGATGATGCTCGCCTGCGGAGGTCCGTGGCACGACGGCTATTTCAAGAAGGGCGTGGATCGACTCACGCAAGACGAGGTGACGGAGAAGTTGGGGCCGCCCCATACGGCGAAGACACCTGTTCTCGGTGGGGATTCAGTCTGGACCTATCGCGTGCCCTTGGCCGAAAAGGAATTGAGCCAGTTGCATTTTTCAGGTCTGGCCAATGCCACGAAGCAGGCCACCTCGTTGATGGGAAAAGCGGGGGAAGGGCCCAAAGAAATGTTGTATTGCTACCGTTATACCCTGAACTTCGACGAACAGAAGATTCTGAAACAGTGGAAACGAGAAGAATGTGTGCCGGGAACCCATGACACGCTCAACGCTAAGTAATGCTCTGATCGTCAGATGAAGTTGTTGGAGCAGACTACCAACTCGAAGCTCCGTCTCCGGAGCCTCGGATCACGACTCAATTACCCAAAGCCGGCCGCGTGAATTTGGTCCTGAGATTTTCCGCCCCCGATCATGGTCGCTCGCGCGTCGAACAGGCGATTCTCTTGCGCTATCTGGTCTCCATATGCTGAACGGGCGTTCGACAGTGCGTCGCAAGGCCGGTCCTGGCGGTCCTTGACAGGCCCCGAAAGACGTGCGACGCTGTGGCCGGTTTTGCCTGATCACGACATTATTGGTTCATCTCACACTCATGCCCCTATAAGGAGGTGCCGCATGCAGAAATTGATCGTCGTCGCCTTTGCCGCTCTGTGCCTGATTGGAACCAGCTCGCTGATCGTGGCTGAGGATGCCATGAAGGGCGAGATGGGTAATATGAAGGACGAGATGAAGGCTGAGAAAGATGCGATGAAGGGCGATATGAAGGCGAATAAGGAAGAGATGAAGGGCAAGAAAAAGGAACATAAGGAGAAGATGAAGGCGAAGCGCCATGAAATGAAGGACAAGATGAAGGCGCACAAAGACGCGGCAAAAGCCAAAGGCGGAGAGGCCAAGGGTGCCGCTCCGGCAACTCCTGCTCCGATGTCAGCCCCCGCTCCTGCTGCCACGCCATAATTTCTCGCAGTCGCGTCAGTCGATTGTCTGGCCTTCGGGAGGTCTTTCCTCCTGAGGGCTGTTCTATTTTGGGGCACCTCTCGGATCGAGGCGGGCGCAGAAGAAACTCTTCGGGGGCTCGATTCACCGTCATGACGTCACACCGAATCAGTCATGCAGAGGTCCGGCATCGCCTCCTCTGCTCCCGCTTCATTGACCCTTTCACTCGCCTTGTTCCCCCGTGGGCCATTTGCTAGGATGCTGCGGCCTGAATATCGATGGGTCTCTGAATGAAGATCGCCACCTTCAACGTCAATTCTCTTCGCAAACGTTTGCCGATCGTGCTCGACTGGCTGGCCACGCAAAAGCCCGATGTGCTCTGCCTTCAAGAAACCAAAGTCCAGGACAGCGAGTTTCCGCTGCTGACACTGGCGGTATCCGGGTACGAAATCACCTACCGGGGGATGAAGTCTTACAATGGCGTCGCGATATTGAGTAGGGAGAAACCGGAAGCGGCGGCATACGGGTTTGATGATGGAGGCGAATCGGAGGACTCGCGGCTCTTGCGTGTGGTGATCAAGGGGATTCCCATCGTCAATACCTACGTGCCGCAGGGGTTCGAGATCGACTCACCCAAGTATCAATACAAGCTTAGCTGGTACAATCGACTCCGCAAGTATTTCGAGAAGCATATGTCGCCGAACAAACCGGCTATCTGGTGCGGTGACATGAACGTCGCGCCGCGGCCGATGGACGTGCACAGCCCCGAGAAACATCTCCAGCATGTCTGCTATCACGAGGATGCACGGCGGGCGTATGAGAACACGTTGGCATGGGGATTTCAGGATGTGTTCGTGAAACTCTATCCGGACCGGAAGCAGTATACCTTTTGGGATTATCGGGCGCCTGGTTCGCTGGAAGCGAATAAAGGCTGGCGCATCGACCATATTCTGGCGACGGCCTCGTTGGCAGAGCACTGTGTCAGGGTAGAGGTGGACGTCGAGCCGCGGCGAGCGAAAGACCCCTCAGATCACACATTCTTATGGGCGGAGTTTTCGGTCTAACCACGAACGCAACGTCCACACCTGCCCAATTCGGTCAGTGCGGCAAATCGTCCACACCGACCGAACTAGTTCACGAGCTCGAACGTACCATCAAGCCGCATTCAGGACCCGCTGCTTCGCGCGCAACGGGGTCACGCGATTCTGTGCAATCAACGGATCGAGAACCAGCCCGCAATTGATACAGCGGAGCACCGCGGCTTCCTGCGAAAACTCCGGCCGCCACTCTTTCACCATCAGCCCTTTGCATTTTTGACAGATCATCGTGTCCACCTCCTGCTCACATGTGTTCCAGCGCCGACGAGTCTGCCTTGCACAGGGGGAACTCTAGCATTGCAAGATTAATAGGGTGTTAACTGGCAGTTAAAATTCTCTAATGTCTATACATGACGATATGCATGATATTGCGGTGATCGGTGCGGGCGCCGCCGGGCTGACGGCCTCGATTTTCGCAACAGAAGCGGCCGCGCAGGGCGATCGTCCGCAGAACATCGTGCCTCTCGATGGCGCGAAGACAATCAGCGCCAAGATTCTCGTGTCGGGAGGGGGGCGGTGTAACATTACGCACGATGTCGTAACACCCACCGATTTCTTCGGCAATCACCATATCATTAAGAACGTGCTGGCCGCATTTCCGGTTCAGGCCACGATCGACTGGTTTGCCTCTCTGGGCGTCGACCTCAAGCGCGAAGAAACCGGCAAGCTCTTTCCGGTGACCGACAAGGCGCGAACTATCCTAACCGCACTCGTCGATCGATGTCGCGCGCTGGGTGTCATCATTCATCCTGACCATCGCGTGACGGGCGTCGATCGTCTTCCTGGTCCCCAAGCCGGGTTCTTAGTTCATCATACTCACGGAACGATGCATGCCAGGAAGGTCATTCTGGCGACCGGGGGCCGGTCAATCCCCAAATCGGGGAGTGACGGGGTTGGGTACAGCCTCGCCCGCCGACTCGGCCACTCCGTGACCGCCACCGTTCCGGCGCTCGTGCCGCTCATTCTTGAGGACACGATGTTCCACAAGCACCTCTCCGGCCTCTCGCAGGAGGTCGGACTGACGACGGTTGTGAAGAGTCGCAAAGTCGACTGCCGAACAGGAAGCTTGCTCTGGACGCATTTCGGGATGAGTGGACCAGTCGTGATGGACGCGAGCCGCTTCTGGACACTCGGGCATGAGCAGGGAGAAACCGTCGAGATCTATGGAAACTTCTTACCCGGTCAGACGCAAGAGCAGGCGAAGTCGTGGTTTATGGAACAAGCGACGGACAATTCCCGACGATCATTGCTGAAGACATGGGCTCAACAGATACCGGAGCGGTTTGTCGAGGCGCTCTGTTCCCACGTCGAATGTGATCCCAGGACGGCGATTGCACAACTGCCGAGAAAAGACCGAGATCGTCTGCTCGCTGCGCTGACCAAGTTCAAATTCCCAGTCAAGCACGATCGAGGTTGGAACTATGCCGAAGTTACGGCCGGTGGGGTGCCGCTCGAAGAAATCAACTTTCGGAGGATGGAATCGAGGCTGGTGCCTGGTCTCTATCTGATTGGCGAGATCCTCGACTGCGATGGTCGGATTGGCGGCTTCAACTTCCAATGGGCCTGGGCGACGGGATTTCTGGCTGGCTGGGCGGTCGCGCCCTGTAGTCGATCAAATCACTTGCAAGGTTGCTGAAACGCCCTCTCCGGACTAGCAGGCTGCCGGTGGGGTTCCTTTGTCTTAGGCCGCATTGGCTTGTGGTCTGGCGTCGTCCTTCAATGTCCCAAACTTGGCCTCATATTCGGCGACCACGCGATTGATCACGGCAGCCAACCGCTTCGCCGCATGAGGGTTCAGCACGATACGATTCGTCAGCTGAACCTGGATATTCGCCTGCCCCCGCTCCCACACATTATTGACGCCAAAGGCCAGCACCACTTCTTCACGGGTCGAAGACACGTTGCACACGTTGGCGTAGGAACTCTGAAGGTTGGAGACATCAAACTGGACCGTCGGAGCGGCATTGGTGGGCTGGCTTGGCTGTGACGGGCTTGCCGAGGGCAGGCTCGTCTCATTCGCTGGTGATCCTGGCGTTTTCATAAAGATCTCCTTAGGTGATGGATGGAGCTGTTGTCAACCGAAAGGGACACATTTCCAACATCTAGTACGCAAGCTACCAAGAAATGTGACGCACAAAAAGGGAAAACAGGATTTCCGCAGTCGATTTTGTGCGACCAAGGAGGTGTGTGCAACGATGTGGCCATGATCGAACTGATGAAGGGATGTATCAAAATCAACAAAATGATGACAATTCAGATTAGTCGAGTACTCTGAAGACCATCTACCTGTACCTGTATATAGCATAGGTAGCACGGAGCCGAATGGTGGCGGGCAGCAGTGCGCCATTGTCTGGCGCGCTGCGAAACAGGGCGGGCTAAACGAATGTGCCTGAGCAGGGAGTGGCGTAGTGAACGGTCCGAATTCTCCGCCTGAACGATCTCGTGGCATGACTACCCGGTTGTTGGCGGTACTGACGACCGTCGCCGCCATCGGTCTGAGCAGTTGTGCGATCAAACCGATACCGTTGACGACGGACGAGGTGCGATCACGAGCGAAAGAGGACCGGGCCGTTCTGACAAAGGATCAAGAGCCAGTCTCGGGCCCGATCGATCTCTATGAAGCGATGGCGCGGGCGCTGAAGTATAACCTCGACGCGCGCGTCGAGCTGATGCACAAGATGCTGGCACAGACCCAACTCGACCTGTCTCACTATGCCATGTTGCCTCGTCTCGCGGCGAACGCAGGATTCGACGGTCGCAATAATTTCACGGGGGGAGTTGCACAGTCCTTGCTTACGGGGCAACAGCTTCTCCAACCCTTTACCTCGTCTGAGAAAAACGTTTTCTCGGCCGATCTGTCGCTCAGTTGGAATGTGTTGGATTTCGGAATGTCGTACATCCGGGCGAAGCAGGCAGCCGACGACGTATTGATCGCCGAGGAAGAACGGCGACGCGTGGCCAATCGCGTGATGCAGGATGTGCGGGCCGCCTATTGGCGGGCGGTCAGCGCGGAGCGGATTCTTCCGTCCCTGAAGATGCTGGATGAATGGGTGAAGACCGCGCTGGAAAAAGCCCAAGCCGTTCAGGACGAGAAACTGAGTACCCCACTGGTTCCCTTGCAGTACAGGCTGGAACTCCTCAATACCCAACGATTCATTCAACAGCTGTTCCGGGATCTCTCCACGGCGAAGCTTCAATTGGCCGCGCTGATGAATCTTCCCCCAGGCCAAGAGCAAGAGATGATGCTCATGGTTCCGGAGCGAGAGGCTAGAACGCTGAATCTCCCGCTCGATATGACGGTGCTGGAGAATCGGGCTCTGGAAGCACGCCCGGAGCTGAGGCAAATCGATTACCGTCGTCGCATCAACGCGCGAGAGACCAAAGCGGCGATCCTCGAAATGCTACCCAGCCTGAATCTCCAAGCCGGCGAGAACTACAACAGCAACAGCTTTCTCTTCAATAACAATTGGGCTGCCTATGCCGCACGGGCCAGTTGGAATTTGCTAAACATCTTTCGGTATCCGGCCCGGGCGAAGACCATTGAGGCGCAAGATAAGGTGCTACATACGCAGAATCTCGCGCTGACCATGGCCATCATGTCTCAAGTGCATGTCAGCGTGGCGCAGGTGGCACAAGCGAAGAAAGAAACCTTGACGACGAAGCTCTATCACGAAACGCAGTCCCAAATTACCGAACAGACGCGCATGGCATGGCGGATGGCCCGGTTGAGCGAACAGGCCGTGCTGC
>DASYVB010000130.1:0-10861 GCA_036000525.1 Nitrospiraceae bacterium | reverse complement strand
CCGCCAGCATACGACTCAATTCTTCGCGCTCCATGAGACTTAAGCGTCGGTATCGTTCCATGTGCAACTCCTTCGTTCCTGGAATGACCAGGATACTGGTGTTGCACTAGAACCTTGAACCCAGACAGGAACCATTGTTTGAATTGTCGGCGGTGAGCTGAGGCTCGCGCGGTGAAACTTTGGTGCGACCATGCGAGAACGATGGCGGACGAAGAAGGAACTGCTGCTTCGTCAATTTTCAACTAATGCTGGCACACTTTCGGAGAGTGCGACAAGATGAGCGGCGTATGCGGCTCCAGACCTACCAAGTGAATAAAGCGTGCCTGTTCCCCCCCTGGAGCGGCTGAAAGGAGTCCCATGTGGTTGTTAGTCATTGTTCTCCTGAGTAATGTGCCGGGATTCGATAAAATGATAAAGCTGGAGACGTATGCCACGTCTGAGGAATGCCAGATTGAACGAAATCGCATCGGCTATGAGATGGCAGCAGCGTATCCAAATGAACGTGATTTTGTTATTGCCTGTCAATTGAGTACAAATGAGTACAAAGCACGACTCTTAAGAGCAGCTGAAGGGAGTAAGGCTCCTGTCCTTGGAGCCTGGCAGCCCGTCGCATACAGGTAGGAGTTGCAGCTGACTGCCTGCACTCCTCGATAGCCTTCGGCAGAGCGTCAGGCTTCGCTTCGCTGATTCGATGAACCGTCCTGTCTTGAAGGGGGCAACGACCATAGCAGATGAGTCAGCGCTCTTGATTCGTATTTAGCCAATTCTTGGAACTGCACACCGAATGCGGAGCCCTTTACCCAACGCACGATCGCGCTGGGGATATAAATGGGGGCCGCTTGGCGAGGCCGAATCTGAAGGTGAATCGCTGTATCGATAGGCATGGCAATCGGGCTCCCCACCCGACACCCTCCCAGTGAGAGGTCTAGCACAACACCCTCTTCGCCCTGCACTGTATCAGAGGAAAAGACCCCTTGGAAATTGACGGAGTAACGCCGGTGATTGCGTTGTTCAACGGTAGGCTCCATATGACCCTCCTTATGTTCTTAATTATAAGAGGGCCGGGATTGGCGGTCGAGGAAAATATTCCAATGCGTGAAAGATAAAGATGTCAGGAACCATTTCGTGGCGCGTGGGGGGGTTGGTTTCTCTGGTTTCTTTGGATTTGCTCAACAAGAGAAACAAGCTAAACCGAACAAACTAGAAAACCTGCCTGACCTCACCGGCCTCGGTTCAACTCTCGCCCACCGGCGCTTGCTAATTGGAACGCGCTGGTTCGAATAGGGACCTGACGCCGACGAGGTAGACCTTGCCGGTGTCGCCAAATGCCAATTCGCGCGTCCAGCAGGCTTCCACTAACTTGACTGTTCTCTCCTCCTCTGTAGACAAAGGCGTGTGCACTTCAAACACTTGTCTCCTCTCCGGGGGCTTAGGCATTAAGAGCAAGAATCCTCCTGGGCTGGTATTGAGAGACAGCGCGTGCCCATCAGAGAATTCGACGATCTCGTAACCAGCGACTTGCGCAAGCTGGTAAAAACATGGCTGTATCTTCAATACTCGCGTGCCTCCCCTGCGATCAGGATTGGCCGACTCATCTATTTTTGACGGGATCTTTGAGGGAGTCACATGTGGCCTTGCTGTGATGCGAGGGCACCCCGTTTGGTCACCCCCGCCCGCATCTGTCACAGAACGAGACGCCGACGTTCTCCCTCGCCTTTATGAATTCGCAGGGAACAGGGTGCCCGTTATCTGCATCTTGGGTGCCGTCATCCGGACGTGCGACTGTTGATTCCTGTCCTTCTCCGCGGACCCGATCTCTTCCAGAACGATGACGATTCGAGAATCGCGGCTCACAGCTCGATTGGGATGTCCGAATCCACGGAACAGGAGTCTTCGCCCAAATTTAGACACGACTCGACTAATTTCAAACGGTTCCCAGATATTTGCCTCGAGGCGTTCATCGAGGCTTTCTTGGATTTGTTCACGAAGTTCGAGTAGTGGTGTGGGAAGCACGATCAATCCTGATTCTGTCACCGCCTGGCCGATGTTCCGGATCAATTCGAGGAGCCGACGATTCACATACTGCAGCTGCAACGAGCGCGAGAAGACAAGGATCCCTGGGCTCGACTGCCTCGAAACCATATTCTCGCTATGGCCAGAGCAAACGAATGCTGTGCCCACCTCAGTCATGATATTCATACGTCCTCCTCAGACGACTGTAAGGGATGAACTGGACAGCACGTTGTAACGGACCACATTGCGTGGGATAAGACTCGCCGGACAGGTCCCGGAAAAGCAGAGCGACGGACGACGACGTTCCATCAGCAGAGACTCGCGGTAAGATGCAAACCTACTCAGGACGTGTCACGGGGTACAGCAATTACCAATTCACCGAAAGATTGGCAATCCCTCTAAAGGGTTATATGTTAAATGTTTATGCGTGGTCCTCGATGAGACAACGAGGATTAAGGACAGACAGGACGTATTGCAAAATCAACTGGTTGTGATTCAACTATCAAGAGCTGCTCGTCACCAAAACCGTCACATCGGGTATTGAGCAGATCGGGATATGAGAAGAAAAGGGCTCGTAATCGTCTCTCACTGGTGGCTCTCACCTAGCCCGCATTATTCATGAATGCTTCTGCTGCAATCGCCGATCCGCTGCTACGACAAGCCTCCGGCCAGCGGGCTCGCCCCTCGGACCCTCACCGTACTGCACGAGTACGCATCGGGTTCTCAGGGCTCCGCGCGCTGGTCTCGCGACGCGACTCAGCGATTTCGCGACGAATCGTCATAAATAATGCGGGCTTGCCTTCCAAGATCGATGAGGAACCTGCTATATTAATTTTTTACCTTTTCCGAGGGCACCCATGCACATGTTGATGATCGTGTTTCGTACGTCACTGAAAGAACGCGTGCATGAATTATTGCGAACGTGCGGGGTCATGGCCTACACCGAATTTCCCGAGACGGTTGGGACCGGACAATCGGGATCGACTGAAGGGATCTCGTTCTATGCAGGGGGGAACAGTGTCATCCTGGTCTCGCTGGAACCAGCTCAACGTGACAAGGTCGCCAACGCTGTCATGGCCTGGTGTGCAGAGGCGAAGCACTCAGGATGGGTCAAACCAGCCATCCGGGTATTTTCCTGGCCCTGCACACAGCTCACTTAGCAGGATGCTGAACAAGTCTGCCAGCGCCACAGGCCGTTATTTGGTTTGTTTGGTTTGTCTCGTTTGTTTGGTTGAACGAAACTAACCAGATTAACTAGAGAAACCAGATGAACCAGACAGACCACACACGAAGTGGACGGCCTTTTGAGCATCTTGCTAAGACTTGTTGTAGAATCCCTCAATAACAAATCGCCATCCTCTGCGAGGCTCGCATGGCACAGCGCACCCAGGCTCAGCTGCAACAGGCCTATCGAGAACAAGCACTCAAAATGTTTCCCTGGATCTGTGCGCACTGCGGACGCGAATTTGACGGCAAGAAACTGAGCCAACTCACGGTCCATCACAAGGACCACAACCACGACAACAATCCGCCCGACGGGAGCAACTGGGAGTTGCTCTGTCTCTACTGCCACGACAATGAGCACCAGCGGAATCAGGTGGCTGACACGTCTGGTGAGGCGCCGCCAGGCCGGGAGCAAACTCGACCTTCGACCTTCACGCCCTTCGCCCATCTCGCTGACTTGCTCAAGCGCAACAAATAACCGCCCTCTGGATCGTCGATCGCGGTTTTTGGGGTTAATCTGGTTTAGCTGGTTTGTTTTATTCATCTGGTTGGTCTAGTTCAACTAAACAAACCAAACAGACCAAATAAACAAGAGAAACCAGCCGGTTCTCGCATGTCTCACGCTTCACGCGCCACGGTCTTTCGCACTGCGTGAGGAGCTTCCGTGGATTGACTTCCTCCTCTGCCCGCTGTACAGGTTGCACCATTATTCTCCTTCGCCCAATACCCCGTAGCTTGCTGCGGGGAGGAAGGCGAGGGGAACCCTCCAGAGCCTTGGCGAAGGAGGCTAGCGGCTTCGGAGAATTTCGTAGGATACCCCGCAGCAAGCTGCGAGGAGCTTCATTCGGACAGGGCGTTCTCACGCTTCGTCCATCACTGAGAGGGCACATCATGAAGAACGTGGAGCTGACCGTCGAAGGGACAACATTGACGATCAAGGTCGATCTGTCCAAAGAGTTCGGACCCTCTGCTTCGGGGAAGACCACCATCATTGCCTCGACGGAAGGAAATGTGACCATTCCAAACCGCGAGGAAAAAGTTGGGCTGAACGTGTACCGGAAGAAGTGACTGGGGCATCGCAGGGAAAACCAGTCTTGGTGACTCATTGAACAAGAGATATCGGGAAAGGTACACAAAAGGCACGTGAGCAATATAGCCAAGTTCGACGTGATCCGCCTCTACCTGCGCCAGCAGTTTCCCAAACATCACATCACCGATTTCCAGGAAGGAACCAGTCGCGCGCAGGTCTTCCGTGTCGATGGGCCGCATGGTCACCCCCTCCATTACGCTGTCATCGGGTTTGACTTTCTCCTCGATCAGACGGCCGAAGGCCTTCAGCAGGTTCTCGTGTCATCCGGCCTGGGAGATAAGCTGAAGGAAGCCGGAGCCTCACCTGTGATGGTCTCAAGGACAGGGTTCAGCACTGAAGGCAGTATTGCCATAGCGTGATCATATCTGAGACACGCCACTCCATCGCGCTCGTGACATCCAACGCACGGCGACGGGCCCAGTATGTGTTGCTTCGGTCAGGACGGCCTAAGCGCGGGCTTCATTAGCCCCTTCTCTTGGCAACCTTGGCGGCGCGCTTTTCCATCATCGTCTTGGCTGGTTTCTTCTTGGTCATTTTCTTCTGTGTCATGCCCTTAGCCATTGAGTGTCTCCTCTGCTGTGTGGATGAGTAATATCGCACCGCGACACAATCGCCGCCCCCATTTCATATCCTAATTACGAAAAAAAAGGAATGGGGCACGTGAAGTTCTCTCGTCGATTGACTTCGCCTCCTACCCACTCTTCATGTCATTGACGTGGCGATATGAGTGGCCTCTTAGGGACTGCTGAAAAACTATTTGGGCACGCTCAAGTTTTGATGGTCCGCACATGTGGCACAATAAGAGAACCGTCCCACCGGATATTCAAAAAGGCCGACCGCTTCGTGTGTGGTCTGTCTGGTTCATCTGGTTTCTCTAGTTAATCTGGTTAGTATCGTTCAACCAAACAAACGAGACAAACCAAACAAACCAAATAACGGCCTGTGGCGCTGGCGGGCTTGTTCAGCACCCTGCTAAGGTGCGCTGCCCGCAATCTCCTGATAGTAGGATTCCAGCATGACCTTGCGGGCTGGTTCAACAAGCACCAACTGGCGTTGATCGAAGGTGTTGGCGCAATACAGATAGACCCACTCCTCTGCCTGACCGAGTTCGATATGTAGCTGGCGGCCGTCTGGCTCCTGGCGCGTGGTCTCTTTGAGGAGATGCTTATCGTGAAGCTGTTCCCATACAATCTGTGCCGAAGGCCAATGGTTCTCATAGAGCGGCGCGTCCGGATCGGTTAAACCAGTTTTCAGCGTGGCTCGATCGAACGGAAGGCCTTCGTCCGGCTCGGGCGATTCATTCCATAGAAGCTGACCTGACGTACCCCTCCCCAGCACATAGAACGGTCCATCGTCGGCAATTTCTTCGACAAGACGGTATCGAATCAATTCCGGCTGCTCGATCAGGCCCAGACCTCGTGTAGCCAAGGCCCGTTGCAGCGGGACTCGTCTTGCCAACTGGCGGGTTTTCTCAAACACGATCATGCGCCCCTCTGCAGAGAGCAGGGCGCGCACGCGATCGAGCCTGGCGTCGATCCCCGTCCGCCGCTCAAACTCTGCTTGCTGTTGTCTCTCGACGGCACGCTCGAAGGTGTTCCACCTACAACTGGGAATGCCCGGGTCCTGTTCAGCTTGTACGAGGGTATGCGTGGTGATGATCAAATCAAAAGAGCGAGGGGGAGTCGTGTGATCGAGATCGAGACATTCAAACTGCACGTTGGTCAGACCAAATACCTTCGCTTGTTCTTGCGCTCGCGCAATCGAGGCAGGTGAGCGATCGATCCCAATAAAAGTCTTGTCGGGATGCTGCCTCGCATAGTAGGTCGTGAGGATGCCGACCCCGCAGCCCACATCCAGTATGGACCGGGCTCCACTGATGCGATCTGCCACGCGCGATCCGATGGCCAGATAATAGTCGTACTGTTGGCTATAGAGGACAGGCAGGATGTTCGGATGGGCGCTGTTATCGTAGAACGAGACCTCGTCGGCAGAGGATCCGCCACGCTTCTGCTCCAGCTGCCGATGCAGTGCTGTGATTTCGGCCGGTGAGAGCGTCTCCCGCTGCCACTGGAAATAGGTCTCATCCGATGTGAATTGCCGGAGTTCCCACCCGGCCAAGTGCGAATGGAGCGACTGCAACAGTGAGTCGTTGATCATTGATCCAACCTCGGCACGCTGCTCAAAACGTTTTCCAGCGAGGCCGCAAGGAGTGCGAACTACGAGGCGTACGCGGTGAGGGTACGTCGAGTGGTTCGAGCGACTGAGAACGAAGCTGGAGAGCGTTTTCCGCAGGCGACTACGGCCTCTTGAGCATGATCGCGTCAAAATACGTCTCTGGCACCGGATGCGGGTAACGTAGTTGCCCCGACCCAAAGGCGACATACTTTTCGCAAGTCAATTGCTCGAGGCCGATCGGACCCTTGGCATGGAGACGCGAACCACTGAGTCCGATATCGGCGCCCATACCGTAGCTATCACCGGCATTGAGCCGGGACGACGCATTGACGAACACTGCGCTGGCATCCACTTCGCGCGTGAACCGCAAGGCCGACTCATACCGCGTGGTCGCAATGACGGCGGTGAGACAGGGGCCATGCGCCACGATGTGCGCCAAGGCCTCGTCTATGTCCGCGACCATTTTGACGGCCAACACGTGCGACTGGAATTGGGTGTGCCAATCCTCTTCCTTTGCCGACACGATCGAGGCATGCCCAGTCATTGCCATTTGTCCCATGAGTGCCATGGTCTTCGGACAGGCCCGCACCTCAATCTTAAATTCTTCGAGCATGCGATTGACTAGCGGAGGCAAGAACTGTCGTCCAATCACCTGTTGCACGAGCAGCGTGTCGAGCGAGTTCGATGCCATGGCCTTCTGGACCTTGGAGTTAATCGCCACGTTTTGAGCCATCGGTATATCGGTGTCAGCATCCACGTACATATGCGTGATTCCCCCGTCGTAGCAAAGCACCGGCATTTTCGCCTGTTCAATCACTGCTTTGCGGAGGCCGGCTCCGCCACGCGGGATAATCGCATCGAGAATTTTGCCGGACCGAATCAGCTCGACCGCCACCTCTTTTTCAGGACGTTCGATGATGATCCATGCGCCGGCCGGCACCCCATTCTGTTCCGCCGCTTCGCGCAATCCGGTTCTGATGGCCTGCTGTGTCAGACCCCACTCCGGCGCGCCACGAAAGACACACAGGTTACCCGACTTGAAGCAGAGCGCGATCGACTCCACCGTAATGAGCGGGCTCAGTTCTGAAACGACGCCGATCACTCCGATCGGGACGCGGACACGGCTGACTTGCAACCCGTCCGGACGTTCCCATCGTGCGGTGACTGCACCGACCGGATCGGGGAGGTCCGCGATCATGCGGAGACGATCGACCATCTCCTTGATATCGCCCGCCGTCATGCGCAGGCGAGCCACTGCGGCTTTCATCCGGTCTTTCATGACGTCAGCTTCAAAAGACTTCCCGACCGCGTCCACATCCTTCTCGTTCGCCGCCAGAATCTTTTCTTCGTCAGCCGCTACTCGATCCGCCATCGCGCGCAAGGCTTTCTCTTTGACAGGGCCAGATAAAATTGCCAGCTTCCGTGTCACATCACTGCATTCTTTCAATAGTTTATCAATATAGATCTTAACTGGAACTTCAGGCATTTTGAACCTCGTGAAACGTGATGCTACACAATCAACACAGCGCAATGAGCACGGGACTATAGCACGCGATTTTTTCACACGTAAAGGAGGAGGGTGGCCTGGGTACTTCCATTGGCGCGCATCAATGATCCTTCCAAGCTCACTCTTTAGGGATGGAGGCTGATTGATCTTCCACTGCGCGCGTCCAACGAGGGCCTTCTAATTCTCTCTTCCTCTCTAGGGGAGTGGCCAAGGCTGCCCTCGACTGCGCGCAACATTATCACCCGCCCAACCCCGAGCGCGCCGAGACGCGCTCTTGTCCCAGGCGAGCACAGTTTCATCGTGCGCGTTCTGCGAGCAAGGAGGGCGCCTGGCCGCTCCCTCTTCACCCTCCCCTCAACTTCTCCTCCTGTCGGGCCAGGAACCACCCCACCCATCCCCAGAGCAGCGCCAGCGGGACCAGAACCCATGCCATCTGCCCTGCCGTGATACCCAGCGCTTTCACCCCGCTCACTATCCATCCGGTCACCGCATCGCCTCCGCGCGAGACCGCTGTGTCGATAAAGTTCTTGGCCTTATATTTCTCCTCCCGACTCAACACCGTGAAAAGGACCTCGCGAGCCGGCTTGGCGAATGCATATTCACCGACTCGCCGCACGATGGTATAGAGAATGAAGACGGCCAAGAACGGCATGACGCCGATCATGCCAAACCCGATGGCGCTCGCAACGGGAAGCACGACGAGCGCCGACGCCAACCCGAACCGGCTGATTACCCGGCTCGTCACCGTCACCTGCATCAGAAACGTCAGTACGTTGACGACTAGGTCGATGAGGGCAAACAGACGGGTGCGCCCTTCCGGGGAGGGAATCTGCTCGCTCACCAGCCTCATTTGCTCCAGATACAAGAATGTCGCGGTCGTCGTCAGAAAGAATAGATAGAGGCAGATGCCCAGAAGATAGGGCGACGAGAGCGCCAGCCTGACCCCCGCCCAGATACTGCCGCCGATCGGCTCACCCTGCCGACTGATCTGCCGAAAGGGTTGCGCCATCGCCCATCGATCCAGTCGATACACACAGAGCCCGCAAGCGGCAAGAAACCCGACCGAGATGAGCAGCAGGACGGGGATCGGGATGAGATAGGTCAACCCGGTGGTGAGAAGCGGGCCGACCATCGCGCCGATACTACCACCGGCAGCAATCACACCGAAGAGTCTGGCGCCCTGCGCCGGTGTAAAGAGATCGGCCATGACACTCCAGAACACCGACACGACGAACAGATTGAACACCGACAGCCATACGAAGAACGTGCGGGCGGTCCACTGGGGAGAGAGGTGGCCCATCATTGCCACGAAGAACAGGACCAAGTTGAAACCGAAAAATGTATAGACAGTCAAGAGCAACCGATACCGCGGCGCGCGGGCGGAGAGCCACCCGAAGAGCGGCGTCACGAGCAAGAGCGTCACGAAGGTGGCGGTCATCATCCAGGGCAGGTGCTGCACCCCACCCTCGATCGCCATCTCATCGCGAACAGGACGCAGAATGTAGTAACCGCAGAGGAGACAGAAAAAATAGAGGAATGCCCAGCCTACCGGGACGGCTTCGTCCGGTTCAGCATCGGTCACCGCCGGGAGCACGTCTCGAAGCCACGCCATACGAAGGGCATCCTGCCGTGACCGACTCTCCCACGCAAGGAGAAAATTTGCTAGAATGCGCGCGGCCCACGATCTTGTGGCATTCTCACGGACGCTTGATGATCGACCTGCGCAGCGATACGGTCACGAAACCCACTGAAGCCATGCGAAAGGCGATGGCCCGCGCGGAAGTGGGAGACGATGTTTACGGCGAAGATCCCACCGTGAATCGGCTGCAAGACATGGCGGCCACGATGTTTGGGAAAAAGGCCGCCCTCTTCGTGCCGTCCGGCACGATGGCCAATCAACTCGCCATTCGCCTCCACACGCAACCGGGCCAAGAAGTGATCGTCGAGAGTACGGCACATATTGTCCGGTATGAGCAGGGCGCCGCAGGGGCACTGGCAGGCGTACAACTCCATTGGGTCGCAGGAAATCGGGGTCTCATCTCACCCGAACAGGTTGAGACGGCAATCCGTCCTAAAGACCCGCACACGATTCAAACGGCGCTGATCTGTCTGGAGAATACCCATAATAGCGGCGGCGGAACGATTTATCCCCTGGCGACGATTGAAAGGATTCGCGCGGTGGCTGCCACCCACAGCATCCCGATGCATTTGGACGGTGCACGATTATTCAACGCCGTCGCTGCCACCACCTTGCCACCAGCCTCCTATGCCCAGCACTTTGATACCCTGTCAGTCTGTCTCTCGAAAGGACTGGGAGCACCGGCCGGTTCACTCCTCATGATGAATGATCTCACCCTCCTCGATAAGGCTAAGCGGCTGCGCCGTATGTATGGCGGTGCGATGCGTCAGTCCGGCATCCTCGCCGCCGCCGGCATCTATGCGCTCGAACACCATATTGGACGATTGAAATTGGACCATGACCACGCCAAGCGCCTGGCGCGACAGCTGCAACAAATCCCTGCGGTCAGGATCAGTCCTCAAGATGTCGACACGAACATCGTCATTTTCGATGTGATCGGCCACCACCTCAGTCCCCCGGCGATCGTCACCGCCTTGAAGCAGGCGGGGGTCTTGATCAATGCTATCGGCGGCACCAGCTTTCGAGCCGTCACCCACTTGGATGTCTCCAGTGCCATGACCGAAGAAGCCAGCGAGATCTTTACCCGTGTGTTGGGGGACTGAGGACTCCGCTCATTGACACGTCTCCCACTGAAATCTAGAATGCCGCGTGATGGAGCACCAATGCCGTTAGAATTTGTGTCGTTCAAACACATCAGCCGGATCCTCGAGGT
>DASYVB010000129.1:0-4533 GCA_036000525.1 Nitrospiraceae bacterium | reverse complement strand
GATCTGCACGAGATCTACCAATGGTCAGCGCAGCGCCTGCACTGGGATCGTGCAGTAATGGAGAGCACGACGACCTGTGAGCACCCGCACCACGCAAGGCATTTTGCCCTACCAGCAGATTAAGCAGCTGATCGCAAGCCGTGCCATCCACGCCGACGTGCCGATCGAAGACCGGCAGATCCAGCCGGCCAGTCTCGATCTGCGGCTCGGGCGCAAGGCCTATCGGTTGATCAGCAGCTTCCTGCCGGAGTTGTCCGAGATCACGAGCCGACTCAACGTCCTGGACTTCTACCAGTCCGACCTCGTGATGTACGAGATGGACCTGATCGAAGGGGCCATGCTCGAAAAAGGCCACGTCTATTTAGTGCCACTGCTGGAACGTCTGGCGCTACCCAAAACCCTCCGGGCGCGAACCAATCCCAAAAGTACGACCGGACGGCTGGATGTCTTTACCCGCGTCGTGACAGATCTCAACACTGGATTCGATGAGATCCGAGCCGGCTATTCCGGGCCCCTCTATCTGGAAATCGTCCCACGCTCGTTCGCGATCAAGGTGAAGACCGGGTACTCCCTCAATCAAATTCGCTTCGTACGCGGCGACGCCACCGTGTCAGACCGGTCGCTTCAGACGCTCCACAAGCGAGAGCCCTTGCTCTACCACAATCTCCCCACAAAGAACGCGCTGGGCACCCGTGATCTCCGTACGGATCGTGGCTTGTTTCTCCGCATCGATCTGAAGGGAGACGACCGAAGTGGCTCGCCGATTATCGGCTATCGGGCGAAGAAGAATAGTCACGTCATCGATCTGTCAAAGGTCGGCCACTATGCGGCGCTCGATTTTTGGGAGCCCCTGTACCGCCACCGCCAGGACAGTCTCCTCTTGGAACCGGAGGAGTTTTACATTCTCGCGTCGAAAGAACGGATTCGCGTTCCCGCCGGCTACGCGGCCGAGATGGTCGCCTTCGAAGCAGCCTGTGGCGAGTTACGGACCCACTACGCCGGGTTTTTCGATCCGGGATTTGGGTACGGCCGCGGCGAGCTGCACGGCACCCAAGTGGTCCTGGAGGTCCGCCCCCACGACGTACCCTTCCTGATCCATGATGGACAAACATTTTTTAAGGTTGTATACGACAGGATGCTCGCACGCCCCAGTCATCTCTATGGCACGGCCCTCGGATCCTCGTATCAGCGTCAAGGTCTGACTCTGAGCAAACATTTTAAAGTCTAGCAGGATGCTGAAAAAGTCCGTCAGCTTTGTTCTCGCGTCACTCCCAGGAGCCGTGAAACGTGAGGCGTGAAACGTGAAACGAGGGTCAGCTGCAGAGCTGTGGCCTTGCTTGCGACAAGGCGCATCCCTGGGCGAAGAGGCTGTCTTGGCAGACTCAGGGCGGGCGGGTGAAGTGGCCGCCAGGGATGGGCGGGTGAGAAGTCTGGCCATTTTGAGCATCCTGCGAGCCGTTCTTGCGCTACCACCATTCGCAAGATCATAGTGGACATTGAACTCACACTGAGTTTTTCCGCAGCCTGCTAGACACAAGCCTCCAGCAGGGAGAAGGCCGAGGTTCAAGCTAAGTAAGATTGAGGCGGAGATAAAGAACGTCGGGCCTTCGCTGAGCCTTGACCTCGACCTCAGCCTACTCTGTTCGCTCAGGATCCGGACGTGTCACGAACAGATAGGAACCTTCTAACCATGCAACCAGAACCGCCACACGAGCCGGTGCGCCACGAGCCAGATGACGACACCGGGGGCAGCTCCGGGGGCGACAACCAGATGCGTGTCGCCGGGATGATCGTGGGCACCGCCCTCATCTTCATCGGCTTTCTCGACGTGTTTCTCTCGATCAGCGGAGGATTCGAGATCGACGTCATTCCCTTCTTGATTTATTTCGGTGGAGTCGCCGTGTGGGCAAATGCGGTTGTCGAAAACACGCCCCTCCGCTACAGCGTCATCGGCGGCGCGCTCGTACTCGCAGCCGTCTTCTACCATTATGGGGAAGTCCTCTTCTGGCACAAGCAGGTGTTGTTTTGGTCCACTGTGGTTGTCGTCATGTATTTCATGTTCAACGAACCGAAGAAACCCACTTAACGTATCATGGTAATGCCGATTTCCGTTATCATCCCCACACTGAACGAAGAACGGACAATCATAGCCACGCTCGCGCACACCGCCGCGCTCGGCTTCGATGAACTCATCGTGGTGGATGGAGGGAGCCTCGATCAGACCCCTGTGCTGGTCGAGTCATACAGACGAGGGACTCAGTCCCCGGCACAGAGCCCCGTACGACTGGTGACCGCTCCTTGCGGACGCGCCCGCCAGATGAACGAAGGCGCAAAGGCCAGCGGCGGAGAAATCTTATTGTTTCTCCATGCCGATACGCAGCTTCCAGGCGAAGCCAAAACGATGATCGACACGACACTGGCCGATCAACGGATGGTGGGAGGACGGTTCGATGTCCGATTCGATAGCCCATCGATGTGGGGACCCGTCATCAGCAAGATGATGAACTGGCGATCGAGACTGAGCGGTCTCGCCACCGGCGACCAGGCCCTGTTCGTGCGTCGCCCTATTTTCGAACAGATGGGAGGCTTCGCCGACATGCCGTTGATGGAGGATATTGATTTCTCGCGCAGACTCAAACGAAAGGGAGCGACCGCAGCCCTCACCGCGACTGTGACCACCTCCTTCCGTCGCTGGGAGCGGCATGGACCGTTGCGGACAATCCTCTTGATGTGGGCGTTACGGTTCCTGTACTGGATCGGTATCAGTCCATCGCATTTGGTTGAATGGTACAAAGCCGTCCGATAGGTCGTACGGGGTAAGGCGTGAGAGGTGAGGGGTGGCAAGCGTAAAAAGTAGACCATCACATTTCGCAAGACCGGCATCCTCTCCATCGACTGACGCCTTCCGACTGACGCCTCACGCTGCTCTCGTGATCTTCGCCAAGGCTCCGATCCCGGGCGAAGTGAATACGCGGCTCTGTCCGCCGCTGACGCCAGACGAGGCGGCCACCCTGCACGGCAGCTTCATCCTCGACATGCTGGAACGGACCAAACTTGCTGTCGCAACACTTCAACTCCCGTTTCATCGGTACCTAGCCTGTGCTCCTTCCTCTGAGCTGGTGTTCTTCAAAATTATGGAAGAACGACAGGGCGTCCGTCTGTTGGACCAAGTAGGAGAGGATCTGGGCCAGCGGATCCACCGCACCTGCGTCGACTTATTCGCCAAAGGCTACAAGCAGGTGATCATCGTGGGGACCGATGTCCCAACCTTGCCTCTGTCGGTATATCAAGAGGCGTTCGCGATGCTAGGCCGCTCGGACGTGGTCTTGGGGCCAGCCCTGGATGGCGGGTACTACCTCATCGGCCTCAAGCAGCCTGCAGAAAAACTCTTTACTGGGGTGCCTTGGTCCACCGATCAAGTCCTCGCCGTCACACAACAGCAGGCCAAGACGCTGGGTTTGTCTGTCGGGCTCACAACCGCATGGCGCGACGTGGATACGATCACAGACTTGCAGGCGCTCATCACAGAGTGCCGAGAGGACAATAAAAAGCCCAAACAAGATCGGACCTTCTCCATGCGAACAGCCGGCACATTGCAGCTGCTCGCAACCAGACTCAAGACTCGATAAGTTTCACGATCGGCCATACCGGCCACGGGAGGGATCAACTATGGCAGAGCGAGTGGCACTCATCACAGGCGGGGCCAAAGGCATCGGGCGGGGGATCGCGCTCGACCTGGCGGCACAACAGTGGTCGGTCGCCATTTGCTATCGCACGAGCGAAGCGGAAGCGCAAAAGACTGCCCTCGCCATCACGCAACGGGGCGGGCATGCCCTGACCATGCGTTGCGACGTGTCGGACCCGACAGCCTCGAAAGATCTCGTTGCCCAGGTTGAACAGCGCTGGGGACGTATCGACGCCCTCATCAACAGCGCCGGCCCCTACCATCGTGTGAACCTGTTCGACGAAACAGTCGAGGGCTGGAACCAGATGTTCGACGGCAATCTCCATCCCATTTTCTATCTCGCCAAAGCAGTAGCAACGGGCATGAAAGCTCGCAAATCAGGTCGCATCATCAGCTTCAGTATGGCCAACGCCGATCAGATGATTTCCCAGCCGGACGTCACGGCCCATTACATCGCCAAGGCCGGTGTCTTGATTCTGACTCGCACGCTGGCCAAACTGCTTGCGCCCCACGGCATTACCGTCAATGCGATCTCGCCCGGTTTCATCGATTCAGGCAGTGCGCCGCCGGAAGAACTCGCCGGCATGACAAAACGCATCCCCGCTGGATACATCGGAACCATAGACGATACCGTGGCTGCGGTGCGCTATCTCCTCAGCGACGAAGCGCGGTACGTGAACGGCGCAAACATCCAAGTCAGCGGGGCGTGGGGGGTGTAACGGGTAGCCTGAGTGCCCTTCTTGCTCGCAGAACGCGCACACTCAGAAGTATGCTCGTTCGATGCGCGCAGTCAAAGGGCACTTCAGGCCACCCTCTGGGTGGAGTAAGAAGGAGGAATGAGGAGGCTC
>DASYVB010000128.1:0-12273 GCA_036000525.1 Nitrospiraceae bacterium | reverse complement strand
GCGGTCACCATCACCGTAGACAGAATCTCCGGTGCCCTCCGGATGACCCAGGAACGCCTCTTGAACGCTCCAAGCTGACGAGCTGTCTCTCACTCCCCTTGCCTGACAACAACTTCATCTGATTGTTCAAAAACGGCCTTGACTCAGTCCTTGCCCTCGCGGCTCCCTCGCAAGGTACCCGGCGGACGCCTGATTATCACCGGGAAAGCCATGGGTTTGCAGGATCGTTGTAGCTTCCTCCCTAGGCAGGAACCGGCTGGTATGGATTTGGCACCAGTCTAGATATTCCCCAGACCACTCATACAGAGGTACGAGCCATGCTGAGCCTGCTCTGGAAATCCTTCTTTGCTTTTCTCTTCCCTGGAGGGCTGATTTTTCTCATCGCGATTGGATTTCTCCGCCCCCAGGGACTTCCAATGTGGCTGCAACAGCCAATCGCAGCTCTGCCGTATATCGTCCTCACGTTTGGGCTCATCTTTGGCTGGTATTTTTCCAGTAGCCGCATGATCCTCTCCCTGCTTATGCTGGCACTCGCCGATCGAGCCCTGGTCTTACTTCCCACCACCGGTGCCGATCAGGAGGCCTTACACCAGACGATTGTCGCCATAACCGCTTTTCTCGTCCCGCTCAACCTGTTGGCCTTTTCCATCCTTAAAGAAGATTCCCTCTCGACACTTCGTGGCTTGATGCGTGTAGTGCTCGTCTTAGTCCAACCTGTTTTGCTGCTCTGGCTCTGCCTTCCGGACCAGCATGACCTGGCTTCCTCCTTCACATGGGAGTACATCCCCTCGCTGTACATGGAATGGACGACGATTCCACAGCCGGCACTGTTTGCCTTTGGCACAGCGTTGCTGCTGCACTTTATACGATTCGCCCTTCATCGTGACCCACTGGAGGGAGGAGCAATCTGGGCTCTGTTTGCCGTTTTTGTGGCCTATCATACGAGCCGCTACGGCTGGCAACCGACAAACTTTTTCATGGCTGCAGGAGTGATTCTCTTCGCCACATTGCTTCAATCCTTCTATCGGCAGACCTACCGCGACGAACTCACCGGCATTCCCGGCCGCCTGGCTTATGACGAAGCGATCGGGCAACTCGGGAAGCGATTTTCCGTCGCAGTCATCGGTATCGACCAACTAACTCAGTATGCCAATATTCACGGGAAATCAGTCAGCGAACAGATTCTGAAACTGGTTGCACCCAGAGTTCATGCCACTTGTTCTGGTGGGCAGATCTTCCGTACGACCGGAGAGGAACTCACCGTACTGTTCCCTGGAAAATCGAACACTGAAGCCTTGAGTACGCTGGAGACTGTCCGTAAAACGGCCGAAGCCATCAATCTGTTCCTCCGAGGACGAGATCGGGTCTGGGAAAAGCAGCGAGTGACCCAAAAGACCGGATCACGCGACCAGGCACTCCCAATCACTCTGAGTATCGGTGTGGCGGAAAAACTGGACGACAGCGCGACGCTGACTCTGGTGATCAAGTCGGCCTACCGCGCCCTCTATGAAGCCAAAGGAGCAGGAGGGAACGTCGTGAAGCGCGGACTCGAGGCGGCTGCTCCGGCACGACGGTCTCATGCCGGATCAGGAAAAATTGTCGCGAGTGGAGAATACAAAACCTAGGTCCTGCTAAAGAAGTTCTTTCACAGATTCCGCTGGTCTGGCCAAGATCACCTTCTCGCCCTTTTCGACAATCGGACGCTGAATGAGATCCGGATGGGCCACCATCACATCAAGCCATTCATCATCCGAAAGATTCTTTTTCGCTAAACCGAGCTCCTTGTAGATGTCTTCTTTGGTTCTCAGAATATCCTTCGGTGAGAGACCCGCCTTCTTTAAAAGGTTCTTGAGTTGTGCCTGAGTGAAAGGCTTCTCATAGTAGTTGATGGCCGTGAAGGGCTTGCCGCTCTCTTTTAACAACTGTACCGCCTGACGGCATGTACTACAGGTTGGTTTCTGGTAAATCGTCACCTCAGCCATGTTCAAACTCCTTTCTTAGCCGGACTATGAATAATCCGGGTTAGCGTCTCTCGCCCGCCTTGACGCCATTTTTACCCATGTGATACATGGGGCGCATCTTATTCACATGAATGCCCATTATGCCAACGCCAATCTTCGGAACCAGTTCCACCGGTCAGTTTTCTTGTGCGACGGACACCCAGCATACCTTACGAGATCTCCGCACGAAGCGTAAGGGACAGCCGGTATTCGTTCTCGGACACATATTAGCCAGAAAAGGGCAGGAAGGAACCTTCGAGGTCTTTAACGACCGCTTGGCCATCGTCAAATTCTCCGACGGCGGCTCGATCGGATATGACCCGCTGGAGCTGCTCTTGCCCACCCACATCGACAATAAGGGAACCGCCTACTTCGAAATTCGCCCCTGCCGGCAGTGCGAACAACTCTTCCCCCTGACCGTCGAGGAGTGTGAAGCAGCAGAAGAACCCTCCCTTTGTCCGGAATGCCGTACCGCATAGCAGGATGCTGAAAAAGGCTGTCAGCGGCGTTCTCGGCTCATCGAAATCCTCAACGTACCCCAGAGGGTACGCCTCCGGCTTCGACTCGCCTGCGGCTTTGCTGGACGGCCTTTTTGAGCATCCTGCGCGAGTCTGGCACAAAGCGCGCGACAGGCGCGACACAAGGTTCTGAATTCTGAGTTCAAAGTCCCGAAAACCTCGAACCGTCGTCCGTCTCGTCCTTCCCGGTCCTTCCCTGACTCAGAACCCAGAACTCAGAACTTCTTCACCCGTCCCGCCAGTCTCCCTCGGCTATCCTGCTAGTCGACCAGCGGCGCAATCTCGATCGCTTTCTTAATCAAGCAATCGCCCGCAAACGACTGTAAGGACATCGGCAACATGCCGGCGTCGATCACGTGCACCGTAATAACCTGAAAGCCTTCAGCAACTTTGTATCCTTCGAGCTTCATGGCATGACAGATTTCCAGTTTTTTCCAAATCAGATTATTCAAGATCGTCTCCGACGCGAGTAGATTCATATCTGACACTACGTCATTCACCAAGACCTTCGCCGACACCCGTGCCTTATCTTTTGGCACCTCGCTAACGACGGCAAAACTAATGAGCTCGCCGTCGGCCTGGACCAAGGAGGCTGTCCCCATCGCGATGAGGCAGACCAGTATCAACAGGAGGGTCAAACGCGGAGTCATCGCTTACCTCCTCTGCGTATCCAATGCCTGACTCAAGCGAGACGGGCGAGACTGGCGGGAAAAGCGCGACTGGTGAGACGGTCTGAAGACTGAAGGCCGAAGTGTTCGGAACTTCGAACCCCGACCTTCGGACTTCAACCTTCGGATCGCGCTTGCCTTTCCCCGGTTGTGAACGGCCGGCAAATTGAGTATGCCAACCGATAAGAGCCATTTCAAGATCCTACCTCTCCGAACATGGTAGACTGTCTCGACTCTTCCTATATCCTGCCACTCAGGTGAAGGAGCACAATCATGCCACATGATTTCATGCCGGGACTCGCCGGCGTCCCAGCAGCCAAATCCGCGATTAGCGATGTGGACGGGCAGCGCGGTGTGCTGGAATATCGCGGCATCCGCGTCGAAGAACTCTGCCAGCGATCGTCCTATCTCGAAACCGCCTATCTGTTGCTGTTTGGACACCTTCCCACGCAACCGCAGCTTGCGCGATGGAACGAAGACATCGTCCATCACCGTCGCATCAAGTTCAAGATTGTCGATTTATTGAAATGCCTTCCGGAGCAAGGCCATCCCATGGACGCCTTGCAAGCTGCTGTCGCCGCTTTGGGCATGTTTTATCCAGGCCGGAATGTCCAGGACGTCGAAAATAACTATTGGTCTACCGTCCGTCTCGTTGCCAAACTGCCCACGATCGTCGCGGCTTGTGCGCGTCTGCGGTATGGGAACGAGTACATTCCACCGCGCGACGATCTCGGATTTTCAGAAAACTTCCTTTACATGCTGACTGAGACGGAGCCGCTTCCTTTGTGGAGCAACATTTTCGACGACTGCCTGGTCCTCCATGCCGAGCATACGATGAATGCCTCAACCTTCACCGGCATGATCACTGCCTCGACGCTGGCAGATCCCTATACGGTCGTAGCGTCCTCAATCGGGGCCCTGAAGGGCCCACTGCATGGCGGGGCCAACGAAGAAGTCGTGCAGATGTTGAAGGAGATTGGGGAGCCAAGGCGGGTCCGATCATATCTCGAAGAACAGCTCAGCGCGAAACGAAAACTGATGGGCTTCGGTCACCGTGTGTACAAGGTCAAAGATCCCCGAGCGACAATCCTACAGTGTCTGTGCGAGCGACTCTTCAAGGAATGTGGCAGTTCACTATTGTACGAGGTGGCCTTAGAGGTCGAGCGGGTTGCAGAAGAGTTGCTGAAAGGGAAGGGGATTTATCCCAACATCGACTTCTACTCAGGAATCGTCTACGACAAGTTGGGTATCGAGACCGATCTGTTCACACCGTTATTCGCGATGGCGCGGGTGTCGGGGTGGCTGGCCCACTGGTTGGAGCAGCTTCGTGAGAACAAATTGTTCCGACCTGACCAAATTTATTCCGGTGAGCATAATCGCCCGTATGTGCCCATCGATCAACGCTAAGGTCTCTCCAACATCGCCGCCTTCAACAGTGGCCTAGCCCCCTTGACTCCGAGGCAGTCCGAATTATCTATCACCTCAGACAGGCGAATCGGCGCGCGCCTCATAGCGATAGCGAACAACAATGAGAAGGAGGTCTAGCATGACACTCGTACGGTGGGATCCGTTTCGTGAACTCGAAGACATGTCAGATCGGTTGAATCGGATGTTTAGCCGTCCCGCTCTGCCTAGGACAAATGGCAAGGAGACGATGGTCGTTGCCGACTGGGTGCCATCCGTGGACGTCAGCGAAACGGAGGGGGGATACCAGATTAAGGCGGAGATCCCTGATGTGAAGAAAGAAGATGTGAAGGTGACACTGGAAGATGGCGTCCTCACGATCCAGGGTGAGCGGAAACAGGAGAAGGATGAGAAAGGCAAAAAGTACCATCGGGTAGAGCGCTCTTATGGCAGCTTCGTCCGGAGCTTCACATTGCCGGATCTGGTTGATGAGGAGCAGGTGAAGGCGGAATTCAAGGATGGCGTTCTGAATCTCCAACTTCCCAAGTCCGAGAAGGCAAAGCCGAAAGCGATCGAGGTCAAGGTCGGCTAATCGGTAATTACTACATTCGGTTTGAACAGAGGCCCGCTCCGGCGGGCCTCTTCTTTTTGACGCCTACTTCCCATCGTCGGATGTTTCGCCCATCACGAGTTCCCAGATTAGATTATCCAGATCGTAGCGCAACACATAGCGACGTCCGTCGTCAGCTTGAACCCGGAAATAGCAGTGTGTCTCGGTATACCAGCGAGTCACGATCTCAGTCACTGTCCGTCTGCTTCCGTCAAGCGTGAAGGCCCGGGGAGTCTCCTCCTCCTTATCACCAGCGAACGCGTCAACAACAAGATGCGACCTGTCCATCGAGCAATACCCTTGTGCAAGTAGGGGAGCTAAGTTTATCATGGCGCCCGCAACACCTTTGGACTTTTACACTGGAGTAGGACGCATGAAGAAGATACCCACAACGGTAGCGACTCAGTCATCACGTGCGACCAGAGTTGAACGCGATACGATGGGCGAACTGGCCGTACCGGCCACTGCTTATTATGGTGTGCAAACCGCTCGCGCCATCGAGAACTTCCCGATCAGCTCGTTGCGATTTCCCCGCGCCATGATCCGGGCGATGGGAATGATCAAACGTGCTGCCGCGACAGTCAATCAGTCGCTGGGCCTCCTCGACAAGAAAATAGGGGATGCGATCAACCAGGCAGCGACCGAAGTGGTCGAGGGCAAGCTCGACGCCGAGTTCCCCGTGGACATTTTCCAAACCGGCTCAGGCACCTCGACGAACATGAATACCAACGAGGTGATCTCCAATCGTGCCACCGAGCTGTTAGGCGGAGCGCGAGGCAGCAAGCTGGTGCATCCAAACGATCACGTCAATCTGGGCCAATCCAGCAACGACGTGATTCCCACGGCGATTCACATCGCCGCCGGGGAAATGATGCAACAGCAGCTCATTCCCGCACTCACGCGCCTACACAAAGCTCTCGATCACAAAGCCAAAGAGTTCGACAAGATCGTCAAGATCGGTCGCACCCATTTGCAGGATGCGACGCCTGTTCGATTGGGTCAGGAATTCGGCGGTTACGCGAGGCAGATTGAATTAGGCATTCAACGAATCAAGCGCGCACAAGACGCGCTCAGCGAAGTGGCGCTCGGCGGCACAGCAGTTGGCACAGGGCTCAATTGCCATCCGAAGTTCTCAGCCAAGGTGTTGGCCATCATATCCAAAGAGACCGGCTGCACGTTTACAGAAGCGAAGAACCACTTTGAAGCGCAGTCCACTCAGGATTCGTTGGTCGAAGCGAGCGGGGAGTTGAAGATCCTCGCCGTAAGCCTGATGAAGATCGCCAACGACATTCGCTGGCTCGGCTCAGGCCCGCGCTGTGGGCTCGGGGAGATCAATCTGCCGGAGACACAACCAGGCTCGTCCATCATGCCGGGCAAAGTAAATCCGGTCATTGCCGAATCGGTGACGATGGTCTGCGCCCAGGTGATCGGAAACGATGTGACGGTCACAGTGGGAGGGCAGGCGGCCAACTTTGAACTCATCGTCATGCTGCCGGTGATGGCCTATAACCTATTACAATCCATTGAACTCCTCTCGACTGCCTCAACCAACTTCGCGATCAAGTGTATCGACGGCATCAAGGCCAACGACGAGCGTTGCCGGAGCTTGATCGAGGAAAGTCTGGCCATGTGCACCGCCCTGGCTCCAGAGATCGGTTACGAGGCTGCCGCGAATCTGGCCAAGGACGCATACAAATCAGGCAAGACCGTGCGCCAGATGGCCAAAGAACAAAAAGTCCTCTCAGATAAGCGGCTCGCCGAACTGCTCGACCCCTGGCGCATGACCGAACCAGGCGGGCCAGTAGGAAGCGCAGGGGGGTAGGGGGAAGGATTCAGGCGTCTCTTTTCAGGACCCAGCCCCATTCCCTTGGGCTACCCCCGTGCTCGTACGGTCGAAGCGAACCCAAACCGTGCTTGCTAACACGCACTACTCTCAACGCCCACCGCCACCGGAATCAGGTCTTGCACAGTCCATCCCCATTTAGCTCCCGGAATCGTGCCGAAGCACACCCTCCATTCGGGAGGCCCCTCGGATGGAGGGATTGCGTCGGCTACATAGGCCTCGTATACATGCCACCCTGTTTCCCTTTAGGCAGACCCGCTCGTTAACGCAAGAAGGATCTCTGATGAATAAGCAAGGCATGTCTCGATCCCCTCTACCTTCCCGCTCCGCTCCTGGGCCTCGGTGGTCGGCGTGCTGGGCCCCGCACACGGCAACCTCGCCATACAGGCCGTTCCCGGCGAGTCACCCTTCCGCCAGGGCATGGTATTTGCCATCGAGAAACTTTGTTTCTCCGTAAGAATTATCTTGACACACAGGGAATGTGAGGTCTATAAAGCGGCTCGCACGGCCAATTACAAGCCTGTTGGGTTCATTGAGGGCGCTCTGGGCCTGGGAGTTTGGATGATCACAGCAAGAGAGGATGGTCGGTACTCACCCGTCTTCCCAAAGAGGATTTTGATTGAAGAAGCTATCCAACGCTCACTCCGCTATAGAAGTGAGCTCGTATCGTTTCCGGTCTCTCGTGAAGCGGATCGCGAGTAACGAACAGCCAAGAGATCGGAGCTCTTGGCAGTTCGCTCTTCGCTGCTTCCTAGTTGCTGCAGGCTGTTCGCTGCTGGTTGGGCTGGCCGGCTGCGGACCGGCTTCGTCTGACAACGTGCCGAGCCTTGAGTCGCGAACGAGCGTGAGTGGGCCGCCCCTATCCAAGCAGAGTCCGTCACCACGCAACGATCCATTCAGCCCGGCGGCGAGCCCCGTCCCCCTTGCCTCGGGAAATGAGACAGGCACCGCGTCAGGAAAAGGGACAGTCCCAGGAGGGGACAGTTCCCACGCGGTATCTGTCCCAGCTTCTGAGCCGGCACCACCAGTGGACACCCTGGTCGTGCCTGCGTGGATGGCCAAAGAACTCAACTCGCCGGATGTTAGCGTCCGGCTCCGGGCCCTGGAGACCTGGGCGCAGTCAGCGCCCGTGGGAGCGGTCGATCCGTTGTTCCTGGCCCTCGAGGATAATGACGAACGAGTCCAGGCGCGGGCGAACGAATTGATCGAGCAAGACTGGGCGCGGGTGTCTGAGGGAGAGAGGTAAGGTGGGGTAGTGGGGAACGAGTCGAGGGGTAGCGGGGCAAAAGGATAACGGGGTAATCAATCGTGAATCAATGAATAAATGAATCAATCGAGGACACCGTTCAGAGCCTAATGAGAGACTCGTCACAAGCGACGACTGACGAACAGTGGGCCAAGCAGCAGTCAGTCGGTGCCATATCAACACAACCAACAAGGAGAGAGCTTTGGTTCCGATCTTGCGTTTTTGCCGGTGACCTTCTCAACACTGTGGCCATATGAGATGGCCCAATCTAGAAGGAGATCTCTATGAAGAAGCAACTCATGTTTTTATCCGCCTTCCCGTTAGGGATCCTGGGCCTCGGCGGTCGGCGAGCTGCGGTTCGGCTGCAACCCCGACCCGCGGGGCACACCTTCCAGTGGCTGCCCCTGGCTGGTACCGTCCTGGTGACATTCCTAGTGTTGACCTCGGTTGGGAGCTGGGTGGTCCCGTTCGCTGAGGCAGCGCCGCCCGCTGCGGTCTTTCAGGCGACCGATGAGCCTGGCTCCTGGTTCAGGTGTGCGAAAGGCCCTGGCTGTGCTCTGGTGGGCAACCCGATCCTCGAGGGCACGAAGTCCCTCGCTATCGTCAACCCGGGAAGCGTGATCAAGTTTATCCTGGCCTCAGAAACGGAGACTGTCCACACGACGACCAGCTTGCTGTGGCCGCTCAAGGCGGATGGAAGTAATGCCGACAACATGCCCTTCGATCAGCGCAAGGCATACCGGGGCTCACAGTCGGTGACTTTGAAGACACCGGGTCTCTATGTGTTCGTGTGCAAGCTGCACCCCTTCATGCTGGCCGCGGTGATCGTGGACGACCCGGCGACGACGGATGGGCTTGACCTGGGTAATAAGATCAGGCTCGTAAATGGCCTAACAGTCAACACGACAAGCAACCTCGCCGCCAGGCTATTGAGAGCGTTCTGGGTCATCACGAACCCGGCTAACTACCAGGACCATAATCTCGCCACATGGATAGTTAACCTGCCCGCGGTCTCAGTCCTGGTCACCGGCGGGGTGCCAGTCATGCTGAATACCCTGTCCATCAATCAGCCCCTCGACCCACCGCTCGCTCCCACGACGCCAGGGATCGGGGAGGTCTGGGTCGACACCGAGTACGAGAAAACCGCCGGGAAGACCAAGCCTGGCACGGCTACCGCGGTCGATGTGGCGACCTGGAAGGTAACGAAGAAGGTTGCGTTGCCGCAGATTAATATGAACAACCCTCACAACATGTGGACGAATCGGGATCAGACGGTCATCTATCAAACGCAGTGGTTCAGCAACAGACTCGCTGTGTTCGATCGGGAAACGCTGACAATGCTGCGGAACATTCATGTGGGCCCCGCTCCAGCGCATGTCATGACGCGGGTCGACACGGACCAGGTGCATGTGAGCCTCAACGGTGGAGACAAGGTGGTCGAGTTGAGCCCGCTGGGTGCCAACATCGACCGCAAGATTCCTGTCCAGCGCAAGGGTGAGAATCCGGCGCAGCCCCATGCGCACTGGATGAGCTTCGACGGCCAGACGATGGTGACGCCTAACTCCAACACGGCGGACTCGACGCGGATCGACATCATCCCCGGTACCATCGCAGCGAAGACGCCGACCGGTATCCTACCGATCGCGACCGGGATGATGCCGGATACGAGCAAGTATTACGTCTCGAACTACCTCGATAGCACGATCACCTGCATCTCCATCGTGCCTGATGCATGCAAAGGCGTAGCTAACCCAGGCGATCAGACCAAGACCATCAAGCTGCTGGCCAACTACGACCCGGAGACAGGCACGATAACACCGGACAAAAATGGGAAGATAATCGTCGGCGCCTTGCCCATCCAGACGCCGGTCAGCCCCAACGGCAAGTGGGTGTTCACCGCCAACACCCTGACGGCGACCATCACCATCATCGACACCGCGACTGATGAACTGGTGGCGATGCTACCCTGTAGTGCAGGATGCCATGGCGTCAACTTCGGTGCCAAGGATGATCCGATAAATGGCGGCTACTACGTGTACGTGTCGAGTAAGTTCTCGAACGACCTGATTGTCGTCGATCCGGACCCCGATAACAATGGGAGTGCGGATGATGCGGCGATCGTCGGCAGGGTAATCCTCGTGGCTGACGGCAGCACTGTCATGGACGACGCACCGACCCAGTACGCAGGCATGGGCGGACAGGGCGTCCTGCCGATCCCACTTGTCTACAACGGCTGGGTTCAGAATCTTCCTCAATCCTGGAAGGCCCAACTGACGAATGACCAGATCTGTCCGATCAGCACTTCCCCTTCCCCTTGCCCTCTACCGTGAGGGTTTGCTCAGGGTGCCGGGACTAAGCCCGGCACCCTGAACGGCACCACGGATTCGGACACGGAGCCGAGGGCACGCAACAATCCTGAGATTGTCTTTGTAATTGTTCGGATCCTGCTGATGGAGCCCGATGGGCACCCAGCAGCGTCCGCCTTTGGCCAGCAGTAAGGGTGAATCACTCCATTGAGTCACGCCATAATGGCTCCCCATGTCGGCGCGTAGTGAGAAGGAGCGGCGAGGGATTTGGGGTCGGTAACGGTCTTGACTGTCAATCGTGCCGAGGTTGTTCCGTCCGCCAAGGCCTCCGATGCTTGAGCATCGCGTTAAGTGTGGTCAGCAGTTTCCGCATACAGGCAATGAGAGCCACCTTCTTGGCTTTTTCCACACCACACAAGCGACTAATAGAACATCTTGATAGTCGGGTTCTCGCGTATCGCCACGACGGTGGCCATATAGAGGGTGGCTCGGACCCGCGCGCGTCCATCTCGGACCATCCGTTTCCCGTATAGAGTGCCGCTGTCACGATTGAGGACGATTGTTACTCGCGTTCTCGATCTGAGCGGTCCTTTCAGCTTTGACAGCTCAAAACCTCCTGTGCTAAAGTCCGCGGAACTGTTGAGGTTCTAGGCATTTCTCTGTCGATTCACCCAGGAATCAAGGCATGAGTGCGACGACATCGCATGTGATCATTGTGGCCGGAGCCGGACCGGCCGGAATGGCCGTGGCCAGTTCACTCTCGAAGGCAGGCCATGAGGTCATTATCATGAATCGCGACATCAAGTTTGGCGGGTTGGCTGAATATGGGATCTTCCCCTCGAAGTTGAAGCTGCGTGGTGGTCTCAAAAAGCAGTACTGGGAGTTGCTCGAGCGACCGAACGTCCACTATTTCGGCAATGTATCAATCGGCAACGGCAAAGATCTCACTGTCGAAGAGGTCAGAAACCTTGGCGCCAGCGCGGTCGTGTTTTCTATCGGCGCGCAAGGGACCAAGGCGATTGGTGTGGAAGGGGACAACGCCAAGGGGGTCTTTCACGCGAAAGACGTCGTCTACCATTTCAATCGACTGCCCGGTTTCGGCGACCGGCCGTTCGATATGGGCAAGCACGTGGCGGTGATCGGAGCCGGCGACGTAATGGTCGATATCTCACACTGGCTGATTCGCTATAAGAAAGTTGAGCGGGTCACAGCGATCGTGCGGCGTGGGCCTGTGGAACGGAAGTACAATCCAAAAGAAATCCGGGCCGTCTGTTCGAACATGGACCTCGACGGAATCACGAAAGAGTTCGACCGCATCAAGGATCGCCTTGCCACGGTCGGCCAGAAGGCCGATGAAGTCTTGAAGGGCCTCACGGACGAGTTCACCAAATGCGAACAGACGGCCAGCGAGACAAAGATGGGTTTCAAGTTCCTCGCGTCTCCCAAGCGCATTCTTGTCGATGGGAACAACCGCGTGCGCGGCCTGGAAATGGAAGACAACAAGCTCGATCCAAAAGGCGAGGATACGGTTGCGGTCGGGCTGAAACAGTATTACGAATTTCCCTGCGACGCCGTGGTCTTTGCCGTCGGCGACAAAGTCGATGAGACCGTTGGACTGCCGTACAAGAGCGGCATGTTCATCACGAATCCCAATAAAACCGGCAACGATCCGGATGAC
>DASYVB010000127.1:0-9424 GCA_036000525.1 Nitrospiraceae bacterium | reverse complement strand
ACAATTTCCGCAGCCATGTTTTGGGTAATACGAGGATCGAGTGACTGAAGCACGAGGGGGTCGGCGGTGTTCACATTCACCCGGCTTTCACCTTCTTGCGGATAGACCGTCACCACCTTCGAGAGCTTCGCGATGATGTCGGGAGTCATCCCCTTAATCAGGCGCAACTCTAAGAGTGTCTGCAGAGGAGCGTTGGCCGCCCGGTAGGACGGACGCAGCGTTTGATAGTAGAGGCTCTCTGCGCCGGCCGCTTCCGGCACCTCGTCCGGATCCACCCAATCGACGATGGCATCGACCAGATCAGGATTGACCTGTACGAGTTCGAAGAGTCGCTTGACCCTCAATATCTTGCTCTTCCTGGCAGTGGGATCTCCTCCGGCCGCCAGGTCGTTCAGGTTCAGCTTGCCCCGTTCATCCTCGATCTGCGCGTTCAGCAGGCCATCGCCGATGGCATAATTCGTGATGGGAAAGGCCCACAAGTCGGTGGGGCCGTCGAAGAACTGTCCCGTTTGCTTGTCCTTCAAGAAGTCTTGCTGCAAGGCGCCACGGGCTGCCTGCACTCCAGCACGCGCGAGCATGGTTGCTTTGAAGTTATCGCGAAAGGCTGCGGCGTCTCGGTATTCCCGCCTTGCCTCAGCATCAAACTCGAGAATCAGCGCAACCAGGAGGGTCAGAACCAGGAGGGTGAGAAGAAGGGCAATACCACGTTCATCAGACCTTCGCATAGGTCACGATTCTCAGCGTGGCGTCGAGATTGACCGGATTATCATATTTCGGTTTCAGCTGTAGGTGATGCACCTGGACGTCATAGGGTGCCTGTTCGATCGCCACCAGCAACGCGAGGATCTGGGGAAGCGACACCCCGTCGAGCCGAAGGTCGACTGCGGTCTCCTGATAGCCCTGAACGACGATGGGGGCCTGCGGCTGCATGCCAACGATGCGATCGCGAATCTGCGCCGTCGTCGTCGCTTCTTCCATGAACGCCAGCAGTGAAAACTGGGCCGGCGGATTCGGCATGTGCTGTTCGAGCTTGGCGATACGCGCCTGCTTGACCACGTATTCCTGCGCGACGAGCGCAAGCTCCTGGCTGTCTTTCGCTTTCCGTCGCGTTTGCCGATCGAGCTTGTCGATCGTCGCCATGAGCGGATCGATGATCAGCAGAAAGGCCAGAGTTGCTGCGACCACGGCTCCGCCGGCAGCCACGATAATGCGCTCGCGTTGTGAGAAATGCTGCCACCGTTCTTTCAACATCTGCATCATGGCCGTTGCACCGTATAGGTAAGGCGAAACACGACTTGGTTTTGCACAGCCCCGACACGGGTATCGCTGATGGACACGTCATGAAATGTCTCGTCCTCCACGAAGGCCTGCTTGATCTTCTCGACTGCATCGAAGGTCGTGGTTTCTCCCTCCAGATGGATGCTGGTCCCGTCGATCGTCAGTTCTCGCACTTTCAACGGAATGCCTGGCGGCACATGCTTCACCAGTTCTGCAAGGCCGGCAAGGATGTTGTAGCGTGTGCCGTCGACAATCGAGAGGCCTTTCTCCAGCTGCGAAACTCGATACCGGGCCTGGTCCAATTCCTCACCAGGGCCGCCGCCTGGACCGAATGTTTGCTCGTATTGCGCCTGGAGCCCGCGCTGGAGGTCCTTGACCGTCGATTCCTTGAGCACTACGCGTACGGAAAGATCCACTAGCGCCAGAACAGCCAGGACGAGCCCTCCCCATAAGACCAACCGCCGATCCTGTTTCGAGACATCTGCTGTGGCCGAGGCGGCATCGCTGCCGGCTTTGAAGTCCAGAGCGAGACCTGATCCCACCAGCCTTGACTTCCAGCGGGGGCGGACAATGTTCGGATGGATCGCCAATCCGAATGCAATGGAAAACGCCCGGGGGCAACTTGATCCAAATCCTTGCCGTGGGCCGACCGGTTGTAAACCCAGCTGCTGCGCCATATGCCCACTCAGTTCTCTGAGTTTAGAGCCGCCGCCCGATACCCAACAATGAGTCAACCGTTGATGGACGGTGCCTTCATAGGCATGGAGGGAGACGCGTAACTCTTTGAGGACCGGCTCGAGCAAGGCATCGACTTCCTGTACGGCCATGGCCCGTTTCCGTCGTTCCGCGTCGGCGAAGCTGCAGGCATAGCGAACGGCGAGCGCAAGTGTAAGGTGATTCCCGCCCCACAGCACGGTCCGTAACAGCACGGGGCGACCTTCATGCACAAGGCACAAGGTCGTCTTCGAGGCTCCGACATCAATGATCGCCATGTCACCGGGAACTTGAGCCCCTTCCTCTTTCAGAAATTGGCTGACAGAAAACAATGCCATGCCGTCAATCGTGATCGCAGAGGGGTTCAGATCAGCGGAGGCCATAAACCGTAAATGTTCAGCAATTTTTTCTTTGGGCGCTGCGGTGACGAGGACATCGGACCCTTTGCCTTTTGCGGCCCCATCTTGGGGTTCTCGCGCCGGCAGCAACAGACTGCCGACCGTGACGTCCTCCAAGGGCATAGGAATCAGATTTTCCATTTCGAACGGGACGACCTGCGCCAGTTTGGAAGCATCGCGAAAGGGGAAAGAGAGGGTCCTGACAAACACATCCTGGCAGGAGAGTGCGGTCACAATCTCTCCACTGCCATACAAACCATGCTGCCAGAGGAAATTTCTGAGCATAGCCGCACGATGCGCCGGTTCCGTGTGTTCCTGACGCCCATAGGGAACGGGCAGGTGGAAATATTCCACCGATTCACGCCCTGTCAGGCGGCGGCGAAAGCGCACGGCCTTGAAGGCCGTCTGTCCAATATCGAGCCCGACACATTCAGCAATCATCGACAACTCTGTTCACTCCTCATGACCGGCACGGGACGGGCGGGACTGGCGAGAAACGCGAGCCGCGGAAGTCCATCGAAATTGCTTGGAACAACGATCTGCGCATATCTTGCCCCGTCTCGCATGTCCCGCCTTTCTCGCGCGTCACGCCGCCTGTTAGAGCGCCACTCTCGCGCTCATGATTGGCCCCACCAGTTTAAACGTCAAGGGGGTCCCAGGCTGGAACGGCGGCAACGAGAGGCTCGCCGCTTTTTGAGCAAACCCGGCACCGGGAACCACGGTGATCGTGAGATCCAGAAGGCTCTGCTGCAGCGGCTGCCGCAGCATCATACGCCCCTGGGCCGTAAACGATCCATCTACGCCGTCTCCCTTCAATTCCGTGACGTCGCATGCGCCATCGCGGCAGGCGAGCGCGGCTCGTATGAGGCCGAACGTGAGCGAGGGAATCGAGGAGGTGCCGGCAGCGAGCCGTTCGACAACAAGGTCCTTGATTTCGACCTTCACGGTCCCTTCCCCTTTGAGGGCATCATCTGCGCCTTGTGCGCTGTCCCATCGATGCATGAAATCCCCCTGGACTGTCCCTCGGCTCACGTAGGGTTTCAAGACTGTTGCAAGATCCATCTGCTGGAGATGGCCTTTGACGGCAACAGGACCCCGTAACGACCACGAGGCCGCAGTCAGAGATCCCGTGGCTCGTCCAGATCCCGCCTGCGCCACTCCTGGTAGCTGGACGGCGTAGTCTATCACCAGTTGCCCTAAAAATGCCTGAAAGACTCCAATTGTTGTCCGCACGGCTTCAACTGGAATCACCCCGATCGTCGGTCCAGCAAGGACGACATCACGCCACTCAATGGCCACAGGAAAGCCCACCGACCAATTTGCGGCACGAACCTCCCATCCACTCGCCCGATTGACTTCGGTCAACAGGCGGTTCTGGAGCGGCCCATAGGGAAAGGTCAGAAACAGAAATGCGATGAAGCAGGTGAGCGATGCCAGCCCCCAGCCCAGAGGGCCTTTCAGCTTCAGTGTCTCGGGCCAGGTAAACGGCCACGTCATCATGAAGCCCCCACCGCCACCCACTGGCGAACGGTCTGGAGTTCCGCATTCTCTTGGAGCAGTGTCAGCTCGATCAAGAGCGCTTTCGGAGTCCCGGGCCGCCCACGACCATCCCACTCGTCCACCCAGAGATTGCTCTTGCCGTCGTAATAACGCACGTTGAACCCTTTGACCTTGGTGGCCAGCTCAACTTGTTCGACGGATTCGTCTGTCAGACCGTAGAGATTCCTGCGCACGAATCGAAGAAGGCGATCCCCTTCTCTGGTGTAGACAATACGAACCATCTCGGTATCTTTGGTCGACTCCGCCCCTCGAAACTGGCCCATAGTGAGAAAGGCTACCGAATCGGCCGGTTGACCGCTCTGCTGGCGGTTGATCCCCATCCAAGGGCCGGTCGCGGGGCCCACACCGACTGATAGCTCATCGATCATCACGCGCAAGGTGCTTCGAACGATCTGCTCATCGGCCGAGTTCGCTCGTGCCGCATCAATCGCACTCGTCGTGACATAGAGGGACCCGAAGACCAAGGCGGCCATCATGGCGACCAAAGACACCGCCAGCAGGACCTCGACCAGGGTAAAGCCACCCTCAGAACGCTGTTGCGCTTGTCGAAAAGACATAGGTACTGACCTCGACCATTTCTTCCGTTGTCCCTCGTGGCCATATGACCTGAATCTTCACTTCGCGTACGATCGGCAATGGCGTGGGCGACACAATCCGCTTCCACCGGTAATTCGACGGGCGATTTGTGATCTCGGCGGTGGCTTGCGATCCCAGGGGAGTTGGAAGAAATTCTCCGCCTGTTTCACCGATAGGCAAAAGCGTCCCCAACTCCGTCTCAATCAACTTTTCCTGCGCGAGGATCGTGGCAGTCGTGAGTTCCTTGGCTCTCGCATGGAGGTCGAGATCCCAATTGCGAAGTCCCAATAAGATCGGCAGCGCCAGCGCGAGAATGCCTAGCGCGATCAATACTTCCAATAACGTGAAACCCCGTTCACTCCTCATAGAACACTCGTCACTGGTACCGCTTTCCCAGCGTTGGCGTGATTCTCCTTCGCCGCATATCCCGCAGCTTCGGGCCTTCGTAGCGAAATGGCTACGAAGGCAAAGTAGGCTGCTGTGGGGAGCTCCATTACTTGACTGCCGCTCCTGCAGTCTCTAGCAACGGTCTCACACGATCGGGAATTATGAGTGGCTTGGGGGGTTCAATCCGCTCATCGCTCATGCGGATTGCTCCTGTGACCGGCTCGATGGCAATGGCCAGAATGTTATTGCTCGCATCCACCAAATGCATCGTTGCCGGATCGATTCTCCCCGTGGGGTAGAAAAACAGATCGACCAGACCAGATTCTTTTTTCCCCTGACCCGCCAGAATGTCTGAAAAGCGAATGGTCTCAGAGAGTTTCAACGGCGTGGCCCAGGTGGGATCGAGCGGTACCTTTTCTTGGTTACCATCCAAAATCACCGGCCAATAGACCCCGCGGTCCAGATCGACGTACAGACGGATTGTCTTCTGGGTCAACATGGCCAAGCTCTGGAGGGTTCGCACAGTTCCGACCATCCGTCGGCCAACAGAGCCCAAATTTTCTTCCAGCGAAATTCGTGGCAGGATGATTCCCAGCAAACCGACGAGCAAGAAAAGCACAATGATGATTTCCAGGATGGTGAATCCACGGGAGGATAGTAAGGCGTGAGGCATCAGGTGTGAGGCGGTTCCGTCTTCGGCGAATGTGGGATTGTGAATGTTAAATGATGAGTAAGACTCAGGACCGAGTGCTGAGGACTGAGATTCGTCCGGAGCTGAAAGCTGAATGCTGATGGCTGAGAACTCAGCACCGATTGACGAATGATCAATGACCATTTGACGTCTTAATCCTTATCCAGATTCCAATTAGTGATATCGGCATTGATGCCTTCGCCACCCACTTCGCCATCGGTTCCGAGGGAGATAATCTCGTACTCACCTTTCAGAATGGGACTCTGCCCGGGACTCAGACCGGTACTCTGACTTGGACTCTGGTACTTGTAAGGGTTTCCCCAGGGATCTTCCGGAAGTTTTGGAAGATACCCGCCGAGCTTCCACTTCTTCGGGATCACCCCGACCGAAGGTTTTTCGACCAAGGCTTTCAATCCTTGGTCAGTCGATGGATAGACACCGTTGTCGAGCTTGTAGAGCTGTAGGGCTCCTTCGATATTCCGAATTTGAACTTTTGCGGCCGTACGCTTGGCATCATCGGTCCGCCCCATGATGCGAGGGATGACCAAGGCCGCGAGGATCGCGAGAATGGCCACCACGACCATGATCTCTATAAAGGTAAACCCCCGATCTGACCGAAGCCCCCGGCCAGCTGTCCACTCCCTCTCATTTCGCTCCTGCACCATCCTGCCTCCTTAAGTGAAGCCCGTCTACCGCACCATCTGTCCCATCTCAAAGATGGGCAACAGGATGGCCACCACGATAAAGAACACCAAGACACCCATGACCAAGATCATGATGGGTTCCAGCAGCGACGTGAACCGCGTAATGACCCGATCCACTTCTCCATCATAAATGTGTCCGATGCGACGCAGCATCTCTTCCATTTCGCCGCTCCGCTCACCGACCGCAATCATGTGGGTGACCAGTACGGGAAATTCTCCGCTGCGCTTCAACGGTTCGGTAATCGTTTCCCCTTCGCGAATATTCTGTCTGGCCCCTTCGACCGCATGTTCCAGCACCCGATTGTTCATCACACGCTTCGCGACATCCATGGCGTCCAACAACTGCACACCGCTGGCCAACATGGTGGCCAGCGTGCTCGTGAGCCGCGAGATGGCGACCTTACGGGCGACCTCGCCGATGAGCGGAACTTTGAGCAACCATCGGTCGGCCGTAATCTGTCCCGCTTCCGTCTTCAGCGCCCGACGCACCGCCCACACGATCAAACCCGCCGCACCAAGAATCACCGTCCAATAGTCTGCAAGAAAATGGCTGATGCCCATCAGTACGACTGTAGGCCATGGGAGGGCCTGCTTCAAACTCGTAAAGACGGCGGTGATTTTCGGTACGACAAAGGTCATGAGGCCAAAAAGCAGCGAGGTCCCGAGAATCAACATCACGGCGGGATAGAGCATGGCGTTGGTTACTTTGTGTTTGAGCGCCAACTGCTTATCCAGAAACTCCGCAAGGCGGAATAAGATCTGATCCAACGCGCCGCTGGCTTCACCGGCCCGCACCATATGTACATAAATCTGGGAGAACTCGCGAGGATAGCGCTCGAGCACCGCGCTGTAGGACGAGCCTCCACGGATTTCTTCGCGGATATCGGCCATGAGGCTCTTCACGGATTTCTTCTCGCTTTGATCCACCATCACCCCGAGCGCATCGACCAGCGGCAGACCAGCCACCAGCAAGGTCGCCAACTGCCGGGTCACCATCGCCACATCGGTTGTGCTGAGGGCAGGGGAGCGGCCAATCCCAGTGGAGGATCTGCCGGGAGCACCCGCTGTCGAGCCGGCCATGGCAGAGCCCTGTTCCACCATATCGGTGGGAAACACGCCGACCTTGCGCAATTTCACGCGCGCAACCTTCGAGCTCTCGGCATCGATGATGCCGGTCGCCGCCCCGCCGTCGTTCCGATAGCCTTTATAGTGGTAGACCGGCATTCTATTAGATCTCCACTTCCTGTTGGGTAATCCGCATCAACTCTTCAGTCGTCGTCACCCCGTGAAACACTTTCTCTGCACCTTCATCTTTCAACGTCACCATCCCCTTAGCCATCGCCGCTTGACGAATCGACGCCGAGTCCGCCTTGTTGCCGATGAGACGGCGGATCTCATCGTCCAGCACGAGGAGCTCAAAAATGCCTGTTCGGCCTCGATAGCCGGTTTGGGCACAGGCCGGACATCCGGCTCCCCGATAGAATGTAGGGCGTACCCTCGGCGGAACGATACCGAGCCGAATGAGTTCTTCATCGTCCGGGTGATAGGGCTGTTTGCAGTCCGAACAGACCTGCCGCAGCAACCGTTGCGCTAAGACGGCTACCACCGAGGAGGCGACGAGAAAGGGTTCGATGCCCATGTCGATCAATCGTGTGGCCGCGCTCGCGGCATCGTTGGTATGGAGCGTGGAGAAGACCAAATGCCCTGTGAGTGAGGCATGAATGGCGATTTCGGCGGTTTCACGATCGCGGATTTCGCCGATCATGATGACATCGGGATCTTGCCTGAGAATCGACCGCAGCCCCGCAGCAAACGTCAAGTTGATCTTAGGATTCACTTGCATCTGGCCCACGCCGAGCAGTTGATATTCCACCGGATCCTCGACGGTAATGATGTTCTTGTCCGGCGCATTGATGTGAGTCAACGCCGCATAGAGCGTCGTCGTCTTCCCGCTCCCAGTAGGCCCCGTCACGAGAATGATGCCGTGTGACAACTGGATCAGTTGCTGGATGATCCCCAACCGCTCCTGCGAAAAACCCATCTCCGGCAGATTCAGGAGACGGTTCTCTTTTTCCAACAGACGCAGGACCACCCGTTCACCATGTGATGTCGGCAGCACCGACACACGCAGATCGACATCCTTACCCGCCGTCCGAATCCGAAATCGGCCATCCTGCGGCAATCGTTTCTCCGCGATGTTCAGAGCCGCCATGATTTTCAATCGCGCGATAATGCTCGCCTGCAGATGTTTGGGGGGGGTTAAGACGGGATAGAGCACCCCGTCAATGCGATACCGAACGACCAACCCCCGTTCGAACGATTCAAAATGAATATCACTCGCGCGCTGCCTAACCGCTTGGAAGAGCACGGAGTTGACTAACCGAATGATGGGGGCTTCGTCTGTGGCATCAAGAAGGTCTTGCGGTTCATCCAGCTCATGAGCAATTTGATCCAGGCTCTCACTGGCCGCGATGTCGTCCATCACTTGCTCTGCGCCTGCAGGACTCGCCGCTTCGTCATACACACGATTCAAGCAGGCCAGGAGCGACAAGCTGCTCGTCAGCACCGCTTTGATCGGAAGGCCGAGCAACAGTCGAAGGTCGTCCAATGCAGCCGTTTCCATGGGATCGGTCGTCGCCACAATCACCGCTCCATCCTCTGTCTTGAGAGGGAGCACGTGATAGCGGCGGGCGAAGTGGATAGGAACCTTCTTGACCCATTCATGGTCGACCTGGCTCACATCAAGATACGGAAGCCATGGAAGTTCAAATTGAACGGCAAGCGCCTGGAGGAGTTGATCTTCGGTAACCGCCCGGAGTCGGACCAAGATCTCTCCGAGGCGCCCCCCCTTGGTCTCTTGAATATTAATCGCCTCAAGCAATTTGGCTTCGGTCAAGCCGAATTTGTCTTCGAGGATCGCTCCTAACAATGCCCGGCCGGGATGTTCGTCATTCATCACAGAACACACAATAAAGGAAGGTTCATCCACGAAAGAGCCATCAGACTTGGGACAAGTCCGCAAGCCTTTAGGGTGCAAAAGAATACTCTCTACAGGATCTCTCTGACAAGCTCACGAAGGCCCCTTCAATCCAGCCGTTCAGAGAGGCATGCCTTCC
>DASYVB010000126.1:0-8691 GCA_036000525.1 Nitrospiraceae bacterium | reverse complement strand
ATCGTCCTCCTTCGGTCGCTCGTTCAGCGGTTTCGCATAACCGTACTGTTGGTCACTCACAGCACCGTGGCCGCGGAGGCTGCCGATTATGTCTGGGCCATGAAGGATGGGCAACTCGTGACGAGAACGCAGCACCAGCCTGTCACGGTAGTAGCGTGATGGATCTTTCGATCTCCATTGCCGGCGTGCGATTTCCCAGTTGCTTCATGAATGCCTCGGGGGCCCTCTGTGTCACCCGCAAAGAACTGCTGGCCCTGGGCCGATCTCGTGCCGGTGCCATCGTCACCAAGTCGATGACGGTTGAGCCTCGCGACGGCAATCCGACACCCCGGTACTATGGATTTCCCGGCGGGTCCATCAACTCCATGGGCTTGCCGAATCTCGGGTACAAGGCGTACGCCGCGCTCATTCCTGAACTGAAGACACTCGGAAAGCCGGTCATCGCCAGTGTGGCGGGTCTCTGTGAAGACGATTTTCCGACGATTGCAGCCACGATCAATGCGGCGAAGCCCGACTTGATCGAAGTCAATCTCTCTTGTCCCAACATTCCAGGCAAACCTCAGATCGGATATGACGCCGAAGCCTCCGAGCGATTGCTGAAGCGGGTTCGCAAGGTGATCACGGTTCCGATGGGGGTCAAGTTGCCTCCGTATTTTGATCCGGCCCATCATACGGTGATGGGAGAGGTGATCGGCCGTTGCGGGGTCGATTTTCTCAACCTGATTAACTCGGTCGGCAACGGGCTCGTCGTCGATCCGGAGCGCGAGGTGGTCGTCATCAAGCCCAAGGGTGGGTTCGGCGGACTGGGTGGTACGATCATCAAGCCGGTCGCGCTGGCCAACGTGCGGGCTTTTTGGAAGATCTTCGAAGGGCGGATGCCGATCATCGGGACCGGCGGCGTGGTCAATGGCGTGGATGCCTTCGAACATGTGCTCTGTGGCGCATCGGCCGTGCAGATCGGGACAGTGTTGATCGAGGAGGGGGTCGACGCGTTCGGACGATTAGAAACGGAGCTGGCGGCACAGCTCAGCAAGAAAGGCTATACGCGGTTGGCGGACTGCCGGGGAAAACTGAAGGAGTTGTAGGCCTACCTGGCCCCGAACGTCTTGGCAAGGAGACCCAGCTGCAGGGCCCGTCGGAGCAATTGCGCCACGTTTCTCACATTCAACCGTCGCATCAAGTTGAATCGGTGCACTTCGACCGTGCGCACGCTGATTTCCAGCACCTCCGCAATCTCACGGTTCGTGTGCCCGATCGACACCAGGCGAAGGATGTCATGCTGCCGAGGTGTGAGAAGATCGGCGTCGATCGCTTCCTGCAACGGCTGGATCTTTCGGTTTAGAGCAGTTCGTGCGCCCATCAATAACCTCTCATTATTAACTCATGCGAGTCTAACAAAGGTGTGTATTGCTGTAAACGAAACTACTGATTTGTGCAGGGCTCCGTTACTGGCCCGATTGATTTGATTCGTTCTGTTAATACCGCGTCCAGTCCCTAGATGACTATACCACTCATGCTCAATATGGCCCTGATCCGCGCTCATGCGCTCCAGCGGCCATTTCGCGCCCTGCTCAGCATCGCCGGAGTGGCACTGGGTGTTCTGGCCTCCGTGGGCATCGGGACGGCGAACATTCAAGTACTGCGATCCTTCGAGCAAGCCGTCACGACGGTGGCCGGTCCCGCCACATTGGAAATTGCGGGCCGTGATCTCGGAGTGGACGAATCGGCGATCACAGCTGTCCGTGCGGTCGAGGGGGTGGTGAGCGCCGCTCCGGTCATTGAAGAATCGGTAGTGGTCGCCCAAGGGGATCCGCGTGGCCAGGCGCTTCAGATATTGGGACTGGATCTACTCGCGGAGGTCGGGACGCGTGGATTTCAGATACCGCAGGCTGATGCCGGCGTAGAGCTGGAGGCGCTCCTGGCTCCGGACGCGCTGTACCTTGGTCGTCAGGTTGCTGCCGACTGGAACCTGGGAGTTGGTAGTGTCGTCGAGGTGATGGCGGGAGGGCGTCTCGTACGGCTGCGAGTCGCAGGGCTCATTCATAACCAGGCGGCGCGCTCGTCCCTCTGGGATCGGCTTGCCATTATGGATATTGCTGCGGCGCAGCTGTTGTTTCAATCAATCGGGCGGTTGGATCGGATCGAACTGGTGACGACGCCTGATCGCCCGCTCGACGACATCGTTGCCTCCGTGCGCACGGTTCTCCCTCCCCATCTTGTCGTGCAACGGCCGGCGCAACGGACGAAGCAGGTCGAAAACATGGTGTGGGCCTTCCAGCTCAATCTATCAGTCATGAGCTGGGTCGGGCTGCTCGTCGGGATGTTCTTGATCTACAACACGATAGCCTTTGCTGTGGCGCAACGGAGGCGCGAGATCGGTATCTATCGCGCACTCGGAATGACGGAGCGGCGAGTCGCCGGCCTGTTTCTCGTGGAAGCAGGGTTGCTCGGTCTTCTTGGCGGGCTATTGGGAGGTCTTGGTGGGGTCTGGCTGGCCGGGAGTTTGGTGTCGCTCGTGAGCCGAACGATCTCAGACCTCTATGCGCCGGTCGTTTCTGGCGGGCTGACCCTGTCGATGGACATGCTGACCTTCGTGGCAGTGGCGAAAGGGGTTCTGCTCGGGACACTGGTCTCGATGGTGGGAGCCTTGGGCCCCAGCTTGGAAGCCGGCAGGACTGTGACGGTCCGTGCCTTGGCACCGGGAGATTATGAATCGACGCATCAACTGAGGGTAGGCCTGTGTGGGTGGATCAGCCTCGTGTTATTGGTGCTGGCAGGGCTCTGCTCGCTGATGGGCCCGGTCGGAGACCTGCCGCTCTTTGGCTATCTTGCGACAATCTGTCTCTTGGGAGCACTCTCCTGTCTTGCGCCACTCTTTATCCAGGCGTTGGGCATGCGGCGCCCTCGCCAGGAGAGCAAGACGATGATGCTCGGGGGGAGCCTCCGGCTCATTGCGGCAGACCAGGCGGCGCGCCATCCAGGCCGGAATGCGGTGACGGTATCTGCGTTGATGGTGGGATTGTCGATCATGATCGGTGTCGCCGTCATGGTTCGCAGTTTTCGTGATACTGTCGAGATCTGGGTGGATGAGACCGTGATGGCCGATCTCATCGTGGCCCCGCAATCCTGGCTCCAGGGGAGGCAGGCCGGGCAGGCGTCGCGTGCCTTGCCAGGGACCTGGCGTTCGACCCTGTCGGCGATTGACGGCATTGCCGCGGTCGATACCCTTCGTGAGGTGTATGCAGATGTCGCGGATCAGCCAGTGGCGTTGGTGTCACGAGACCTTCGGCTCCATGCACAGCGCAGCCGGTATCTGATGATTCATGGAGATTCAACCGAAATTTTGTTGAGGGCCGCCGAAACCGGAGGCGTTCTCCTGTCGGAAGTGTTGGCGAATCGATTGCGGCTTCGCGAGGGGGACAAGGTCTCGATCACGACGCCGACGGGACCCGCTGCTGTGTCCGTCGAGGGGATTTTTTACGATTACGCGACCGACGGCGGGAAGATGGTGATGGATCGAACATGGTATCAGCGAGAATGGCACGACGACCGGGTGACAGTGTTTTCCATCTACCTGGCTGCCGGGGCCGATGCAGAGCACGTTCGGCAGTCGATTGTGACGCACGTCGCCGGGCTGGACGGGGTGACGGTTACACCGTTGGTGATCCGAAACCAAGAGTTGAGGCAAGAGATTCTCGAGATCTTCGACCGCTCCTTCGTGTTGACCTATGTCCTTGAAGCCATTGCCGTACTGGTGGCCATGCTCGGCATCGTGAATACATTGGTGACGGCCGTGTTGGAGCGACGACGTGAATTTGCCACGTTGCGGGCTATCGGAGCCAGCACGAGGCAAGTGGAGCGATTAGTTCTGTGGGAAGCGGCCTATCTCGGGTTAATCGGGGCCGTGCTGGGTGTCGTGGGAGGCCTGCTGCTCGCCCTGGTGCTCATCCACGTGATCAATAAACAATCCTTTGGCTGGACGATTCAGATGACGGTCCCGGGCGGAGTGATTCTGCAAGCTGTAGGACTCGCACTCACGGCTGCCCTGGTGGCCGGATACTGGCCCGCGCGCTGGGCAGCAAGGCAGCCGGTGGTAGAAGGACTGCGGGAAGAGTAACTGAGAGAGGTCCAGGTCGCCTCTATTTCCTTCCGTCTCACCGGGTACACACCATCGACCGATGGTGTGTCTATGCCGCCATACGCGTGCGATTGGCAAAGGCGAGCGGCATGTCCTTGCGATCAGATGGTGCAACTGTCAACAACGGCCTCGCTGTGTATCCGACCTCCTGCGCCACCCAGAGCGTAGGGATCTGTTCGATGGCGATATTGTAAAGGTTGACCGAGTCATTATAGAACTCACGCCGATCGGCGATGGTGCTTTCCAGTGCCGATATGCGCTGTTGAATGGCTAAGAATTCTTGATTGGCTTTGAGATCTGGATACTGTTCGGCCACGGCAAAGAGTTTTCCTAAGGCACCGACGATCTGATTTTCCGCCTGTGCCTTGTCGTTGATATTCAGGCCTGCGCTATACGCATTGCGGGCTTTGGTCACGGATTCCAGTGTCTCCCGCTCGTGAGTCATATAGCTGTTACAGACTTCGACAAGCTTGGGAAGCTCATCATGACGTTGTTTCAGGATGACGTCGATATTCGACCAGGCCTTGTCGATGTTATTGGCGAGTCGGACCAGCATGTTGTAGACGCCGACCACATAGGCGACAAGCACAATCAGTCCAATAACTAGCAGGATTCCGATCAGTAAGGTGCCATTCATGGGTGTTCTCCTTTTGGGTATGACTGTTACGACATTGTTGTCAGGTAGTACTTGAAGATGATGGTCAAACAGGTTGCAGCAAGTGTCAGGCCTCCCACCCCAAAAGCCAACACCTGCCATCGCAATCGGGACAATAAGTCCTTTTCGCTTCGATCCGAGATGATAAATGCATGGTCTCGGCTGCTACCGATGTACATACGAGCGGAGTTTTCGACGCGCTCTCTCGCACCTTGGTGTTCATGGGCCGTTCCAAGAACGTAGACCCGCTCTTCCGGTAAGATGAACGATTCTCGGCACCGTAATGTCTTGCTTCCTATCCAGCGTTCGGTCGAAATCCCCAGTCGATTCAATCCGGCGATTGTGGTGGGGGGCAATTCTCCGAGCCAATTACTTCGAGAGGTGCGCTCATCCGGCAAGATAAGCTCGGCGCCAAGGGGCACGATGAGCACTCGTCCGGTTGTATCGCTCACAAAAAAGGGTTGCTCTGACGTGCCTTTGCCAATGGTCTCCCATCGTGCATTCTTCTCGGAGCCGACCCGCTCTTCAACGGTGTACGAATAGAACACACAGGGAAGCCCACCGAAGGGCGAGGAGAGGAGGCCCTCCTCAGGCTGTGCATGTCCACTGATCTCGACCAACCCCAGAGCCAGAGAACGAATAGTCGAGGTCGGAATGCTTTCGATCAAGCGCTTCCGTTGATGAACTATCCATCCGTACACGGAGAGCCCGAAACCTCCTACGGTACCCACCGCCAAGTACAACAGAGTTTGATCCAGCGGCTGGTTCCACTGAGTGGTTCTCATGGCTTTGCCGACTCCTGCGACTAGGATGAGTCCTCCTAGCACAAAGGCGAATCCGAAGAATGGGACCCAGAACCAAATGCCCTGTGGGTTGGAGCGTTTCTTGTTGAACCTGGGTTGATCGCGGAATGTTTCGTTGAGTACACGATGTCTATCTGCAGCTCGTGTGTACAGCTCGGATTCAGAGATCTGGATCGGAACCGCAGCGCCTCGGTAGGCCTCATTCAAACGAGTGAGGCTTCCGTGAGGAAGCCACCACCCGCGACAGGAGTCGCAGCTAAGGAAGGACGTTTGAGATACCGTTTCAGACTCCATGTGGTTTCCGCATCGAGGACATAATGTCTCTGTCCTGACCGCGACGCCTCCGGTGTCACCAATCGTCCGCTTCAGCGAGGTGTAATCCTCCACAAAAAAATTCACCTCTCCCACATCGAGCCAGAGTCCGTGTCCGGTGAAACAGACATCGAGCCCAGGACCATGGCTGGTCGGAATCTCAATAAGGTCCTCCTGACAATCGAGACATTTCATGGTGAGCATCGTGTTCAAACTGTAGCAAGAATCAGGTAGGTGTCAACGCGAAACGCTTATAACCACCTTAAAAGACAGAGGCTTCAGCATGGTCATCAGCGAGCAATCATGTGGGAAAACGAGTCAGATGACAGGTCCACACGTACTGCTGCAGATCGTCGCGTTAGCGCTTGTAGGTCACTGGTGGTCGGCTATTGGCCGGTGCGCTGGGCAACAAGGCAGCTTGTAGTAGAGCGGCCGCGAGATGAATGAGGAGAGGTTGAAGTGTGAGTTAAATGCTAACCGGCTGCTGGTAGTCCACTTCGATCTTGAAGCCCAGATCCTCGATCATGCTCCAGACTTCGGGGGCCGGCTGGCCAGGTGTCGTGAGGTAGCCGTTCACGAAGACGGAGTCGGCTGGATAGAGCGCCAACGGCTGAAGACTGCGCAGGTTGTGTTCGCGGCCGCCGGCGATGCGGATTTCGGTGCGCGGATGGAGGAAACGGAAGAGGCAGAGGACTTTCAAGCAGCGTTGTGGAGTCAGTTGATCGCAATTCTCTAACGGCGTGCCTGCAACGGGATGCAGCGTGTTTAGCGGTATCGAATCCGGCTTCACGTCGCGTAACGCCATAGCGAGGTCGATGAGATCCTCGTCCTTCTCTCCCATTCCCACGATCCCACCGGAACAGATTTCCAATCCTGCCGCTCGAGCGCTCCGGATTGTGCTGAGTCGGTCCTGGAACGTATGTGTGGTGCAGATTGAGGCGTGAAAGGCTTCGCTCGTATTCAAGTTGTGGTTCACCCGATCGACTCCGGCGGCTTTGAGTCGCTTGGCTTGTTGTTCATTCATCAGGCCAAGTGAACAGCAGATCTGAATAGGAATCTCCTGCTTGATGGCACGCACGGCCCCGGCGATTTCGTCGATTTCCCGATCCAGCGGGCTCCGACCGCTGATGACGATGCAATAGCGTTGGGCCTTCGAGGCCGCCGCTTGTCGGGCGCCGTCAATCATTTGCTGTTGGGGCACGAGGCCATAACGCTCGATGGGGGCGGTGGAGATCGCAGATTGGGAACAGTAGTGACAGTCTTCCTGGCAGGCACCGCTCTTGGCGTTCTGCAACATCTGGAGGCGAACGGTCTTACCGAAATAGTGAGATCGGACGGTAAAGGCGGCTTGAAGGAGTCCCAGCAACTGCTCATCTGGAGTGTCGAGCACGGCCTGGCAATCACTTCGTGTCAGCGTCTCGTCGCGCAAGGCTTTGGCAGCGAAATCCTGATAGTCGACCATGGGACACTCCATCATCTGTAGAGGTTGCATTGAATGCGATGCGGATGGCTGCTCGTACGTCAGGCAGTTAGCCCGCATCATTCACGAAGGCTTCTACTGCAACCGCCGATACGCCGCTGCGACAAACCTGACGGCGGGCGGGCTCGCCGCTCGGTCGGTCAACATACTGTTTCAAGTATGCCTCCCTCCCTCACGGCTCCGCGCGCCCGTCTCGCCAGGCGTCTCGGCGGTTTCGTCACGAACCCTCGTGAATAATGCGGGCTGACTGGCCGAAAACCTACACGGTTTCGAAGGGAGAAGCAATGCCCTGGTAGGGAACTGCTGAAACTGGGAGGGGGCCGCTGTCTTGACCCGGGACCGCTTGACCGGCATTCGGCAAGGGCAGTGCGACTAACGTATTCCATGTCCCACAGCGGCGGCAGCGCCCCGACCATTCGGTCGATTCTTGCCGGCAGGCGGTACAGACATAGGGGACGACCACACGTTTCTTGAAATGCAGGGCTTTCTTGAGTTCGGCGACGGCCTGCTCCATTTGCTGCTTGCGCAGATAGAGATTGGCCATGATCTTATGGTAATCGACCAATTGATCCTGTATCCCTTCGACGGTCGAGAGGATGTCGAAGGCTTCGTCGACCATTTCGAGTCGGTAGTAGAGCTTGCCCAAATAGAACTGCAGTGCTGGGTTGTTCGGGTCTTGCCGGAGGGCCTCCTGATAGACACGGATAATTTCGCTGGGTTCGCCCTGTTCGAGAAAGAGTTCTTCGAGGCGGTGCAGGATGATGCTGCTACGGGTCTTGGCATAAACCTTCTTGAGAATTTCTACTGCCTGCTTGGTCTTGCCTTCCCGGATCAAGATTTCACCAATGCCGACGTAGGCCGGCAAGAACGTCCGGTCTTTCTTAATGGCGCCGCGGAAGTAGCGCCGTGCCTTATCGGGGTGGCCTCGTTCTAGCAGTTGGCGCCCGACCTCGTACGTGCAGCCGGTGAGGAGATGAGCCTCGGCCCGGCGTTCCGGCTCAGGCAGGTTGGCCTTCAGGAGACGATGTTGGATTTCGAGCGCCTCGCTCCATTTTTCGAGCCTGATCAATAGATCGCGCTTGCGGATGAGCGCGGTGAGGTTATCCGGTTCGATCTTGAGCATCTTGTGCAGGGTCTGCAAGGCGTCCTCATAGCGCTTGGCGCCCTCCAAGTCGTTTGCCAACTCGAGCAGAATTTCGATGTTGCGCTCGTCGACGCGACTCGCTCGCTGATGGAGGCGGATCGCCTCAGCGAAGTTGCTTTCCACGCGGTAAATGTTTCCCAGCCATAGCAGCGAATCGAC